>NZ_AP024896.1:0-312539 GCF_024347055.1 Vibrio porteresiae DSM 19223
GCAATGAAAAGAGAACAAACAATACAGAATCTCTACCAACTCGCGGAACAGACTCAGCAAGTTCAAGCTGATCGTATTGAAATCGTGTTGGAAGAGCGTCGTGAAGAACATTTCCCTCCTATGTCTAAAGCGTTGATGGAAACGCGATCTGGTTTAACACGCCGTAAGCTCGATGAAGCTATTGCGAAGATGGAAGAGGAAGGTCATAACTTTACTAAGAATAATGCTAACCATTATTCTATTTCTTTGTCTGAAGCCCATATGTTGATGGACGCTGCTGGCGTACCTAAATTTTATGAGCGTAAGAAGAATTCAGAAAGCAAACCGTGGATCATCAACGTTCAAAACCAGAAGGGTGGTACTGGTAAGTCAATGACAGCAGTTCATCTTGCTGCTTGTTTGGCGCTGAACCTCGATAAACGTTACCGCATCTGTCTTATCGACTTAGACCCTCAAGGTTCATTGCGTCTTTTCTTGAACCCACAAATTAGCTTAGGCGAAAACACGAATATCTATTCGGCAGTTGATATTATGTTGGATAACGTGCCTGATGGTGTCGAAGTAGATAAAGCATTTTTGACTAAAAATGTACTGCTACCAACGCAATATCCAAACTTAAAAACCATTTCAGCGTTTCCTGAAGATGCCATGTTTAACGCAGAAGCTTGGCAATATTTATCTCAAAATCAGTCGCTAGATATTGTTCGCCTGCTAAAAGAAAAGCTTATCGACAAGATTGCCGATGAATTCGATATCATCATGATTGATACAGGCCCACACGTTGATCCTCTTGTTTGGAACGCAATGTTTGCCTCTAACGCGTTGTTAATTCCTTGCGCTGCTAAGCGTTTAGACTGGGCTTCTACAGTGAACTTCTTCCAGCACCTACCTACGGTGTATGAAATGTTCCCAGAGGACTGGAAAGGGCTGGAATTCGTGCGTTTGATGCCAACTATGTTCGAAGATGACAACAAGAAACAAGTCGCTGTGTTAACTGAAATGAACTATCTACTTGGTGATCAAGTGATGATGGCAACGATTCCTCGTAGCCGCGCTTTTGAAACTTGTGCAGACACGTATAGTACCGTTTTTGATCTTACGGTCAGTGATTTTGAAGGTGGTAAGAAAACATTGGCTACCGCTCAAGATGCAGTACAAAAAAGTGCGCTGGAGCTAGAGCGTGTCCTTCATACAAATTGGTCTTCTTTGAATCAGGGGTAATTGAACAATGGCATTAAAAACGTCTGAATTGAACGCAAAACTATTTGGTAAAGCGGATAAACGTCGTGCGACTACCCCTCAAGAAGCGCAATCTGCAGCTAAGGCTCAAGCTCAAATTATCGAACTAGCCATTGCCGGTGAAGAGATGGTGACGTTTGAGTTGGTACGCGTTCCAGCAGAGCGAGTCGCGACAGATACTGTTGTTTTTGCAGAAAATGCGCGTGAGCAAGCGTTCCTTAATGAACATGCTTTGTCTGATGTTTTGGTGACATTAAAAGAGCGTGGTCAACAATTTCCCGCTGTGGGTCGTCGTACTGCAGATGGCAAAATCGAAGTACTCGATGGTAGTCGTCGTCGAATGTCTTGTATCTTGGCCAATAAAGAGTTTTTGGTTTACGTTGCCAATGACATAAATGCAGAACACGCCAAATTCCTCTCTGACGTAGCAAATGCGCACAAGCCTCTGTCTCTGTACGAAAAGGGACGTGAGATGCAAGCTAAGCTCGACAGTGGCGAAGCGGAAGACCAGAAAGCGTTAGCACGCATGTTCCAATGCAGTGAAGCGTTGGTGAGTGGTGCATTAAAAGCAGCAGCATTGCCGCTAGAGCTGCTAAAAGCATACCCTAACGTCGTTGAATTAGGTCGCCCAACGATTGTTAAATTGCATAAACAATTTAACGAGCTGAGTGATGTTCAGCAGCAAGCCCTGATTGAAAAATGCCATCAAGATGGTAGATATGTATGGCAGTGTTGTGAAGCTCAAGGCGTAACGCGCATAACGAAAGAAGTGACTGAAACATTAGAAAGTTGGATTTCAGATCTTGTTCCGCCAAAAAGAACAGAAAATCCTAAAATTGAACTAGTGAAAGGCCGAGCAAATTACTCTCGTAAGGGCACTAATTTGTCTCTGAACCTTAAAAAGGTCGATGATGTTTTGATGCAAGAAATCCTAGATTTCGTTGCTGGAAAACTTCAATAGCCAGTTCATTTTCGTGCTCCCTCAAATGGACATTGCGTCGTTCAATATTGAGGAGAGTGATTAACAAAAAGGCCCGCATTGTTATGCGGGCCTTTGTTATTTGAGCGGTTTAAAAAATCAGTTACGTAGTTTTTGCCAGTATTCGTCGTAAATCGCTAACGCTTCTGGACCAACGTCGTTAGTAAATTCGCCTTTCTTCATGTCTGCATCACTAGGGAAAATCGTAGGGTTGTTACGAATTGACTCTGGTAGTAGCGCGCGTCCGGCTTTGGTTGCAGATGAATAACCAAGAGTATTTACGATTTCTGCTTGGTTTTTCGGTTCATACATAAAGTTGATGAACTTCTCTGCTAGCTCTTTGTGCTCTGTACCTGCAGGGATAATAAAGTTATCCATCCACATTACAGCCCCTTCTTTTGGCATTACGAAGGTGAGCTCAGGCATCTCTTGTTGACCTTGGAATCCATTACCATTCCATTGCATACCTAGAGATACTTCACCGGAAATATAAGGTACGTGCGGTGCATCTGAGTTGTACAGCAATACGTTATTTTTCAGTTTAACTAATGACTCGTAGGCCTGTTTGATTTCAGCTGGGTTAGTGCTGTTAATGCTATGACCGTTCATTTTTAGTGCCATACCGAAAACATCACGCATGTCATCGATAAGCATCACTTGTTGAGCGTACTGTGGTTTCCACAAATCAGACCAAGAAGAGATACCTTCTGGAATGAGATTTTTGTTGTAGTAAAGACCAGTAATACCCCAAATATAAGGCAACGAATATTTGTTTTGTGGGTCATGAGGTAAACCAAGTAAACCAGGCATGGTATCTTTCATGTTTGGTACTTTTGAGTGGTCTATCTCAGCAAGCAGACCTTCACGTCCCATCTTATCTATAAAGTATGCTGATGCGAATACAACGTCGTAACCAGTTCCTTTAAGCAGTTTCAGCTTAGTGTACATACCCTCGTTGTTTTCGAAAGTAGTGTAGTTAATGGTGACATTTTCTTGCTTCTCAAATTGTGCGAGCGATTTTTCAGGTAGATAACCACCCCATGCATATACGTTCAGTGTTTCTTTCGCTAAAGCAGAGGTACTCATTACTAAAACGCTGGTGATCAGGCATCCTTTAAGAAAAGTTTTCATTGCATTTTTTATCCTTAAGTGTCCAGTCCAATACTGGTTATCCATCAAATGATTAGGCAACTTCTATGTTCAATAAAGCAAAATAAATTTGTCGTGTTGGACAAAACTTTTTCTTCCTTTACTGCGGTATCAGAAATCATTTCTGAGATGGGTTACCTTATCTCAGTTTAGCACCAAAGAGGTAGTAGGGAGTGCTTTCACTGCTGTGATAACATTCACTTAATTCGAATTATGATTGAGTTACATGAACAGTTCTTTATCTTATTTACTTAAATTGCGAGACGTTGCAGTTGAGCAAAATTGCCGTTTCGGCGTTGTTCTAGAACAGGACACTGAGAGCGCATACGAGCTTTGTCTGCAGTTTATTGAGTCAGCAGGTATACAGCACGTATTTGCTTTAGGCACTCAACTAAACAGCGTTTCGGTCGTGCAGGTAGAATCACATCAAGGGCATCAGTTTCTTGGTCGAGAGTGCCAAATCCTTATTTGGAATTTGGCAGCACCTTGGGACGCAAACAGCTTTAGTTCTGCGTTAGGTACGTTACGTGGTGGCGGGCTCGTTTTGTTTGTCGCACGAACACACTCTTGCGATCTTGCTCAAACTTGGCTCAATGCTCATTTGAGTGATCTGTTTCAACTGGGGCCGTATCAGCAAACGCCGTTACCTAAAGTCGAGCCTCTTTCTGAACGACCATCTTTAATCCAACAACAACAAGCAGTAGAACTCATTAAAAAGGTGGTGACTGGGCATCGCAAACGTCCATTGGTTTTAACTGCCGACCGGGGGAGGGGGAAAACCAGTGCCCTAGGAATAGCGAGTGCGCAGTTAATGCAAGAGCGACGGATTAAAATTGTTGTTACAGCTCCTGCAGCCAAAGCGGTGCAACCACTTTATCAGCACTTGACCACGCAACTAACAGAGGCTCAGCGTGTTAAAGATCAAGTGACGTTTCACCAATCGTCTTTGGTCTTTATGGCTCCAGATTTGATTTTGCGCGATAAGCCTGAGTGCGACCTGCTGATTGTTGATGAAGCAGCGGCACTGCCTATTCCGATGTTACAGGCATTAGTTGAGCATTATCATCGAATGGTGTTCTCATCCACGATTAACGGATATGAAGGATGTGGACGTGGTTTTACTTTGAAATTTCAGGCTTGGTTAACGAAAGAAAGACCTGGGTACAATACTTTTCATATGGACCAACCTATTCGTTGGGCGATTAACGATCCGCTAGAACAATGGCAAAGAGATGCCTTCTTATTGGACTACGAACTTGCTCCACTATCCATTGAGCAACACCAAGTCCAATATCACCTTATCGATAAACAGAATTTGGTCGCTAAGCCTGAGTTACTACAGAGCATCTTCTCGATTTTGGTCAATGCTCACTATCAAACATCTCCTAATGATTTGTTCCAGCTGCTTACTGATCCTGATATGGTAATTTGGGTTGCTCAAGATTCCCATTCCATCGTCGGTTGTTTACTCGCGGTGAAAGAGGGCGGGCTTAACCCCGAAATGGTTGAGCAAATATGCCAAGGGAAAAGACGTCCTAAAGGACATCTTGCTGCAATATCCATTGCGAATCAGATGGGCATTACTGCTGCTGCTGAGCAGATAAGTTATCGTGTAATGCGTATAGCAGTTCATCCTGATGCCCAACGAATGTCTATTGGTTCTTCGCTGCTGAACCAATTTTGCCTAAACGAAAAAGCAGATTTCTTTTCTACAAGTTTTGGTGCTACTGATTCTCTCGTCGAATTTTGGCATCGCAACGGATTTGAACCCGTGCGTCTTGGTTCTAAGCGAGATCAAGCCAGCGGTTGTTACTCCCTGTTAATGGTCAAGAGTGATAAGGTTGATTGGCTTCAACAAGCGAATGCGCTTTTTTATCAGCACCTATTGTTTGAACTCGATGATAACTTCAAACAGCTCGATGGTAGCTTGATTCGATGGTGTTTGATGCAGCGAATACATTATGGCAAAGCAAACAAGATTCACGAACGATTAATTGGCTACTACGTACAAGGTGGTGGCAACTATGAAAGTTGCGCATTCATCATGGCGGAATGGTTGTTAGGTTTACCGTCTGAGCAATGGGCAAGCATCTCCAATTTGCTGATAGCAAAAGTGCTACAGAAGTGGAGCTGGCAAGAGTGCGCTTCAAGTTTTTCTCTTTCCGGCCGAAAACAAGTAGAGAATAAATTGCGAGAAGAACTTAAAAGGGTGTTGGACAATTTACACTGTAAAGTGATTAACTAACCCGATGATAAATTTGATTTACAGTGTAAATTGATTTTGCTCTTAATCCGGACAGATGCAATTTACACTGTAAACTACATAAAATGTATTTCTAAGCTTATGAGGGTGATATGACCCTGATTTTAAAACCAGAAATATTTGGTCCGTGGCGAATGTTCGATACACTCGCGACAGTAAATAATCCTTAGGTTAAGTAGTATGTGGAAGGACTTTGTTGCACTAGACGATGAGCAGGTTCGCGTCGTAGCAAAAATGGATGCAAGTCAAACGGCTGACGGTAAATTTGATAATTCGTCACTGGGTGATGCTTTATTGGAAATCGGTGCAGGAAAATTTAAAGTGCTGGACAGTGAAGTTGAACGCTTCATTGCTAAGGCAAAACAAAATCATCCAGATGCGCGACTTGGAATTGTCATCGCTGAAAAAGCGGATGCACAAATTGTCATATCTTTATCGGATAAAGATATGACGGCGACTATGACCGTCACAGGGGCTTTTGGTGGTAGAAATATCGCAGCACCTGATATCGTCCGCCACCTAGCCGAAGCTCATGTGAAAAAAGGCATCAATAAGGTAGCGTTAAAAAAGGTATTGGTCGCTAGTCAGTCACTTGCTCCTGGTGAAACGTTTAGTCATATCGTTGCGCAGGGAACACCTGCTCAAAATGGTAATAGTGCTCGTCTTGTCCCTTTAGTTGAAGATGTAATGAAGCGAATCTTGGCTCCCCAAGATAACGAAGCTCATAAAATTGATATGCGCGATTTTGGTCAAACCATTACGGTTGGTGAGAATGATCCTGTCATGCGCCGTGAACCTGCGACCAAAGGCAAAATGGGTTTTACGGTGTTAGGTGAGCCTATCAAACCTAAACCTGGTGCTGATGCATCGATGAAGGAAGGTAAAGGTACTTACATCTCTCCTAACGATGCGAATCTACTCTTAGCTAGCCAATCAGGTATGCCTATCATCCGTCAAAGCACAGTTGATGTAGAAACTGCACTTTGTCTTAACAGTGTGAGTGTTGCAACTGGCCACGTTAAATTTAAAGGTTCTGTTGTCGTCGCCGGTGATGTGGAACCTGGAATGATTATCCGCGCGACAGGCAGTGTGACGGTTGGCGGCTTTATTGAATCGGCTGACGTACAAGCTCAAGGCGATATTGATGTAGGGAAGGGCATTATAGGTCACACCGTCTCTGAATCTGAACCTAAGAGTTGTGTCGTTAAATCGGGTGGTAATATTAAAGCGAACTACGCACAGTTCTCTGAACTGCAAGCTACGGGCGATATTCACCTTGCAGTACACTCAATGAGTAACGACTTACGTTGTGGCGGTGACTTAGTTGTCTTAGATGAAAAAGAGACTCAAGGGACATTGAGTGGCGGTCATGCCAAAGTTGGCGGTCGTGTCCTATGTTTTAATCTTGGTGTTGAAGGCGATACGGCGACTTACGTTGAAGCATTTGCGAAATACCCAAATCAAAAAGAACGAATTGCTAAACAAAAAGCCATCTACAAGCAAGCTCAAGAAGCGACGATGGATGCGGTGCGCCGTGAATTGGTTGTTAAGAAGCGCGACAAATCAAAACGCACGCAAGAAGATATCGATAGAGTAGAGCATCGAAAGAAAGTCGCTAATGCCCGAATGGAAAAAGCTAGACATGCGGTCGAGCTAGTAACGCAAGATTTCGAACAGTTGTTACTCACTAAAACCGTTGAGGCACGAGGGCAAGTCTTTACGCATGTCACCGTGATGTTCGCCGATGAAAGGGTGACAACTAAGCGTGCCCACGGTCCTTCTGTGTTTCATTTCAATCAGTACAAAATCTTATGTGCGGCTAAATTAGCTGATGGTGCTATTGGCGAGGATGACGATATCTAAGTCTCTGTTATCGATTTAGCAAAAGGGAAAGCACGGATGCTTTCCCTTTTTTGTACAGAGAAAACCCCCAGCTTGGCTGGGGGTTCCGTTAAGCTTATAGCTATAAGTCAGTTATAAAACCCCTTTCAATTTGTTAGAAATACCTTGTGGTCTGGCAACTACAAGAGTTAATCAGAAATTGAAAGGGGGTCCCAATATGGGGGACGAGAAGAGCTTAGCTCACACAAGATGGAACTGTAAATATCATATAGTATTCGCACCCAAATATAGAAGGCAGGTGTTCTACGGTGAAAAACGTCGAGCAGTTGGAGAAATCTTGCGAAAGCTATGTGAATGGAAAGACGTGAATATACTCGAGGCTGAATGCTGTAAAGATCATGTTCATATGCTTTTAGAAATCCCACCGAAGTTGAGTGTTTCAGGTTTTATGGGATATTTAAAAGGTAAAAGTAGTTTGATGCTCTATGAGCGATTTGGGGATTTGAAGTTCAAATACCGAAATCGAGAATTTTGGTGCCGGGGTTATTACGTTGATACAGTCGGTAAAAATACAAGCCAGATCCAAAATTACATCAAGCATTAATTAGATCAAGACAAAATGGGAGAGCAACTGTCGATCCCATATTCAGGTAACCCGTTTACGGGTCGCAAGAAATAGTCATATGCAAATGTCAGATCACGATGCGCCTGCTAGGGCGCTGCTGGTAGGAGAGCCTTATAGGCGCATATGAAAAACCTCCGGCTATGCCGGAGGATATTTTTTTTATTGGACTTATGAGCTAAAACAAAAGCGCATTTTTCTAGAAAAATTCAATGTATCAGTTTGTTTGTTGATTATCTGTGCGAGCAAGACTTGAGTTCCAAGCTATATCAGCGCAAAATCCATAAAAAATGATAAGGAGTAGAAATGGATCTTGCAGATATTCGTCGCGAATACATTCAGGGCGGCTTAAGAAGAAAAGACTTAAAGGAAGACCCTATTGAACAATTCAATTTATGGCTTCAACAGGCGATTGATGCGAAGTTGTCTGACCCAACCGCGATGACTGTTGCGACAGTAGATGAAACGGGCCAGCCGTTTCAACGTATCGTATTGCTGAAAAATATCGATAAGAACGGCTTTGTTTTCTACACCAACTTAGGCAGTCGTAAAGCTAAACACTTAGAACACAATGCCAAAATCAGTTTGCATTTCCCTTGGCATCCGTTAGAGCGTCAAGTTCATATCACTGGTACTGTAGAAAAGCTCTCTGCATTCGAAAACATGAAGTACTTTACTTCGCGTCCTAAAGATAGCCAGATTGCAGCAATCGCAAGTCATCAAAGTAGTCGTATTTCTGCGCGTGGTATTTTGGAAGGGAAGTTTCTAGAACTTAAACAAAAGTTTGCTAATGGCGAAGTGCCTGTCCCAAGTTTCTGGGGTGGATTTAGAGTTGTGCCTAGCAGCATTGAATTTTGGCAAGGTGGTGAGCACCGCTTGCATGACCGATTCTTGTATAGCTTAAGTGAACAAAATTGGGTTATTGATCGCTTAGCGCCATAATCGTTTGGGTTCAATGGATGGGATTTTTGTGATAATTCCGTTGATGATTGAAATAAAATCCAAAGAAAAAGGGAGTAAATACTCCCTTTTTTCGTTCTTTGCTGTGTAGCCGCGGCTATTTTAATTCACGTAATACTCGGAAACCGAGGTAGTTGGCTGCAGAAGTTGGATCAATGAAGAGTTCGCTAGATGCCTTAGCCATATCTGGCGAAAAGCTCCAAGCGCCACCCTTAGCCATTCCACGCGGATCTTGAGTCCATTCCCATACGTTGCCTACCACATCAACGAAACCTAGATTATTGGGTGCGAAAGAGCCAACAGGAGAGGTGCTCTTATTTGACCAAGTGCTACCCCCCCAACCAGTATTTGCTTTATCAGCACCGAAATCGTCACCCCACCAGTAATCACTTTGACTACCTGAACGCGCTGCGATTTCCCATTCATCTTCGGTTGGTAAACGATAAACAGAGCCCGTTTGTTTGCTGAGCCATTGCGTATAAGCTTTCGCATCGTTTTTGCTAACGCACACAACCGGATTTGACGCTGTCTGTTTAAAACCTGGGTTACGCCAGTAGCTATCAGAAACAGGCGTCACTTCTGAATTGTTTACCGAAATACAAAGATGTTTTAATTCAGCATCTGTTTGATAGCCAGTTTGGTTCACAAAAGTCTCAAACTCACCGACAGTAATCGGTGCGGCACTCATTGCGAAAGCATGATCAAGGTAAATTTTACGTGATGCATTCTCGCCAACAAGGTACTCACCGCGTATCATCGTGATCATCTCTGGCGCTTTTATGTTACCTTTCAATGAGTCAGCGAATTTATGTCCTGGTTTTAGAAGATTAGCTTGTTCGCGTAAAACCGCTCTTAGCGTTTGATCGCTATTAATACCCATTAATTGAGAAAAAGAGTCATATCCTTCTTTTTCTACAGTTATCAAATGGTTACCCACCGGAAGCATGATTTCTACTGGCGTACTTCCGTAGTTTACGTCGTCAATCACAACGTTGTCGTTGTATTGGTTAGAACGTACATTCAGACTAACCCAAGCGACTTCTTTCTGCTTTTGCTGTGGTTGACCGTTTTGGTCGACTGCGTAGCAATAACTATTGTCGATACCAAGCAAAGTACATGCAGAGGTTTCAGCAGCGCGAGATTCAAGTTGGGCTGTAAGTACCGTTTGATAACGATTATTGTCTACAAAGCCAGCCTTATTCATATCGTATTTAATGAGATGAATATTGAGGGAAACTTTGTTGAGGTTCTGTTTAATGACAGAGGTTTCACTAGCACTGTCGATTAGCCAATCTTGGTATTGGTTGACTGCTTTCTGCAACGCCAATTCTTTCGTTTGGTCTGCACATTGAGCTAAGGTCATTTTGATATCACATTTATTGGTGAAACTGACCTTTTGTTCTCCAGTCTGTTTTAACTCGCTCTTAAGCCTTTCAGCTCGAGCGCGCAATTTATCCTGACCAAGCGCCACTATTTTCTGTTGGATGGCATTTTCTTTGGCTTTCTGTTGAGCTAGTTGTGCTTCCATGTCTTGAAGCTTCTGTGTGGCATCTAGGCGGGCTTTTTGGTTCTGTTTTACATCAGACCAAGCTGCTTGATAACTTGCCTTGATAGGAGAGATATCGACCTTAGGGTCGTTAATCATTTTTGTATAGGCTTTTTGTAGCGATGCTTTAGCTGACTGCAGCGTTGCGTCAAGCGCTTTTGCTTGAGTTTCTAGTCGTACCAACTCATCTGATTGTTTTTGATAAGCGGCTTGCTGAGTCTGAGTCGTCTTCTTTGCATCCTGCAAATCTGTACTTTGGCTAGACAGTGCATCATCAATGGCGCTGACTGAAGACGGAGCTTCTTCTGCCAACGTTGATGAAACCATTAAGCAAGGAGAGAGTGCCAATAACAGAGCGGGTAAACCTTGTCGCATTATTATCTACTTCAGTTAGCTAATGAAAATGTTCTCGCTATTGTAAACGAAAACGCCACTTTGTCAGAAGTCATCTTTCAATAACTTAGTAACAAAATGACGTTTTAGCGAGCTGAAAGTGTGATGAAGTTTCCACCACTTATGAAAGTTTAGCTCTCTTTATTTGGGCGGAGTTTTACCCAAACAGTGTCGTTACCGTTAATCGTGATGACACGGTTGTAAGTTTCGTATCCATCTTTAGATACGGTCACTTGGTGTCGGCCAGCTGGAAGTACTATTTCTACTGGAGTACTTCCGTAATTGATACCGTTAATAGTCACAGAATCATTAAATTGGTCTGAGCGAACTGTCACTGTAGACCATTGCTTATCAGTACGTTTCTGCGTGGTTTGTGAACCTTGTAAACAGTAACGAGTTGGTACGTTGAGCAGTTTACATGCTGCAACTGGCTCTGGCTTGGCTTGCATTTGTGCCTGAATCGATGTGAAGTAATCGCTATTTCCTTCGAAACCGCTTTTAATCACTTGGCTATCTTGCACTGTGATGTTCAGTTCAACGTCTTTCACATTCTGTTTAGCAAGTGCAGATTCGGTTAGTCCATTTAATAGCTGCTCACGAAACGTTTTCACTGCTTTTTGTTTTGTGAGATGAACACCTTGGCTAGCACATTCGCCTAACGTCATCGTGGTTGAACATGTTGTCTTATAGCTCGTTTCAATTGCACTAGTTTCGCGCAACTCTGCTTCAAGACGATTCACACGAGCTTCAATACGGCTCTCTTGCAAATTCGAATACTCGGTTTTTAAACGAGCACTTTTTTGCTTGAGTTGACCTAAACGCATTTCACTTTCAGTCACAGCCTGCTGTTTATTAAGCATATCAGATTGATTTTGCTTAACAGCAGCCCAAGACTCTTGATACGTCTTTTGGAAGCTAGCTAAATCAGTCTCAGGATCATCTAAAAGGTGACTATATTGTTTGTCTAGAGCTGATTTAGCACGGTTTTGTTTGGCGACTAATTCGTCGCTTTCACGTTTAAGGTTCGCTTCTTCATTCTGGAGCTGCTGAAGCGTTGATGCTTCTTTATCGTAGTCAGAAGAGATCGCGTCAATTTCACTCTGTTTGGTTGTTAATTTCTCATCGATAGCGGCAACCGGGTCAACAGGTTTGACGTCGTTTGCGTACACCGACGCAGATACCCAAATTGGGGTTAGCGCAAGCAGTAGCGCTGGGATGCGATGTTTGATCATAGGTCCCTGCAACAATTTTACGTTTAACCACTGGTAATCAGTGGGAAAGACAATCTTTTGACAGCATATGTAATGACGCTGACTCTTTAAAATGCAAATTTTATTCCTTTGGCAACTTATTATTTACTGAAATAGACAAGTTAGGTAACTGATTTTGTAAATTTTATAAGTGTGCACCTTCCATTTTGGGCTGTTAAATAAAATATGCAAGCATCTATTGCTAATCTACCTAGTCATTTGTTAATTGAACACTCATTGACCGTAATTTATGTGCACTTGATCATTGTTCCGATTCTATCCTTGATGGTTATTTACTCAATATAGCACTCGACTATATGACACAAGTTGATCAATGTTGAGGAAGCGAACAGAGTTAATGAGAGAATTTTGTGGTCATTGATTTTTGTTATACCATGCAGATCTGTCATTAGTTATGTATGTCACTATGAGCCTATTGCACGCCGATTTTTCAATTGTACCTGAGCAAAATGCCAAAGTTTTGTCGCCTAAGCCTGCCGAGTTAGTCACTTTGCCCTCGCAAATGAATCGACATGACCATGATTACACCCAAATAGTCATCGGTTTAAAAGGTCAGGTAGACTTTGAAGTGAATGGGTTGGGCAATATTGTCTCTCCAGGTCAAGGCTGCGTAGTGACATGCGGTTCTGGTCATGCTTTTGGTGGTGTGATAGAGCAATCAGATATTTTGGTGCTCAACATGCCCATGCCCAAAGGTGACGATCCTCTATTGCTGCAGAAAATCAATGATCTTGCTAACAAAGATATCTATTTTCAGTTGGATGGACAGATCCAACAGTTAATCCAGATGTTGGTGTTAGAGATGCGTGCTCATCCTGACGATCTCTTATTAAGCCGTGCTTGCAACGATACGTTAATTTCACTTTTGCAGCGTCATATCTCTTCTTTTGAATTGCATCGAAAAGACTCGCGATTCGATCTCGACACGATTGATCGTTATATCGAGAGACATCTAGCTAACAAAATCTCCGTCCTACAGCTCGCAGGCAGTGTGTATCTGGGTGAAAGCCAATTTCACATGTTGTTTAAAGAGCGCATGGGAATTACCCCTCATCAGTATGTGTTACAAAAACGGGTGAATTGCGCCAAAGAGTTAATCTGCCAAGGACAATTTAGTTTGGGTCAAGTGGCTGAGTTGACCGGTTTTGCAAATCAGAGTGCGTTTACCCATGCATTTGCCCGAATTGAAGGCTGTTCACCATCTCAATTTAAGAAACATTCTGGTCATTAAATGACAAATTATTAATGAGAATCATTCTAATCAACTGAATTTCATCTTTTGTTTAGTGTTTTTATCGTTAAATTTGGTAAAAATTAAGCATTTTATTTGGTAATAAATGCTGTGATTCTGTTTTTGTTTTGTTAAAAAACCGAGAAATCAGCAAAAAGCTCGGAGTTTTTGACAAGTATTCTCCTCCAGCTCAAAATACACTGCTAGCTGTTGTATGAAATCCGGCAAGGGAACCCGGATATTGAGATTGAGGAAAACGCATGTTTACTGCAACTGATGTGTTGAAACCCGAGTATATCGAGCGTTCGCTTGATGCACTTTGGGCAGAGATCTCTCCACTTTACATGGTGGATGAATCGCAATGGCTAGAACAACTTCTTCCACTAGCAACACCCAATGACGACGAAAAGGAAAAAATGGCATCGAATACGACAACGTTGATCCAAGCGATCCGCGCTGATAAGCGATCCATTCAACTGATCGATGCGTTGTTGCTAGAGTACAGTTTAGATACCCAAGAAGGGATCCTTCTGATGTGTTTGGCGGAAGCGTTAATGCGCATTCCTGATACCGAAACCGCAGATGCTTTTATTAAGGATCGATTGAGCGTCGCGGATTGGAAATCCCATCTAAAACGATCCGATTCCGTATTTGTTAATGCATCCACCTGGGGCTTAATGTTGACAGGCAAAGTGATTGGGTTGAACGATCCTAACAGCACTAGCCCTGTTCAGGCCGTTAATCGTTTGGTTAACAAACTGACTGAACCTGTGATTCGTAAGGCAATGCATCAAGCCATGAAAATCATGGGCCACCAATTTGTTTTGGGCCGCACATTAAGCGAAGCGCAAAAGAATGGCCGTCCTATGCGCGATAAAGGCTACACTTATTCATTTGATATGTTGGGTGAAGCAGCGCTCACTACGGCTGATGCAAACAAATATTTTCAGGATTACCTAACCGCAATTAAAGCGGTTGGCGAAGATAAATACGGTCTATCCACCAGCCCTGCTGCTTCTGTTTCTATCAAGCTTTCTGCTATTCATCCACGCTATGAAGTGGCAAATACTGAGCGCGTAATGGATGAGTTATACCGCAGTTTAGTATCGCTGTTAGAACAAGCGATTCGCTACGATGTGGCGATTACCATTGATGCTGAAGAAGCTGACCGCTTAGAGCTTTCGTTGAAGCTGTTTGAAAAAGTGTATCGCAGTGATGTCGCGAAAGGTTGGGGTAAATTTGGCTTAGTTATTCAAGCCTATTCCAAACGTGCTTTGCCATCTTTGGTATGGCTAAACGCTTTGGCGAAAGAGCAAGGTGATTTAATCCCTGTTCGTTTAGTAAAAGGCGCGTATTGGGATAGCGAAGTAAAGTGGTCTCAACAAAAAGGTTATACTGGTTACCCTGTTTATACCCGTAAAGAAGCGACCGATGTTTCGTACCTAGCTTGCGCTCGTTTTCTGCTCAGCGAAGGCGTACGTGGTCACCTGTTCCCTCAGTTTGCAAGCCATAATGCGCAAACTATCACTTCTATTTCCGTGATGGCACAGCACAAAGACTTTGAATTCCAGCGCTTGCACGGAATGGGAGATGCGTTATTTAACTACGCGATTAAGCATTACAAACAGCCAGTTCGTATTTACGCACCTGTTGGTAGCCACAAAGACTTGCTGCCATATCTAGTGCGTCGTTTATTAGAAAATGGCGCAAACAGTTCGTTTGTCCACCGTTTGGTCGATGCTCGTTGTCCGATTGAAACCTTAACTCAGCACCCAGTTGACATGTTGCTGGCTCATAAGACACTGAACAATCGCAAAATTCCACTTCCTCAAGATATCTATGCGGAACGTACTAACTCTTATGGCGTTAATATTGACATCATCAGTGAAGCGAAACCGTTTGAAGCGCAAGTGGCTAAGTGGATGGATCATCAATGGCAAGCGGCTCCCGTGATCAACGGTTCGTCTTTACTCGAAAGCATGATCAAGGTTGATCATGCTTCCGTAGCTGTAACCGCGCCTTACGATCGTCGTGAGAGTGTTGGTGATGTCTATTTCTCGTCTCTTGATCATGTTTCCGCAGCGATCGAAGCAGGGCAGAGTGCATTTGCTGCTTGGAATGCCGTTCCTTCCGTAGATCGCAGCGCTAAGCTATTGAATTTGGCTGATCTCTTAGAAGAGAATCTAGCTGAATTGGTTGCCTTATGTCACAAAGAGGCCGGTAAAACAATTCACGATAGCATTGATGAGGTGCGTGAAGCGGTCGATTTTTGTCGCTATTACGCATCACAAACTGCGCTGTTTAATGGGCAAATGATCGAAGGGTTTGATGGACAAACGGTACAGTTAACCCGACAAGGTTGCGGTGTGTTTGTTTGTATTAGCCCATGGAACTTCCCACTGGCGATTTTCCTTGGACAGATTTCTGCAGCCTTAATGTGTGGCAATACGGTGATTGCGAAACCTGCAGAACAAACTTCGCTGATTGCTTATCGTGCCGTTGAGTTGATGTTGGAAGCGGGATTCCCTGCGGGTGTGATTCAACTGCTACCGGGACTTGGTGGTGAAGTGGGTAATGCGCTCACTGCGCATCCTGCGATTGCTGGGGTGGCGTTTACTGGCTCTACATTAACCGCACAACGCATCAACCAGACGTTAGCTCAACGCGACGCCAAACCTGTGCCATTTATCGCTGAGACTGGCGGACAAAACGCCATGATTGTCGATAGTACAGCGCTTCCTGAACAGGTGGTAAGAGATGCGATTCGCTCGGCGTTTGCTTCTGCAGGTCAGCGCTGCTCGGCATTACGTGTCCTTTATGTTCAACACGATATCGCAGATCGCATTATTGAGTTGATCAAAGGCGCTATGCAGGAGCTCAAGATTGGCTTGCCTTATTTACATAACACCGATGTCGGTCCTGTTATTGATAAAACAGCGAAGACCCGCCTGTTAGATCATGTGGATTTCTTGAAGAAAAACCACAAGCTGGTTGCTGAAATCGAGTTACCTAAAGAGTGTGAATTTGGAGATTTCGTCGCACCATGTGCGTTTGAGATCCCAAGCATTAGCTGTTTAACCGAGGAGCATTTTGGGCCGATTCTGCATATTGTTCGCTTTAAAGCGCAACAGTTAGCTGATGTAGTCAATAGCATTAATGCCACTGGCTTTGGTCTTACTATGGGCATCCATAGTCGTAATGAAACCACCTACCGCTGGATTGAGAAACATGCCCGAGTTGGCAACTGTTATATTAACCGCGATCAAGTAGGTGCGGTAGTCGGTGTACAACCATTTGGTGGACAAGGGCTTTCTGGCACTGGTCCAAAAGCCGGTGGTCCGCACTATTTATACCGTTTTACTCAAGTTCATTATGCCTAAGCAAGGGAGACTCGATATGTTGCATTACGCTACTCATTTTTCTGATTCCCAAGTGGCTTGGGATAATTGGTCTTTGACCGGATTTGATTACAAAAGAGAGTGTGTCCTCTCTCTGATGACCAATATGACTTCAGCGCGTTCCGATCTTGCGAACGTGGTGTCATACCATCTTCACCAGGCGTCGAGCCTGCTCTCTAAACCTTATGAGCTTGTCGGCCCTACCGGAGAAACAAATGAGCTTTACACCGCTGGACGAGGCGTCGCTCTTCTCGTTCAACAAGAAGGCGGAGTGAAAGCTCAACTGGCGACAGTTGCACTACTGTCTGCTGCATTAATTGCAGGCAATAGTGTCATTCTTTGCAGCGATGACAAAGAGTGGGTGTCGTTACTCTGTTCGGCTTACGAACAGTCTCTATTACCAGCCAATCTCTTACTAACTTTGCCGTTAGATGCCTATCACTCCTTGTTGGATTCGGATGTGAGAAGCGTGGGATTAGTCGGTGGAACGGCGATTGAACAAACGTTAAATCGTCAACTTTCTGAGCGAAAAGGCGCGATTGTTAGCTTAGTTTCTGAAACCAATTTGAGCACTTTACCCGTGGCTCATGATCCTCACTTATCTTTGCGTTTCATTACTGAGAGAACTCGTACAATAAATATAACTGCAGTGGGTGGTAATGCGACCTTGCTCGAGCTTGGTCACGAAGCCCACTAAATTTGAGTATTGCGTTAGCCCCTCTTCACTAGAAGAGGGGACAGGGAAGGCGATTTCAAAAATAAGAGGAATAATTTATGGCTACGAATAGCTTTGCTATTACGACCACCTTTTTTGTCTATCTTGTGTTGATGTTGGCAATTGGTGTTTATGCATATCAGCGAACCAAGAACTCCGCGGATTACTTCCTCGGTGGTCGCTCACTCGGTCCTTGGCCTGCAGCGTTGTCTGCGGGTGCATCAGACATGAGTGGCTGGTTATTATTGGGTTTGCCTGGGTATGCTTATGCCGCAGGTTTTGAAGCGTTTTGGCTTGCTGGAGGTCTGCTCGTAGGGACATGGCTAAACTGGCTACTGGCTGCTAAACGTTTACGTACATACAGTATTACGACAGATTCATTGACTCTGCCTGATTACCTGTCACGTCGTTTTAATGATAAGTCAAAGCTGATTCAAACCATTTCAGCATTCTTTATCTTGCTGTTTTTCCTCTTCTATACCAGTTCAGGTTTAGTGGCTGGCGGTAAGTTATTTGAGACTGTTTTTGGTCTTGATTACACAACAGCGGTGATTATCGGTACCTTATGTGTGGTTTCGTACACGCTATTTGGTGGCTTCTTAGCGGTGGCTTGGACAGACTTGGTACAAGGTCTGTTGATGGCTGCGGCGTTGATGATTGTTCCGATTGCTGCATTGGAAGGCAATTTTAGCGACCTTCCAACTCAGCTTTACAACATCAACCCTGAGCTATTAGACATGTGGAATGGCATGGACGGTAAACCACTTTCTGCTATTGCGATTATCTCGCTAGTGGCTTGGGGTTTAGGTTACTTTGGTCAGCCACATATTTTGGCTCGATTCAAAGCATCACGTTCAAATAAAGACATTACCACTGCACGTCGTATTGCCGTCATTTGGACCGCTATTTCAATGGTTGGCGCGCTGCTCATTGGCTTAGTTGGTTTGGTTTATGTCACCAATACCCCATCAGTGACGATTGATGATGGCGAAAAGATCTTCATGTTACTGGTGAACGTGATGTTCCATCCGGTGATGGCGGGTATTTTATTGGCTGCTATTTTGGCCGCCATTATGAGTACTGCCGATTCTCAGCTGTTGGTGTCATCATCAGCACTTGCAGAAGATTTGTATAAACAGCTGTTTAATAAAGACGCGACATCTGACCAAGTGGTACGTATGGGTCGTATTGGTGTGATCACCATTTCTATCATCGCGCTACTATTGGCAATGAAACCGGATAGCTCAGTGTTAGGCTTGGTTTCTTATGCATGGGGTGGTTTTGGTGCAGCGTTTGGTCCAGCTCTATTACTTAGCTTGTACTGGTCTCGTATGCATCGTAACGGCGCATTAGCCGGTATCATTGTCGGTGGTGTTACGATTGTTGTTTGGAAACAACTGTCTGGTGGTATTTTTGATTTGTATGAACTCGTACCTGGATTCATTTTCTCAACTATCGCCATCGTTGTTGTTAGCTGGTTGAGTGGTGAGCCTGAAGAAGCTGTGAAAGCACAGCACAAAACTTACCAAAATCAGCTTGTCGAACTTGACTGATTCCTGACAAAAATAAGACCTCAGCCCCGCAAACGCGGGGCTTTTTTTGTGTCTACTTGCGTATCAACTGGTTATATTTGATTGATACTAAATTAACCATTAATTTTGAGATACTAATCACAATAATAAATTGTTAGTTTGAGAAAATGTCGCGCGCTGGTTGTTCGTTCGCCATTTGTCAATATTTGTTTGGGAGTTATGTTATGCCTGAGGCATATTGCCGTTGCTGTGGAAAAATCACAGCTCATAAAGTCGTGATGGGTCGTTGTAAACCCACTAATGAGTCTGGCTGGCAAGGTGTGCAGGAATTTGTTGCTCTGCTTTTAAAAGGCAAACATTACTATAAGTTGGAACCACAATATTATTGCCGTGTGTGTAACCAGCGTTGTAACCAAACAGCGATCCCACATAAAAAAGAATTTCACGACGTTAGCATTGTCTAGATTGCCTACCATTTATCGATAGCTTTGTCCCTTCACTCAGTTGAGCATGCTTCTGCCATGAGATATTTCCCTTGTTAAATGATGCAAGTATGGACTTAGTTTCATATTTAAAACCCCTTATAAAATAAAGGGTTTGCTCCATTATTTGCTACTCCATTTCGCTTTTTCTCAGACTATTCGGCTCGAATCACAAATTTAGTGCAAATTGCTAAAAAAACAGCTCGGCTTGCCGATACTAAGCGTACATTAGCGATTTATTAAGCTAGTCTAATATCAACAGTTAGCCGCTTAAGCTATCAGAGCAATTATTAGGGAGCACATTCCATGCAGTTGAGTTTAAAGAGGAAAATGGTTTTCTCTGTGATTGTCGCAATTGCGCTGACCGCCGCCGCACTATTGGTGGCTGGTTATCAGGCATTTAAACAGGAAAGTTGGCGATCGATCGAAAGTGAAAGTATCAACACATTAAAGGCCAATGCCAAAGGAATTGGCGATTGGATGTTTACTAAACAAGCCACCATTACTGCTCTCAAGGATGAAATTACTGCCAATCCTGAATTAGATATTGTTCCCCATCTTCGTCAAGCTTTTGTATCTGGTTCCTTTGGTCTTACTTACTACGGTAATGAACAAGGCGATATGTACCGTCAAGATCCCGCTCTGAATAAGGCCGGTTATGACCCTCGTGTTCGCGACTGGTATATTTTGGCAAAAGAAAAAGGTGCGGCAGTCACTACGCCTCCTTATGTTAGTGTGACCATGAAAACGCTAGTGGTGACTCTTGCTGATCCTGTATTCGTTAATGGCAAATTCACTGGGGTTGCGGCGTCTAACTTAGCCCTAGATAAAATTATTCGTGACGTGTTAGCCATTCAAGTTCCTGGTAATGGTTACGCTATTCTGGTCAACCAAGAAGGCACTATTGTTGCTCATCGTAACAAAGACCTGATTATGAAAAAAATCAGTGCTATTTCTTCAGACTTGAGTACGCAATCGTTGTTGCAAGCAGCCAATAACAGTAGCCAATTACCAGCAACGATCGATGGTAAGCCACAGATTCTGATGGCTCAGAGTATCGATAACACCAACTGGTTGTTGGTGATGGTCATGGATAAAGGCGTACTAGAGCAGCCTCTTCACCAGATGTTGATCACTCAAATGATCATTGGTGCGGTTATCTTGATTATCATGGCGCTGATGACTTCTTGGTTTGTTGCTACTCAGTTACGTGGATTGACCAATATTACTAACGCCTTGACCGATATCGCTGAAGGGGATGGGGATTTGACTCGCCGCCTTGAAGTGAAAAGTCAGGATGAAGTGGGAATCCTTGCCGACAAATTCAATAAGTTCGTGGACCGCCTTCATGAGATGGTTAAGCAAGTTAAGATTGTTACCGGTAAGTTGAATGAGGGCGCTAACCAAGCGGCCGACTCCGCAGCGCAGCGCAGTGAGCGCATTCAACGTCAGCAAGATGAAATTACCATGGTGGCTACAGCAGTAACCGAAATGGCGTCTGCGACTGCTGAAATCGCAGGTAATGCGGAAAGCACAGCGAAAAACTCGAATCAGTCAGTTGAATTGGGTGCACAAGGCTTCAAACAGATGCAGCAAAGCAAACAATCGATTGACCAATTAGCGAAAGAGCTCACAAGTGCGGTGACCATCATTGGTGAGTTGGAAGTGAATGCTAATGAGATTTCTACGATTCTTTCGACAATCCGTGGTATTGCAGAACAAACCAACTTGTTGGCTCTTAACGCGGCGATTGAAGCGGCACGTGCGGGTGAACAAGGTCGTGGTTTCGCCGTCGTAGCAGATGAAGTGCGTGTGCTATCACAACGTACACATGCATCCACTGAAGAGATTCAAACCAAGATTGCAGGCTTGCAGAAAGTAACGACCAATGCGGTATCTGTGATGACAGAAAGTCACAAGCTGGTGGAAACCAGTGTGACGGACGTCAATGAGACCGGAGAAAGTCTACATGCGATCAGTTCTGCTATTCAGTTAATCAGTGACATGGCGACACAAATAGCGTCTGCCGCGGAAGAACAATCGCTCGTAACGGCTGACATCAATACCAACACGGAAGCGGTACGTGAAGTGAGTGATCAACTCGCATCAGACGCTCAAGATGCAGTTCAACAAGCCAAAGAGTTGCACAGTTTAGCGAGCCAACTCGAAAAAGAAATTTCGCGATTTAAATTGTAGTGGTTACGCTGCTTGTCAGCAGACAAGCGCATAAAACACAGTTAGACTAAGGGTATCTTCGGATGCCCTTTTTTTATGCTGTTTTAACGCTTTTTACTGCGAGTCGTTACTTTGGAAGGTCAGTGGTCGACGTTCAAATTACATCAGTAGGTGGCGCTAGAGTAGCTTATCCAATCGTCATATCGAACTCACTTGGTGCGTGACTGAGGGTATTCAGTTACATAGCAAGTGTATGATTAAAGAGCTCAACATCAGTTTTGGATAGAACCCAAATCAGAAATTCAGTTTTTAGTAGGTATTAACTATGGCCCATATCGCGGCTCCTGATGCGGCTTGGCAAGTGCCAGATGCATCAGATCTTGAAGTCATGCAGGCACAATTCGGTCGTTTATCACTTCAATTTGCTAACGATCGTTATCCTAGCTTAGAAAAACGTGAGCAACGTTTAGTGAAACTTAAACAGGCTTTGCTTGAGCAGCAAAGTGCCTTGATATTGGCGATGAACGCAGATTTTGGTTATCGCAGCCGCTTTGATAATGTGGTTGGTGATTTAGTCCCTACGCTTAATCACCTCAACTATACGTTAGCGCGAGTGAAAAAGTGGATGAAGCCAAAGCGCCGTGCCAGTGGGAAACTGCTGTTCCCATCACGAGTGTCTGTGTTCTATCAGCCTGTTGGCGTGGTCGGCATTATGGTGCCATGGAATTTTCCTCTTTACTTGAGTTTGGCTCCCTTGATTACGGCGATTGCAGCCGGTAACCAGGTGATGTTGAAACTGAGCGAAGAGACGCCTAAAACCAACGCGGTGATTAAACGTATTGTGGCATCGATTGGTGAAGTGGCCGTCTGTATTGAAGGCTCGCTAGCTCTGTCAGCTGAGTTTAGCCGTTTGTCATTCGACCATTTACTCTTTACTGGTTCGACCGCGGTTGGCAAGTTGGTGGCACAAGCTGCTGCGGCGAATCTAACCCAAGTAACGTTAGAGCTTGGTGGCAAATCACCAGTGATCATCGCTTCGGACGCCGACATAGAAAAAGCGGTCGATGATATTTTGTTTGGTAAGACATTGAATTCTGGACAAGTGTGCGTAGCACCTGATTACGTCATGCTACCGCAGGGACAAGTCGACAGATTTGTTGAATTGTATCTCAAGCGCTTTAAGAAATGTTTTGTCAGCAGAAAAGGGCAATTAGATAGCTCTTCGATCATCAATGAGCGTCAATATCAACGTCTACAAGCGATGTTGGAAAACGCGAAAGAGCAAGGCGCAACACTGCACACTTTACAGTGTGAATTGCATTTAGAAGCAAGGCAGATGGCCCCTGTGGTCGTGACTGGGCTGAAAGACTCCATGTTGCTGATGCAAAACGAAATCTTTGGCCCGATTTTGCCAGTAATCGGTTATCGCACCATCGAAGATGCGATTCAACGAGTGAACGATCAGGCATGCCCGCTGGCGTTGTATCTCATGACGCAAGATAAAGACATTCATGAGTATGTCGTTAAAGGCACACATAGCGGTGGCGTAGCGATCAATGACACGGTCTTTCAATCTGTGGCGGAAGATGCACCGTTTGGTGGTTTCCGTGAATCGGGTGTGGGAGCCTATCATGGCATTGAGGGCTTTAAAGCGTTTTCACATGGGAAAACCGTACTCAATAGTTGGCATCGTTGGCCGAGAGCATCCGTGATGTTACGGTATCGTAAAACGATTGTTCATTTACTAAAACGCTGGATTATGCGTTAGTTAGTCATAGTTTACTGCACTTATAATACCCACTCTAGATGAGTGGGTATTTGCTTTTTTCCGTTGCAATTGTTGCTGAAAGGAATACCATTGGCGGTGCAATTTATTTAATAGCAACAGTCTTTTTTATTCTCAGGGCGGGGCGCAATTCCCCACCGGTGGTATGCCTTAGGGCGAGCCCACGAGCGCTCGATTATCTATCGAGGACAGCAGATCTGGTGAGAAGCCAGGGCCGACGGTTATAGTCCGGATGAGAGAGAATGATAAACACATTTGCTGATAAGTGCTGACGCTTTGTTGTCAGTGCTTTGCAGTTTTTGGTTTTTGATCTTTATCCCTCATAAGCCCTGATTCTGGTATTCGTTAGGAGTATAACCATGAATCAGTCATCTTTACTTGCCGAATTTGGCGACTCAATTACCCGCGTTGATAACGCACTTGAAGCTCTACGTGAAGGCCGCGGTGTCTTGCTACTTGATGATGAAAGTCGCGAGAATGAAGGCGATCTTATCTATTCTGTTGAACACTTAACTGACGCACAAATGGCGCTGATGATTCGTGAATGCAGCGGTATCGTGTGTCTATGTATGAGCGATGCTCACGCAACGAAACTCAAATTGCCACCAATGGTTGAAGTGAACGACAGTAAAAACCAAACAGCGTTTACTATTTCAATTGAAGCAAAACATGGCGTGACCACTGGTGTTTCAGCCAAAGACCGCGTGACTACCATTAAAACTGCAGGTCGCTTTGAAGCGAAAGCGGAAGACCTAGCTCACCCTGGTCACGTTTTCCCACTGCGCGCTCGTGCTGGTGGCGTAATGACTCGTCGTGGTCACACTGAAGGTACAGTAGACCTAATGCAAATGGCAGGTTTAACTCCATTTGGCGTATTGTGTGAAGTGACTAATGAAGATGGCACTATGGCGAAAACACCAGAAATCGTTGCGTTTGGTCTTAAACACAATCTTCCTGTTTTGACCATTGAAGATATGGTGGCTTACCGTATCGAAAAAGATCTAAAACTCGCCTAACACTTATATTTGTATACCTAATAACTATCTTTGTATATTTAGTACCTATCTTCGTATAGCTTATTAGTCACTAGAGAGAAGGCACTATCATTTTGATATAGTGCCTTTTTTTATATTTTATGCCTAACTCTGTTTGTCAGAATGGTTAACTCTTGCTCTAATGGAGTGACTCTAATTTGCATCGACTTAAAGGATTAGCGCGATGGAAAGTCATCTTCTCTCTTCACTGGATCAACAATATCCACTCATTCGCCAGTTGCGCGCAGCAACACCGCTTTATTGGTCCAATTCCAAAAATGGCCCAACGGATCAAGGCATCAGTTATGTAGGGCTAACCCGCGCCGATATTCAAGATGCCAGCGATCGTTTGGCTCGCTTTGCGCCCTATTTTGTCAAAGCCTTTCCTGAAACGGCAGTGACTCAAGGGATTATTGAATCACCCGTGGTAGAAATTAGCCAGATGAAGCATCAGTTGGAAGCACACTTTAAATGCACTATCTCTGGTCATTTAATGGTGAAATTGGATAGCCAACTCCCGATTTCTGGCTCGATTAAAGCTCGGGGTGGCATCTATGAAGTGCTGGTGCACGCAGAACGAATTGCTGTAAAAGCTGGCCTCATTTCTTATGGTGAGGACTACAGCAAACTGTTTTCTCCTGCGGTTAGACAACTGCTGGGACAATATACGATCGCCGTTGGTTCGACAGGCAACTTAGGATTATCGATTGGCATCATGAGTGCCAAACTTGGGTTCTCCGTGACGGTTCATATGTCTGCAGACGCTCGGCAATGGAAAAAAGATCTGCTACGAGAACGAGGTGTTGAAGTCATTGAGTACCAAGATGATTACGGTGTCGCGGTGGAAAATGGACGCCGCCAAGCGGCGAGCGATCCTAGTTGTATCTTCATTGATGATGAAAACTCCAAGCATCTCTTTCTAGGTTATTCAGTTGCGGGTGAGCGCCTCAAACAGCAATTCGCTGAGCAGGGTCTTATCGTTGATGCAGAGCATCCGCTGGTTGTCTATTTGCCTTGTGGTGTCGGTGGTGGACCTGGCGGAGTGGCTTTTGGTCTTAAAATGGCGTTTGGTGATCATGTTCATTGCGTATTCGCTGAGCCGACGCATTCACCATGCATGTTATTAGGGGTTATGACCGGATTACATGATGGGATCTCGGTTATCGATATTGGTTTAGATAATGTCACTGAAGCGGACGGTTTAGCAGTTGGTCGGGCATCTGGTTTTGTAGGGAAAGCGATGGAGCACCTACTCGGCGGTTTTTATACTGTTGAAGATACAGAACTTTATCAGATGTTAGCACTGCTTAAAGAGAGTGAAGGATTCTTCCTTGAACCATCGGCATTAGCGGGAATGAGTGGCCCTACGTGGTTTCACGATGCAAGCGAGCAGGTGAAAGCACTGCATGTCGATCCCGCCAATATTACTCACTTGGTGTGGGCGACAGGGGGCGGGATGGTGCCTGCAGTGGAAAAAACGGAGTACTTGAGCAAAGCAAAAGCCAGTTTGGTTTAACCATCTGATTGTTTAACATAGCTATTTTTTAGAGTGGGCGGAGTGCCATTTGCGGTAAAGGGCAACCATCCTTTGATAATAAGAGCTCTCGAGCGACCTACATCACAATCGTGGTATGAGCCATTACCACTATGGTCGTAATTTGACGGTGATCGCTTGCGGACACCGTTGTGCTCTTTAAAGCATGACTATACTCCTAGTACTTTTATTTCGGTCTCTAGACGAGGATTAGTCATGTTTAAGCATTATGTTCATTGTGCTCTTTTGTTACTTGGCACCTTGATGAGCTCCGCCATCAGTGCACAAACGCTCAAGGCGGATTTTCGTCATCGTCCACCGGAAATGTTAGTCGACAGTTCGACTAACCAACTGAGTGGCCCACTCAAAGATATCATCGAAGAAGCGGCGCAACAGCTAGGACATTCGATTGAATGGAGCGTTGTCCCCTTTGCTCGTAGTCTAAATAGCTTAAAAAGCGGAGAAACCGACATCGTTCCACGCGTTATTCGTAACGCAGAACGTGAACAGTTTGTGCAATATGTTGGGCCGATTTCAGAGCAGGTGAAAAACATCATGTTCGTGACTCGCTCGGATGGTCAAGATGTTAAATCGTATGGTGATTTGCAAGCGATGAACATCGGCGTTAAACGTGGCACTGCTTATTTCGACCAATTTGACCAAGACAATACGCTGCGTAAAGTGGTCGTTAATGATGACTTTAACTTAGCGCGTATGCTTGAGGCCAAGCGTATCGATGCCATTGTGGTGTTAGACATGGGGGCACTAGAGTCTGAGTTTAAGGTAATGAATTATAGCGGTTATCGAGCGACATCCTACTTCTATCCCAACCGGATCGGTAACTTCTATGGCATGCCAAAAAATCACCCTTTATCTGCGGCATTTAGCCAGAAACTCGCGGAAATGGTCAAAAACGGTCGCGTGACTGAAATCTACAGCAAATACGGTCTGTCAGCCGAATAAATGATCGGTTACCGCTCAATACAGTCAAGCCTTGCGTATGCAAGGCTTTTTCGTCTCTAGCCTGTTCGCGCCATACTATTTTTTGGCTGCTCTTTTTATTCGACATATTTAGTAGCACATTCAATCCCCCTTAATCGGTGAAATATTGATTTTCATCAGGATCTTATTTGTCATTTCTTGTCATGGTGTCCAACACTCGTGATGGTTGATAACTCATCGTATCGTATTGACTCATCGCTCAAATAATGGAAATATGCGCACTTTAGAAATGTTATAACATAACAAAATGGCAATCATGACTTATAAACGACTTAGCTCAACTCTATGTGCCGCGGTGGGTCTTGCGCTTAGCAGCTCAGCCTTGGCAACTCAATATCCATTGACCATTGATAACTGTGGTCTGAAAAACACCTATCAACATGCACCAGAACGCGTGGTGACCATTGGTCAACATGAAACTGAGCTGATGCTTGCACTGGGTCTGAAAGACAAAGTGGTGGGAACTTCCGTTTGGTTTGGTCACTTGCCAAAAGCTTATGCTAAAGAGGAAGCGACTCTAAAACGTTTGTCAGATAACTCGCCAAGTTTTGAAGCGGTTGTAGGACAGATGCCAGAGTTGGTGGCTGCGCAATATACCTATCACGTTGGCCCGCAAGGGGAAGTGGCGACACGTCGTCAATTTGAAGACCTCGGTGTGCATACTTGGATTTCCCCAAGTGATTGTGTCGGCAAAAGTGTCACCGACAGTTCCAATGGGGATGGTGCTCGCAGTGTGCCATACAGCGTGGATCTGATTTATCAAGAAGTCACTGAAATGGCGAAGATCTTTAACGTGGAGCAGCGCGGCAAAGAACTTAACCAGCAGTTAGCTCAACGTATTGAAAAAGCGCAACTTGCCGCAAACAGTAAGGCGCTGCGTGCACAAAACGCCAAAGTGGTATTTTGGTTCTCAAGTTCTCGTTTGAAAGGCGACCCTTGGGTTGCAGGTAATTCTGGTGCTCCAGCTTGGATAGCCAGTGCGTTGGGTCTAAAGAATGTGGTGGATACCAACCAAGAATGGCCTGCGGTGAGCTGGGAAACGATCGCCGCCGATAATCCAGATTACATTGTGTTAGCAAAGATGGATCGCCGTCTATACCCAGCTGATGACATTGAAAAGAAAATCGAATTTTTGAAAAACGACCCAGTCACTAAGCAGATGAAAGCCATCAAAAACAACCACATTATTGTGGTGCCTGCGATGTCACTTAATCCATCTCTGGGTAACGTTGAAGCGGTAGAAGAGATTGGTCAGCAAATCGGTCAATTAAAATAAGGGTGGTTTGTGGCTGTACACTCGAAAGCGTTGACTGCGGTATTTATGACACTGGGCTTGCTCAGTGTCTTATTACTCATGGTGTTAGCGGCACGAATTGGTGATGTGCCTGTCTCATTCGAACATACTTGGATGGCGATCACCAACGGGTTAGGGTTGACTGATTATCCCTTATCTCCTCTTGAGCAGGGCATTATCTGGCAATATCGCATGAGCCGTGCGTTGATGGCGGCGTGCAGTGGGGCAGGGCTGGCTCTGTGCGGTGTGATTTTACAAGCGCTGCTGCGTAACTCACTTGCCGAGCCATATCTGTTGGGCATCTCCGCTGGCGCATCAACGGGGGCAGTATTAGTGATGCTGCTTGGGGTGGGTGGCGGCCTTATCTCCGTTTCCGGCGGCGCATTTATTGGCGCGTGTGCCTCCTTTTTGGTGATCATGCTGCTCGCGCGTGGACTCTCATTTGAACCAAGCCGAATTATCCTTGCGGGGATTGCAGGAACGCAATTGTTCAATGCATTAACGGCTTATCTTGTGAGTACGTCAGCCAATGCTGAGCAGTCGCGCAGCGTGATGTTTTGGTTGCTAGGCAGCTTAAGCAGTGTGCGTTGGCCAGAAGCTCTCATGGCTCTCATTATAGTCATTCCTGCGTTTTTACTTCTTCTGCTGTTCGCTCGCCGCCTCGATACCTTAGCTTTAGGGGAAGATATTGCCCGCACGCTAGGTACACATGTGACTTTGTTGCGAGTGGTACTGCTGGTGATCACTGCATTAATTACCGCTGTGATGGTCAGCACCATAGGTGCGGTGGGTTTCATTGGTTTAGTGATTCCTCATATCGCGCGTTTTGTGGTGGGTCATCAACATCTTAAATTACTGCCCGCTGCCGCCTTAATTGGGGCGCTGTTTATGATTTTGGCTGACATTGCTTCACGCACTTTAGTGGCACATCAAGTGTTGCCTATCGGCGTGGTGACGGCATTGGTGGGCTCTCCAGTATTTGCTTTCATTTTGTATCGCAGCCGAGGAAAAGCCGCATGAGAATTGATGGGCAAAACCTGACGATTTCCCGAGAGGGAAAAACCATTTTGCATCAGGTGAACTTCCAATTGGATTCGGGGCGCAAGTTAGCCTTGATTGGCCCTAATGGTTCTGGCAAATCAACACTACTGCGTACGTTAGCTGGCCTAGAGAAAGAGGCAAATGCTCAGCTTAAATTGGGTGGTGAACCCGTTGATCGACTGTCGAAACAGCAGATGGCGACGCGTGTGGCGCTGGTGGCGCAGCACTCGCAGTTGGATATGGATTTGACTGTTGAAGCGTTAGTTCGCTTGGGGCGAACACCCTATCGCGGCTTATTCTCTGCTTGGTCGCAACAAGATACTCAAGCGGTAGAGTTGGCCTTGGAGCAAACCCAATTAACCCAGCTGCGTCATTACCATTGGCATCAATTGTCTGGTGGTTTACAGCAGCGTTGCCAAATTGCCAGAGCACTAGCGCAGCAGCCTGATATTTTGCTGCTCGATGAACCCACTAACCATCTCGATATTCAATATCAATTAGAGTTGATGGCGTTAATTGAGTCGTTACCGATGACAGTCGTCGTATCTCTGCATGATCTCAACCTTGCCGTCAATTATTGCTCAGATGTGTTGCTGCTCAATCACGGTAAAGTGGTGGCAAGCGGTGACCCCTTAGCGGTGATAACCGAGGAGCGTATTGCCTCTGTCTATGGCGTGCGTTCGAGTATTTGTCATCAAGAGGATGGCGATGTGCACATCGCCTTTCAGCGGCGATAATCGCCCGTAACTTACTTAATTCATAAGGAAAGACAGTGTCTTTCCTTATTTTTTTGGAGAGTGTGAAGGCTCATTAGCAGCCTTGAGCATGAAAACGCCTATCAACAAGCTGACTGACATTTGGAGCAAAATGTGAGGTAACTATTTTTGCCCCTTTCCCATTTAGCCCTAGATTTTTAACTATCTACATACTAAATAAGGTAGTTATTGACTTACTTTTGCTCATGATAAACAACACAGAAGTAACCCGTTTTCGTTCGATTGTAGTGGTATCTTGAATGTTATTAGATGCTAATTGTAAATGTAAAAATAACTTATTATTTCCACGTAACTCCAGAGTCAATGTCAGATATTCTTGCTCTTAAGATATAATTTAAATAGGCTGTTTTAGCATCAGGAGAGATAGTTATGTCCTCATTAACCCATCTCGGTTTGAAATCATCTTTAAGTGGTGACATTTTAATAACCTGATTTTGATTAATGTAAGACTCGCCTAAACGCGTATCTAACCACGTAACTTTTGTCCAAAATTGCCCATTTAAATGGTAGTCTTTCCCTTTTTTTGATAAGTACACAATTTCAGCACTGAGTTTCCCCATAAGGCCATTTTACGTATTAATATTCGACATATCATCACGATCAGGGTTTACTCCAACATGTGGTAGATCTTTCTTATTATTTACAATGTCAGCTTTAATTTTATATATATTGCGAATTGCAGCATTCATTTTTTCTACAGCCGAGCTATTGGAACTATGCACGACTATCGAACTGGGTGGAACAAATCGGTGCAGCAATACTCGTTCTTCTATCCAAAGGAGGACGTCGTAACCAGTACCGATACCATTATCATCGCCAAGATCGTGATCCAGACTTAGTTCTTCTACTTCATTGCATTTTAATAATTCGATTGTTTCTTTAGGGGTATAAGTTCTAACCCAACCATTTGGAGTTGGCCGGCAATCATCAAGAAAAATTTTTATAAAAGGTCCAACACTTTAATTAGGAAAACGGATTCCCATACCGTTGGGCAGGATATAAATCTATGAGTCAATTCAGTCTGTTTAATCGATAACAAACAACGAAATGTCGGGTATGCGGATGATGATACTCTACATAAGGCTAATGAAGCATCGGCATATAAGATTGTGCTGTGAAAGAGATTAGCTTCCACAAACTCAGCATAAGGAGTTGCATCTTGGGCTGTCGGTACAAACCCATCAACTTCAAACTCAATGAGTTCACTAGCAAGTGATGCTGCACTGTTACTTAACGTTTTTGATTTAGAGAGATAGTTGACTACAGCCTCTGCAAATTGGTGACAGTTATCATCAATTTCATTAAAGTTAGGTTGAGGTTGCGTTGTAATCACCCCCTAAAATAGTGGCATACCATTTTAGAGTTCTTCTGCATAAACTGATTTAATCAGGGAGAACTCGCTATGAAGAAATCACGCTATACCGAAACACAAATCGTGAAGATTTTGAAAGAAGTAGAAGGTGGTCGTCTTATCAAGGAAGTTTGCCGTGAATACGGCATATCAGAGGCAACCTACTACAACTGGAAGTCTAAATACGGGGGTATGGAAGCCTCTGACGTCAAACGTTTAAAAGAGCTAGAAGATGAAAACCGTCGCCTTAAATCGATGTTTGCAGAACTGAGCCTAGAGCACCGTATTCTCAAAGATATCATCGAAAAAAAGCTGTGAAGCCAGCGATTAGACGTGAATTTGTTGACTATGCACGGCGAGTGCACAAAGTCAGTTTACGTCTTGCTTGTCGCGCAGTTGGCATCAGCGACTCAGTTTATCGATATCAGCCTAAATTGAACGATGACCAAGAGGTTATTAGTGAGCTACAAAAGGCCGCTGAGCGCTATCCAGCCTATGGCTTCAGTATGTTACTTAAGATCCTTCGTCGGTGGGGTCATACATGGAATCATAAGCGAATATATCGGATTTACTGCGAGCTAAAACTGAATAAACGCCGTAAAGGGAAAAAGCGTCTACCAAGCCGTAACCCTGAGCCGCTGAGTGTACCGCTGTCAGAGAATCAATGCTGGTCTATCGACTTTATGAGCGATAGCTTGCAATGCGGACGTCGGTTCCGAACCTTCAATATTGTGGATGATTTTAATCGAGAAGCGTTAGCCATCGAAGTCGATCTCAGCCTACCAGCTCAGCGAGTGATTCGAGTACTTGAGCGGGTCATTGCATGGCGAGGATACCCAGAGAAACTCCGAATGGATAACGGCCCTGAATTTATCTCTACAACATTGGCAACGTGGGCAGAAGAGCACGATGTTCAGTTGGAATTTATCCAGCCAGGGAAACCGACTCAGAACTCGTACGTTGAACGATTTAATCGCACATACCGCACTGAAATCTTAGATATGTACGTCTTCAAAACACTAACGGAAGTTCGAGAGTTAACAGAGGACTGGCTCAGAGAATACAACGAAGAACGACCTCATGGTGCACTGGATGATTTGACACCATGGGAATATTTAATGAAGCATGAAAAGGCTGAAAACTCTAATTATGGGTGTAACTAATTAGGGGAGGTTTACACAGATAATAAAGTGCGATGCGACATAATTAGTCGCATCGCATAACTGGTGGCCTATTTAACTTATTTATGGTTAATTTTTTGGTGAATAATTCATCGTTTTTATATCTTTAGGATCTAAGAAGTAGTTGTAATAAAAACCCGTAAAACATTGTCCATTTTCTTTAAGTTCTTCGTTGTGTGCTAGTTTTTCTAGATGAATATGGTCATAACTGAGTGGATCTGCATTTTTATTTAAATCAATACCGACAAAGAAGACGCCAGAATTATGATAAACCGTTTTATATCCAGGGCATTCTAACTCTGGAACATCATCTGCCTTGATGTGTTTTATCCATTTATCTATATCAAGCTTCATATATTTGAGTACATCTCCATTATTACTACGTTTGAATTCAATAAGAAAATATGAATTTTCTTCGCTGCCATGGTCAGTGTTTGAGATCCAAAAATCAGGAATGATAAATTTCGATTCGTTACTTTTTTCATCTTGGACGGTATGTATTTTATATTCTCTCCACCATTCAAATTCATTCTCAGAATTGGCTTCGTTACTAAGAAAGTAAGCAAATTCAATTTGAAGCCATGCTTCCCAGCCACTACAATTGGTTTTATTTATTGTTTTGATGACCTTTGTTACTCGCTCACTGTTAATAAATTTTTTTATTGCATTTTCTATTTCATATTTAGTCATTTTCTTACTCGTAATAGCTAATTGAATCCAATAATGTTGCTTTAATTTCGGCTCTTAAAGACATAGGTTCCATCACGGTTGCATGATTACACATAGATAAAATCCAATGTCTTAACTCATCTGAATCATCAACGGTTGCGATGACACTAAAATACCCATCAAGAGGCTCGAATTTTTGGTCGTGGGATAATGGGGTTTCTTCCAAAATCAGTTTCAACGTCTCGGTGATCCAAAGTTTGATTTCTAACTTAGATACATTCCGAATAACACCCATACCACCATTATCTATAAAGGTATTGACTGAAAAATTCTGATCGATTATTGCAGGTGTTATTGAGGCTTCTGCATCTACAATCCTACTAAAATACAATGTCCTAATATCATCATAACCATCATATTTCCCCAATAAGTATGAGCGTTCACCTCTAACGACTATTCCGCACGGATGGAACATAAAGTTGTTAGTTTTTCCGGTTGTTAGTGAACTGTAGGTCAGCTTTACACACTTTTCGGTTAAAACAGCAGTATAAATCGTATTTATAACATGCTCAGAAATCTGTGACGGATGCAGAGGCATGCCTTTTCCATGAACGGCAATTTTCTTCGGCCATAAACGCTCTACATTATTGGTTGTGTGTTTCAAGTAATGTTTCGCAGTTAGAAAGAAAGGTTTTAACCGATCATGCATTGTTGGCGGTAACAATCCCGCAAGATGATGATCTGCCATTGCAAAAGTAATCGATGTCGTTAAATCTAGGTTAAGTAAGGAAATTGGCGAACTATTATTTATATACCATCCAATGGGCTTACTATCATCGCTGCAAACCTCTGAGAAGCGACCCGCAAGTTCAATTAAATCCCTTTGCACCGTCCTCAGGGAAATGTTGTCACCTTCATCCTGTAACGCTTGCTGAATCTGAGTCGCGGTGATTCTCGTATTCCTACGTAATTTTGCCAGAATTGATAATTTTCTTAATCCGCTATCCATTTCTTATTCTCAATAATACCAATGCGTTAGGTGACTATAAGCTATTTTAATTTCGTATGCGACAGACTATGTCGTATAGAACTGCATAGTGGTGATAAACAAATGAAAGAGGCACTGTGACTAGGAAAGAACAAGAGACACTGGAGAGAATATTGGGGAAGGCGTTATGTTCAAGATCCAAAGAAACCAGAACTATTTTGCGAGAATAAAGATGAACTACGTGATGCTTTAGAATTATTGATGAAACCTGTGAATCGAATGGTTTCTAATAGGGATCATCAACGGGTATTAAAAGTACTTAAATCTAAAGGTGTTTTTACACAAAGAATGAATAAAAACGCAATTCCGGCCGACATTGAAGAAATTTGGTATGAGATTTTCTTTATATTTGCTATAGGTGAATTCTTCACAAGAAATGACGATTATAGTTATATGTTTTCAACTTCATTAGAGTTATTAGAATACCTAAATTTATGTTAAGAAAATAAACACTATTCTTCTTTCTTTTCCACAGTAGAAATTATGGGCACATAATTTTTTATGGTAATGACATAAATTATTTAATAAGTAAAAAACACAATGATATTTTATCAGAAATCCTAAGGAGATTGACGTTTATGAAAGTTAATGAATTGATTGAAAATGTAGTTAATAAAGTAGCCTGGCATAATCGTTATGGTGGTAGCTTTTTTGATACTTATTATTGTTGTACCGAATATGTACAAAATGAAAAGCCTTATGGCCCATTTTCATTAAAAGAAGTTAACACCATGCTCTGGGAGTTTTTCGACATGCTAGATGACTTAAAAGCTAGCAAGAATGGTGTTTTTCAAACTTTAAACCTTTATGGATTTAGAGTTAATGGTTTTTATTTTGAACTTGATAAAGGTTTTTACACACATCCTTCAGTTGAAATTAGTAGTGCAACCTCCACTGAACCTTATGATTTATACAAGGTTGTTGAGATGTTTGGATCTGAGGATGATAAGGAAAAATTTAATGATTCTGGTGTCTTGGATGATATAGGTTGGGATTATTACCTACCTTTAGGTGACAGCTGATTATGAAAAAAAAGATAGTTGTATTTACCGGCGCAGGGATTAGCGCAGAGAGCGGTATAAGAACATTCAGAGATAATGATGGCTTGTGGAATGAGTATCCTGTTGCAGAAGTCGCGACGAAATTCGCTCTCGAACATAACACTGAAATTGTCCTGAAATTTTATAATCAACGCAGGTTAGCTGCTGCGAAAGCTCAACCCAATTTCGCTCATATTGCGTTAGCAGAACTTGAATCGACCTATGAGGTTATTATTCTGACCCAAAATGTTGATGATTTACATGAGAGGGCCGGTAGTTCTAATGTTATCCATTTACATGGCCAGCTCAATCGTGCCCAAAGCAGCATCGACAGCTCTATTGTGTATGCGTGGGACAAGCCAATTCACATAGGTCAACATTGTGAATTAAATAGTCAACTACGCCCTAATATTGTTTTATTTGGTGAGCCTGTATTGCATTTAGAAGAAGCTCGAAGACACATTAAGTCTGCTGATAAAGTGCTTGCAATTGGTAGTTCTTTAACAGTTCTGCCAGCAGCTAGTTTGTTAAAAAAAGCTCCGTATAAGGCTGAGAAGATTCTTGTATCTCTAGATGTTAAGGGAAAAATTCCTTACGGGTACAAATTTCTCAGAGGGAAAGCAGCGAATATTGTACCCGCTATATGTAAAAACTGGATATTATAGTTCAACAAAGAAAAAGGAATAACAATATTTTAATGGTATGTAAATGTATATATCACGGAGGTGTTTATAGTAAGCAGAGATAAATTTTTAAAGAAAATTGAAGAAGCTGAAAAGAAAGGTCTAATTGACCTATATGAACTGCGGGAAACGGCGATAAAAAGACAGAAACGAGTAGAGAGTGTGTTACTAAAACTAAGTAGAAATAAAGACAATCAATAAAATCACAATGACTCACGATATCAAAAATATTTTTGTGTAGTGTTTATTAATAATATGGTTCGATTGCTACAGTTTCATTAGGATGTTTAGTTTTTATCCATACTTTAAGTAATCAGTAGTTCGCTAAATTAAACCGAAACTCTAAGAAGGTTCTGTCCAAAAACAAGTTACGGTGATCGCCCTACTAACTCGGTAACCGTTTCATAAAACTCTATTCCTTAATCGTGTTAGCGAAATAGTGGCTTTCACAAACCCAAAGGACCAACAGGGTTTGGTGTTCGCCTATTAGATCGCATGGTGAAAGATCACTTCGAGAACTGATTTATTTAAGAAATAACAATGAGATGGAGGTTGATAGAACCTCCTTCTCAAGCGGTGTTTAGAAACGTTTCTTGAGTTTTCTCTTATTATGTTGGAACATATTCCGTGCTTACGCGAACGATTAAGCAAACGATTGCTTAATCGCAAATACAAGGACAGGGATTGTGCCGAACGGACTATTTTCAATCGAGCGATTTATCGACGATCTCGCTCGCTTTTCAGAAACCACAGATGGGGTAACTCGCTTTCCGCTTACCGAATTGGCGGCAAAAGCGCGTGATTACATTACCCAAGTCATGGAACAAATGGGCCTATCGGTATGGACGGATGGGGCAGGGAATGTTCATGGTTATCTAGCGGGAAGTGATCCCTCATGTACTGCACCTTTAGTGTTGGGTTCGCACTTTGATTCGGTGCGTAATGCTGGCAAATACGATGGGGTTGCAGGTATTGCTTGCGCTTTGGATGCGCTTGATAAACTGCTGGCGCAAGGGACGTTACTGCCGTTTCCGATCGAGATTCTTGCTTTAGAAGGTGAAGAAGGCTGCGAATTTAAAAGCCCGCTCATCGGGAGTAAGGCGTTAACTGGGCAACTGTCGCCCGAAGCGCTGAAGCATATCGTCAATTCTGCAGGGCAAAACTACTATCAGCAGTGCCAAGCGGCGCACTTAGATCCCGATGCTCTGCAAACGCCTTATTATCATTCTGAGTCGATGGCGGGTTTTATTGAACTGCATATCGAACAGGCTGCGACCTTAGATCGTCAAGGTATTCCTCTTGGCATCGTGACCGCAATTAGTGCTCTGCAACGAATCCGCATTGAATTTCATGGGCAGGCCAATCACGCTGGAGCAACACCGATGAATCAGCGGGCGGATGCGTTAGTGACCGCCGCGCAATTTATTCATCAAGTACCGACGATGTTGACTGAATATGGTTCAGCGGCGGCTACCATCACTTGCGGTCATATTGAATGTTCACCGAATCGTGCCAATGTGATTCCCGGTTTTGCTGCATTAGAAATTGATATTCGCGACACGTCCCAAGCGGCGATTGAACGTCTTTCTGCTGGTGTAAAAGAGACCGTAAAGCAGTTAGAACACGCCAGTGGTATCACAACCTCTTTTACCATCATGGGAATGGGTGACGCAGTCACCATGGATGAATCATTACGTGAACAATTACGCCAAAGCTGTCGGCGTCTCGATATTGCTCACATGGATATTCATAGCGGAGCTGGCCACGATGCGGGCGTGTTTGCCCAAGTCGCACCAACGGCCATGCTGTTTGTGCCCAGTATCGATGGTTACAGTCACAATCCTAAAGAATTCACACCACTTCATTTTCTAGAACAAGGGGCATCCGTTCTCTTGGACTTTTTTTATCACTATCAATACCAATAGGGACTGTTATGGTTGCTCAAGTACTTAGCGGCAAGCTAACGTTAAGCGAACGCTTGGATCAGCGTTTTCAATTAGGCAAAAATAAAACCAATGTGAGAACAGAAATTGTCGCCGGCATCACCACTTTTATGGCGATGGCGTACATTTTGATTGTTCATCCGATGTTTATGAAAGCCGCTGGCATGGATGTGGGGGCGGTCACCGCCGCCGTTGCGCTTTTTTCCGCGCTTGCCTGTTTTGCCATGGGCTATTTCACTAATCTTCCGTTTGCATTAGCTCCAGCAATGGGTGGCAACGCTTTCTTTGCTTTTACGCTGGTGGCTGATGGTGTTGTGAATTGGCAGACGGGCATGGGAATGGTGTTTGTCTCCGGGATTACCTTTGTTCTGCTCACTTTGCTGGGGCTAAGAGAGCTGGTGGTGCGCATGATGCCAACTAACGTCAAGATTGCGATTGGTGCGGCAATTGGTCTCTATATCGCGCAGTTGGGGTTTAAAAGTGGTGGTTTGATGGCCTTTAGTGGTCATTCGATTACCTTGGGTAGCATGAGCGACTATAAAGTGCTGCTCACGGTTGTAGGTCTTGCCATCACGATGGGGTTAACGGCGCGTAAGGTGACTGGCGCTTTGCTGTATTCCATGGTGATCATCACTGCGATTGGTATCCCGCTAGGCTTAACTCATGTACCTGACCACTTTGTTTCTCTGCCGCCATCAATTGCACCTATTGCGCTAAAGCTTGATATCGGTGCTGCACTGCAGTTTGGTTATATCTCCTTTATCTTTACCTTCTTTGTAGGGGACTTCTTCTCTACGTTAGGCACTTTATTGGGTGTTTCCGATAAAGCTGGATTATTGGATAAAGATGGCAACCTCCCCAATATTCACAAACCATTTTGGGTGGATTCCGTTGCCACTGTTGTTGGTTCGCTGTTTGGTTTAACCACGCTGACGTCGTACATTGAGTCTGCTGCGGGTGTAGAAGCGGGTGGTCGTACTGGTTTAACGGCGATTGTGACCGGTTTTTGTTTCTTGATTTGTCTGTTTCTAACGCCGATTGCCACCATGATTCCCGGCTTTGCCACGGCTCCTGTCCTTATCATGATTGGCTTGATGATGTTAACCAGTGTGCAACGCTTGGATTTTTCTGATCCAACCGAATTAATGCCCGCGTTCTCGACGATTGTTTTTTGTGCTTACACCTCTAGCATCGCGAACGGGATTAGCTTTGGTATTTTGTCTTATATCGTCGTGAAGCTGTTGTCTGGTCGCTATAAAGATATTCACCCTGGTTTGTACTTGCTGGCGATTCCGCTGGTCTATTTCTTTGCTATTAAGTGAGTCCGATGAGAATTAATCCAAACCATCCTCAAGCTTTGATTCAAGCCGCACAAGGGCAAATCGCAGTCGATTTATTGGTAGAGAATGTCCGTATCGTGAATCTGTTTACTGGCGAAATTGCGCCTGGGGCGGTGGGCATTTTCGATGGCATGATAGCCTTTGTGGATTTCGATCCAGAAAATTTACATCGAGAAACGCTGACGTATCAGGCAAAACAAATCATCGATGGAGAAGGCCAATATTTGATTCCCGGTTTTATCGACGCGCATTTGCACATTGAAAGCACCATGATGACACCACGGCATTTCTCTGCGGCGGTGTTGCCATGGGGGACGACAACTGTGGTTATTGACCCACATGAAATCGGTAATGTACTGGGCGCTGAAGGGGTGCAATACATGGCGCAGTCGGTGAGTGATCTGCCGATTCGTTACTATGTGTTAGCGCCTTCGTGTGTGCCGGCTTTGCCGGGCATGGAGTCCTCTGGCGCAGATTTCTATGCCACAGACATTCAGCAGCTTACTCACTCTGAGGGGATCTTTGGTATTGGTGAAGTGATGGATTTTCATGGTGTGCTCAATAACGACCAGCGCATGGTGGACATCCTCAATCAGGCCAACCAACAGCATCAATACATTCAAGGACATGCACCGGGCATGTTTGGTCGCCGTCTCAATGCCTATTTATGCAGTGGCCCGACGAACGATCATGAAAGCCGTAGTGGTCAAGAGGCCAAAGACAAAATGCGTCTTGGTATGTATGTTGATGCTCGTGAAAGCTCGGCTTCCCAGAACGTGCGCGATATTGTTGAGGCGGTAAAAGAGTTTCGCTATCACGACCTGTTATGCCTTTGTACGGATGACCGTGAAGCGTCCGACATCCTTGAAAGCGGTCATATGAACTATGTGGTGAAAACCGCTATTGAGGCAGGATTAGACCCTATCACAGCGATTCGCTGTGCCACGCTGCATACGGCTCGCGATTTGGGTGTGCGTAATCTGGGCGCGGTTGCTCCCGGTTATGTAGCGGATTTGCAATTACTGGAATCGCTGACCGATCCTAAACCTTCGCTGGTGATCAGTCAGGGACAGATTGTGGCGAAGCACAATCAGCTCGTCGCTTCTTTCGCCGCAAAAGTTAGCCCAGTGGAACAATGCAATACGGTGGATAAGATACCGCTGTTGAGTGAATCGGATCTGACGATTGTTGCTCCGATTCACAATGGCACGGTGAAAGTGAATGTGATGCATTACTTAAAACCCAATGGTTCGCTCACTGAGTGGCGGCCAACGGATATTGAAGTTATCGATGGTCAGCTTCAGCTACCAGTAGGACACATGTTTGCTGTGGTGCAAAATCGATATGGATTAAGTGAGCAACGCACTTTAGCGGTAGTGAGTGGGTTTGGATTACGTGAAGGAGCGATAGCCTCTACGGTATCGCACGATAGCCATAACTTGACGGCGATTTTTGATACACCAGCGAATGCGTTAGTCGCTATTCATCAAGTGATTGAGCAGCACGGCGGGATTGCAAGTAGTGCTAAAGAGCAAGTCACGGCCAATATTCCATTGCCTGTTGCTGGACTGATGTCTTTGGAATCATGTGATGTAGTGGCTGAGCAAAGTGAAAACATGAAAGCGGTGCTGCGTGAACAAGGATTGACTCAAGCGCCAAACCCGACGATGCGGATATCCACCATGGCACTGCCAGTGATACCGAAGGCGAAACTGTCTGACAAAGGGCTAATTGATGTCGCTAATCACTGTTTTGTGCCGCTGTTCATCGATTAAATCGGCAACTGTAGAGGTTCTTTAAATTGCCATGCTAGGTCACTTCTTCGAGTTGGACATTCTTATTTGAACATTCCGATTTGAAAACAGCGAGTTGGAAATTGACCTATGGACAGATTTACAGTGTAAAGGAGATACCAGCGCTCAATCGATTCCCATGAAACGATGGGAAAAGAGAGAGCGCTGGCAGGTTGCTCGGTTGTTATTTAACAAGAATGCCTTTTACCAAAGCGAAGGTGAGTGGTAATGCTCATCAAGTTGCTGACTGAACCAGCGTCCGTTTAACACGGAATGGATTAACTTACTCTTATCTTCCTCGCTCAGGCGATAATCCTGATCCATCAACTCAATAATATCTTTCGTTTGATAGGCTTGGTCAGTGCGATACAGCACGCTGTTTTTCGTATTCGCATCGAAAACATACAGTGACTCACCGTTGGTGGCAGTGGTTTTATTCCACGGTTTCCATTCCACATCAATCGCATTTGACGGTTTACCCTGACGAATAAACGCAGCAATGTGTGTTTCCAAATCGTGAGCGAGCTGCTGCGCACCTTCCGTTTTAAACGCATTGCCAAACATGGGCATATTGACGCTGGAGTCTAATAACGGAATGAAAACGCCGTGGAATGACCCGATGCGCGTCATGGCAGGTCCAGTAATGATTGGAGCTGAGCCGTAGTTGATTTTGCCAGCATAAATGGGGGCAGAAAATTTCGCCTTAAGCATGGTATCGACGGACTCTTCCACGTTAAACGCACTATAAAGTAGACCACCGTAACGAAAGACAAAATCATATTCGATCGCTTTATGTGGCTGATTATTCCAGTCAGTGGCGGCAAATTCTGGATCGCCCAGAGCAAAGAAGGAAAACTCATTCGCTCCAGTGAGCATCATGGTAGGCACTTGATTATAAGTGGCTTTGTCAAAGCCCTGACTAGGTAGAACCGTACCATCGGTATACAGATGAGGGAAGACGCTCATACGAATCCCTGCGTTTTGCATCAGCTTGGCGAGTCTGGTTGGGCTAAGCGACTGCAGGTAGGCTTTAACTTCACTATCCCCTTGTTTGAGCCATTTTTCTGCAGCAGCTAAATCGGGTTGGCGACCATCTTCAACTGCCAGTGGTGCGAAGGCTTTTGCAAATACCGTCTGACTTTCTTTTACCGGTGCGGTCGTCATGCCACCACTAAAGACAATCGCATGTTGGAATTTGTCTTTAAATACAGGTGAGATTAGCATTGCCATGACATCGCGCCCACCGGCTGAAAATCCTGAAACCGTGATGTTGTTACTGTCGCCGCCAAACTGGTGAATGTTGTGCTTGATCCAATCTAATGCGGCACTTTGGTCAAGTAAGCCAAAGTTACCTGACGCTTGCAGTGGTTCTGCCGTTTTAATGGCTTTTAGAGGGTTAAAGCCCAGAACACCAAGGCGATAATTGACGGTCACCACCACGGATTTGGTTGCCAAGGCGAGCTGGGTTGGATTGAACTCATCAGCTTTACCCGTTTGGTTATTACCGCCATGGATATAAAGCAGAACTGGTAAGGTTTCATCTGTGTTGGGGCGGTAGATGTTTAAGTTAAGACAATCTTCATCACCAACGACCTGATCTTTTTGCATTTGAGGGCAAATCGCACCCTGTTTTACGGCTTGAAAGGTGGTTGTCGCACTCGGTAATGGCTTGGCAATTTGCCAGCGTAAATGGCCAATTGGCGCCTGCGCATAAGGCACGCCCAACCAGCTTTGAACTGAATGATCGACTTTGCCAATAACCGTGCCTTGATTTAAATGCACTTGTGAATTGACTGCCAAAGCCGCACTGGAAGCGCACAATAGAGACGCTGTCGCAACGGCTTTTAGCCAAGTAGAAGTTAAGGAAGAACACGTCATTTTTTCACCTTCAAGGAATAAAAAACCCGTGGCGATCGAAATCGCCACGGGTCTTGCCTAAAGAGTACACTCTAAAGTAACAATCCAAACTAGTGGAGCAGAGTGTGCCGCGAGCTGAAGGCTGCTTCTGTTAATCACTTCATGTTTTTACAGAAGGTCGAGTTGCAAAACATCACGAGATGAAAAATATGTGATCTCACACAGGGATAGCTAATGACGGTGAAAAAAGAGAGCGACTCTAGGAGCCGCTCAATACGGAGTTATGCTTCTGACTGATCGACTGGAAGCACAATTTTCACATAGTCACCAGGTGCGGCGGTGATGACAGGGTTTTGCTCAGACCCTTGTGAATATGGAGCAATTTTTTCTGCTGGATTAAATTGAGTTAACCATTGATTCCAGTGTGTCCACCAAGAGCCTTCACTGCGTGACGCTTTGGATAGCCATTCATGGGGATCTTCAGTTAATTCATCATTTATCCAGTAACCATATTTATGTTTGTCTGGATGGTTAACAATACCTGCAATATGACCTGACTCGCCTAGGATAAAGGTTGGTTTACCACCTACTTTAAGTGTTCCTTTATAGGTGCCTTCCCAAAGTGCAATGTGGTCTTCTTTTGCTGATATGAAGTAAGTAGGGATGGTGATTTTACTCAAATCAATCCATACACCACCGACTTTCACGCCTTTGTCTTGAACCAATTTATTGTTCAAGTAGAACTCACGTAACATAAAGTTACTGGTTGGCGCGCTTAGGTTAGTTCCGTCACTGTTCCAGTAGAGCAGATCGAAATCAACAGGGTTGTTACCTTTCAGGTAGTGTTCAACGTAGTAGTTCCAGTACAAGGAATTTTCACGCAACAGACTGAAGGTAACGTTCATCATCCTGCCGTCCATATAACCACGCATATTGTTTTGGATTTCAACTGCACTGATGATCGGATCATTGATGTAAACACCAATATCACCAGGTTGAGCAAAGTCCAATAATGTCGTGAAGAACGTTGCTGATTTGATGCGTTTTTTCATGCGTTTAGCAGCGAAATAGGCCACAGTACAAGCAAGTACAGTACCACCAATGCAATAGCCCGCTGCATTGATCTCTTCTTGACCAGTGATGTCTTCAATTGCGCTAATCGCTTTTACAACACCTTCAGTGATGTAATCACCGAACTCAACATTGCGTTGAGCATAACCCGGGTTGCGCCAAGACATCATGAAAACACTGTGTCCTTGTTCAAGAAGCCATTTCACCATTGAGTTTTTGGCTCTCAAATCAAGGATATAGAATTTATTGATGTAAGGGGGAACAATCAATAATGGTGTTGCATTGACTTTTTCAGTCAAAGGTTTGTACTGAATCAGTTCAAACAATTCATTACGAAATACCACATCACCCGCCGTGGTTGCGATGTCTTCACCAACACGGAAAGCCTTTTTGTTCGTCATACGAATTTTTAGGATTTCAGCACTGGATTCCACATCTTCTTTAAGCTGTTCTAGCCCAGCGAGCAAGTTGGCACCATTTTGTTCAATGGTGAGCTTACGTAGTTCAGGGTTAGTGGCGATGAAGTTCGATGGAGAAAGGGCATTAATGGTTTGACGAGAAAAGAACATCAAACGTTCTTTCGTTTTGTCATCAAGACCGTCAATTGATTCAATAGTGTCGAGATAAGTCTTACTAAACAGCAGATAAGATTGTTTAATAAAGCTAGACACAACATCAGCATTCCAAGCTTCGTCTGAAAAACGTTTGTCGCCTTTTTCTGCTTCAACCATACCTTTTTGAGTTGGATTGAGAAAGACGTTTTGCCAGATGTCTAACTGTTTTTCCCACCATTGGGTTTGCAGTTTGAGCATTGCTTGGGGTTGATTCGCTGCTTGTTCTAACAGTTTCGTTGTATCATCGAAATTCACATCACGCAGCGCTTTATTCACTGGTGAGCTGAGGACTTCCTTGTTCGCTTCGAAGTTTCTCCACCAATGCACATTGGCTTCTTGAAGTTTTACAAGATAGTCCGAAAAGAAGTTTTGATACATTGTGAGACTCCTGTGATCGGAAAATACGCCGCCTCTTCCGAGGCGGCGTGCTGTCGAGAACTGTTATTTAGTAGCAGGAGTTACTGTTTTGATATTTTCAGTAGTTAGTTTATCAAAATCGTCTTTGAACTCTTTAGCGATAGCTTGGATCTTGTTGCTGTCTTCGATCAACTGTTTTGACAGTTCAGAGAACACAGCAAGTTGTTCGCTGTTGAATTTAGTCAGAGAAGTAACGTCTTTGATTTCGCTGGCTGCTTTCACTTGGCTTAGGCCCATTTCGCTATAAGTTTTGATAGCGTTTAGTTGCATCTCAGTAAGAGTTTCAACGTTTTTAGCCATCAATTTGTTGAATTTAACAAATGGTTCGAAGCCTTTTTCTGCTTGATCAGTAAAAGTTTTAAAAAATTCGGTGTACATGGATATTCTCCTGATAGTGAATGATATAGTCCGTTAACTTTTAATTGCTTTGACTACTACTGCTGTGCCCATTCCTCCTCCGACACAGAGCGAAGCCACACCATATTGATCTGAGCGCTTTTGCATCTCATAAATCAAACTCACCAAAATACGGTTACCGGAAGCCCCAAGTGGGTGACCTAGAGCAATAGCACCACCGTTGACATTGGCTTTGTCTAAGATGGCACCAGGTTGAACTTTGTGGATCTGTGCGAGCTGTTTCACCACACCTAACGCCTGAGCAGCAAAAGCTTCGTTGAGTTCGAACAGATCAATATCTGTAATCTTCAATTGAGCTTTTTCTAGTGCTTTGGTGACTGCACCAACGGGACCTAACCCCATTACTTTAGGGTCAACACCCGCCTGAGCATAGGCAACCACCTCAACCAGAGGAGTTAAGTGGTAATCTTTAACGGCTTGTTCAGAAGCCAGGATGACGACGCTAGCGCCATCGTTGATTCCTGAAGCATTACCAGCGGTAACTGTACCTTCTTTATCGAATGCAGGACGAAGACGAGCCAATGTTTCGGAAGTGGTATTGGCTTTTGGGTATTCGTCTGTATCAAACAAGACAGTTTCACGACGCACTTTGATTTCTACTGGGACGATTTCATCTTTAAAACGTCCAGATTCAACTGCGGCTACTGCTTTGTTTTGACTTGCAGCAGCAAACTGATCTTGTTCTTCGCGAGAAATACCGACTTCTTTCGCTACATTCTCTGCGGTCACGCCCATGTGATATTGGTTAAACACATCGGTAAGACCATCATTAATCATCAAATCAGTCATTTGGGTATGACCCATCTTATGACCGTTACGAATACTTCCTGAAATGGCATAAGGAATAGCAGACATCACTTCAACACCGCCAGCGACAATAACCTTTGCATCACCACTGCGGATGTGAGACATACCATCCATCACAGCTTTCATACCACTGCCACAGACCATATTGATGCTGTAGGCTGGGACTGAAAATGGAATACCAGCTTTAATCGAAGCTTGACGACCAACGTTCATACCTTGGCCTGCACCAACAACGTTACCCATAATGACTTCATCAATATGATTAACGTCGATTCCAGCAGCTTCTACTGCAGCTTTGATCGCGACTGCACCCAATTCACCAGCAGGCACATCTTTTAGTGAGCCACCAAAAGAACCTAGGGCAGTACGTTTAGCTGCGACAATAAATACTTTTTCCATCCAACATCCCTCTAGTGCATGTATAAGCCGCCGTTAACCGACAAGGTTTCACCAGTGATGTATGAACCAGAATCACTAACCAAGTAAGCAACTGCGTTTGCAATGTCTTCAGGAGTAGCAAGGCGTCTCATTGGAATTTGAGCTTTGATTGACTCAAGAACCTCTTCACGCATTTTGGCAACCATTGGAGTTGCCGTGTATCCAGGTGCCACTGCGTTCACAGTTACGCCTGCTTTTGCACCTTCTAGAGCTAGAGCCTTGGTGAAACCAATCATCCCTGCTTTGGCTGCAGAGTAGTTAGTTTGACCAAATTGACCTTTGATGCCGTTTACAGAGGTAATGTTGACGATACGACCATGACCTTGTTCAAGCATGGCTGGGAAAATAGGGTGAGTAACGTTAAATACGCTATTCAAGTTGGTATCAATAACAGCATGCCAATCATCAGCGGTCATTTTTTTAAATACCGCATCACGGGTGATACCCGCCGTGTTGACTAACACTTCAATGCCACCCTCTTCAGCAAGAAGTTTGGTGAGTTTTTCCTGACATTCGTCACCCTTGGTAACATCAAGTTCAAGTAGACGAATCTGATCGTCGGAAAAACCGTTTTCTTTTACCCATTCGACAGAGTGGTCGTACATTTGCTGGATATATGTAGCAACAACTTTGTAACCGTCATTGATCAATTTTTTTGTAATGGCAGATCCAATTCCGCCAGTTGCCCCTGTAATCAAAGCGACCTTTTTCATAAAAGACTCCATTCAAAGTGCACGGTATTCGCTATTATCCCAGTTCGACATCGACTCAATGGTCAAAACCCTTTGCCCATCAATTTAAGAAACTAGGATAACGCTCTTAATATCTTACATTCAACTTATTTACATATTTAAGACAGTTGACTCTTTTAAAGTCATCTTATTTTTTTGCGTTTTTAAGCTAAAACACACATGTGAAAAGTTTAATACCAAAAATTGTTTTTAGTTTTAAATCTTGATCGCACTCAAAGAACTATGAAAGGGATTTCCTACTTTTTCAAGTTTTGCCAAAAAAAAATACTAGGAATTTCGCCAAAAAAAAAATATCAGTTAAAAATAGAATTGATTTTTTAATTGGTTGTTTTTACTTTGTTTTTTTTGGTTTTTTTCTATGTGTGATAAACGGGGTGGTATTTTCATTAGACTTAATTCTTATGGTAAATAAATCGATATTTCATTTGGTAATAATATGTGATTTATCATTAGATGTGGGAGTATATCGAAATTGTATACATTTATTTAACAAATGATATATCAAAATAGAATAAAAACACTATTACCTAGTTTGATGCTTGTCTTATTTATGAGATAATTATTTATAGAAATATTAATTTGTAATTATTGCGAATTTCATTCGTTAAAGAGTGATGAGTTTTATTTAAATAAATAGCAGGTTATTTTATATTAATAGTCGAAAATTTTTTTCATTAATTTACCTTGCATAATATTAAATATAAGCTACCCGCTTTATTTATATACCTTTATATTAGAGAGTTATGATTTGTGTTAGTTGAATTTGGAATAATAACTAAATTAATTAACATATGCGCAACAATAAAGGTAAAAAGGTGCAAGCAAGGCAGTGCTTAAATATGCAACTAGTTTTAATTAATGACGTATACGATGAAGTAATTTGACTGTGTGGATAAAAAGTAAACAAAAGCAGTGAGTTATCCGAGAAAAACATGATAAAATTCGTTCCTATGAATACGATTTCATCATGCTGAAAGTGTTAAAAAACACTTTTTTTAATTTAATTATTAAGTGTTTGATTTGATAGAAGTCCTTATCTGGCAAGGGATGACGCTTCTGCTAATGCCAAATCTTATATACTCAAATGTGATATTGCTTCTCTTACGTGACAATGTCTCTAATGTTTCAAGGCTAATGATATGGATTATCTCAGTAGTTCCACTTTGCTCTCTGTGCTGCTCATTTTTATCGGCTCGTTTGTTCAAACGGCCATTGGGTTTGGTCTTGCGGTGGTTGCTGCACCATTGTTGTTTACGTTATCACCGGACTACGTGCCTGCCCCCGTCACATTAAGCGCTTTGGTGTTATCGATCTTAAATGCGCTTAAGCTGCGCAGCAGTATATCGATTGGTGGACTCAAGATGGCACTTCTGGGCCGCGTTCCTGGCTCTATGGCGGGTGGGGTGCTACTCACTTGGGTCTCGGTAAAGGTGTTAGAACTGTGGTTGGGTTTATTGGTATTGCTTGCAGTGTTAGTGAGCTTATTACCTTTTCGTCTTGAACCGACACCTCGACGTATGGCGATTGCGGGGTTCTTTTCCGGCTTTTTCGGTACCAGCAGCGCGATTGGTGGGCCACCGATGGCGCTGTTACTGCAACATCAAGAGGCGAATAACTTGCGCGGCAATTTAGCGGCTTTCTTTGTGTTCAGTTCGATCATGTCATTGATAGTGCAGGGAGTTGCTGGCTTTTTCACTTGGCATCATATTGTGATCTCTTTGCCTTTGATGCCTGCGGTACTGCTCGGCTATTTCTTGGCAATCAAGTTCACGCAAAAGTGGCCTAAAGAAACCATTCGCCGTTATGCGTTGTTTCTGTGCTTTCTAAGTGGGTTTACGGCTTTAGTTAAAGGATTGATGTAGCAACCATCTTGGTTTAATCGAACGCCATTAGAGTGAAACCAAAAAACCAAATCATAAAAAAAGCCAGTCATCACGACTGGCTTTGCCCCTAAGGGTTTCGAGGTAAGCTAAATTATTATATCGGGGCATAAAGAGTAACTCGGTATTTACTGTAGGCTGTCCCATACCCCTAAGATATACATGATGCCTAAGGCTCTATCATAGAGACCATAACCTGGCCTTGCCCATTGCTCTTCTCCCCAAATATGCCGGCCGTGGTCTGGACGAACATAGCCTTGAAAGTGATGTTTATGCAGTGTTTTGATCACTTGCACGGTATCGACTGAGCCATCGCAGGCGCGATGTGAGGTTTCGATAAAGTCGCCATTTTCAAATCGTTTCACATTACGAATGTGGATAAAGTGAATTCGATCAGCAAAGGTATCGATGATGTCAGGCAGATCGTTATTGGCTGAGCCTAATGATCCAGTACAAAGGCTTAAGCCGTTAAATGGACTGTCGACCAGTTTTAAAAAGCGGCCGATGTTTTCTTTATTTGTGATGATGCGCGGCAAACCAAAGATCGGGAAAGCCGGATCGTCAGGGTGAATGCCCATTTTGATCCCCACCTCTTCACACACCGGAATCACTTGTTCAAGGAAGTAGCGAAGGTTGGACCACAGATCTTCCGCAGTAAAGTTTTCGTATTGCTTAAAGGTCTGTTTGAGCTTGGCTAAACGCTCTGGTTCCCAGCCCGGCATAGTGACATCGACATTATGTGATAACGTATCAATCAGCTCTAACGGGTCGATATTCTCAATACGGCTTTTTTCAAAAAACAGCGCATTGGAACCATCTGGTAATGGGTGAAACAACTCGGTGCGTGTCCAGTCAAAGACTGGCATGAAGTTATAGCAGACGACCTTAACCCCAGCTTTGGCTAAGCGACGCAACGTCTCTTTGTAGTTATCGATGTACATATCTCGGCTGGGTAGACCCAGCTTGATGTCTTCATGCACGTTAACGCTTTCAACCACATCGATGTTAAATCCGGCCGCTTCGATAAGCGCTTTTTCTTTGCTGATACGCTCTTCACTCCATAACTCACCTGCGGGCATATCGTGCAGAGACCAAACGATGCCCTCAACTCCTGGGATCTGTTTAATGTGTCCTAGAGTGACTTTGTCATTTCCTTCGCCATACCAGCGAAATGTCATATGCATATTCAGCTCCTCGTTAGTGAGTTGCAAGCGATTGGTGTTGTTTAACCCACTGATAGACAGATTGTTTTGCGCCTATGCTCAGGATCTGTTTTAGTGCTGCAGTGAGCTTTTGAGTGAATTCAGGATGCTGAGTAAAGAATGGGTCGAACACTTTGTTGATGGCCACAAAAGCGGTAACCAATTGTTCTGGGTTGGCTTGGTGCTGTTCCCAGACTTGAGCGAAGGTTTCTTTCAATGGGTCTTGCACATCAATGGCTTGGTTCTGTTCATCAATCCCGCTGACATAACGAATCCAGCCTGCTAGAGCCAAATACAGACCTGAAAGTTCGATATTGTGCTCTAATCCATAACGCATGGTTTGCAGAAAACGTTGCGGTACTTTTTGTGAACCATCCATCGCAATTTGCCATGTTAGGTGTTTTAGGGCGCGGTTTTCGTAACGTTCAATTAATTGATTTTTGTAGTCATTGAGATCAACACCTTGAATGTGGACCGATGGGGTGATTTCGTTGTCCATCATGCTGCGGATAAAGGTCTTAAATTGCGGGTCAGCAATGGTTTCGGCGATGGTACGATAACCAGAGAGGTAACCCAAATACGCCATTGATGAGTGAGTACCATTAAGCAGTCTCAGTTTCATCTCTTCGAAAGGTAGAACGTCATCAGTGACTTGAATATTGGCAATCGAGGTGGTTTCCCACAAAGGTCGTTCATTAACGAACTTGTCCTCAACGACCCATTGTAGGAAGGGTTCGGTTACGACACAGGCGTCATCGCGTACACCAAGTGCTTCAGAGACACGATCAATGTCTTGCGCAGTGGTGCGTGGCACAATGCGGTCAACCATAGTGCAAGGAAATTGGATGTTGTCTTTGATCCATTGATAAAGCTCTGCATCACGGGCTTTGGCAAACTGCAAAACTACTTTTTCGAGTACATGGCCATTCTCAGGTAAGTTGTCGCAAGTCAGCGGAGTAAAAGGACGAATACCATGCAGGCGACGGTAGTTTAACCCTTCTACCAAAAATCCAATCGCAGATTTTGGATGAGATGGGTCTTCTAAATCGTGTTTGATAAAGGGGTGTTCTAGGTCTAAATCCCCTGTGGCTGGATGGTGGCAATAGCCTTTTTCCGTCACGGTTAGTGACACAATTTTTACTGCTGGATCGCGAAGATAGGCAAAAATCTTATCGATTTCGCGGCTAGTCAGAATGGTTTCTACTGCGCCAACAACGTGAATGTCGAGCTGATCATTATATCCCACACCAACAGAGTAGAGGTTGTCTTGCTCTGCCATATTGTCTTGTAATTCGCTGTTGCCCCAAGTAACCCCAACAATCTTCCAGTTTCCCCCTTTTTCTTTCATGTAGGTATCGGTGATCAAAGCTTGGTGAGCACGATGAAATGCGCCATAGCCTAAATGGACGATACCTACTTTAGCAGAGAGCTCAGAAGGAGTGGGACGGTGTGCTGCATTAGCATGAGAGAGAGAAGATAAAGATAATTTCATAATAAAATGCTCAATCATTTAAGGTGATGGTGCTGATTGTTGGCAGCATCGAGAGTAATTTAAAGTGGGCAGATACTTACAGTAAGTGCCCACTCACTTCATTTATTGGGCTTGAATATCATCAAGCATACCGACGAGATCAGGGTTTTCTTGGCGGAACTTGTCGTAGACCGGTTTCACTGCTGCTTGAAATTTACTGATATCGCTTTGCACAAAGGTAATGTGGTTTTCTGTCAGCGCTTTTTTGGATTTTTCAACGTAGTTGTTCCAGTTGGTTTCCTGCTGTTTCACGGTTTCTTTGGCCACTTCACGAATGATTTTACGTTGTTCATCGGTCAAGGAATCCCACACGCTGGTGGATACAACAAGTACGTCTGGCACCATAGTGTGTTTATCGTAGGAGTACACTTTCTCTACTTCGTAGTGGCGAGAAGAGTAATAAGAAGGGATGTTATTTTCTGCGCCATCAACCACACCTTGTTGCATTGCTGAGTAGAGTTCACCATAAGGTAGCGGCACGGGGGTTCCACCGAGCGCTTTGATGGTATCGATAGAGACGGAAGAGTTTTGTACGCGAATTTTTAGACCTTTTAGATCATCCGGAGTACGAATCGGTTTTGAGGTGTAAAAGCTACGCGAACCGGCATCCAAAAATGCGAGACCAATAAAGCCCGAATCTTTTGATGATGCGAGAATTTTTTCACCAATTGGACCGTCAAGTACTTGATGGTATTGGGTATCACTTTTGTACAGATAAGGTAGCGAAAGCAGTTTGTAGTCTGGTGCAAATGAGGTCAGCGGAGCGGCACTGACTTTAGTAAAGGCGATAGTGCCGTTTTGTACCATTTGCAGAAGGCCGGTTTCGTTACCCAATGTGCCGTTCGGATAGACTTTGACTCGCACATGTGCACGTTGTGACACTTGCTCAGCAAACCAAGTCAGAGAGGCATGCACAGGGTGTTCTGTAGGCAGCTCATGAGCGAGTTTCAATGTCGCGGCTTGGACATTCATGGTCATGACCGCAGAGGCTGCACAGGTAAGAAGGAATTGATTCAGTCGTTTCATAGTAGGGTCCTGTTATCGTTGTTAGTGTTGGTATCCGGCTAGGGTTGGTAGCCATAGAGATAGTGATGGGAATAGGGTAATAATCCCGAGGGTGACGATCATGATGGCAAACAGAGGGACCAATTTAGGGACAACTTGGCCCAGTTTGGAGTCAGACACGCTACAGCCAACAAACAGCGCTGTACCAACGGGTGGCGTGCAGATACCAATACACAGGTTGAATACGAGAATAATGCCAAAGTGAATCGGGTCGATGCCGAGTTGGGTGGCAATAGGTAAAAAGATCGGGGTAAAAATCAGTACTGCTGGGGTCATGTCCATAAAGGTGCCGACCACGAGCAGAATGACGTTCATGAGCAGAATGACCACAATTGGGTTAGTCGAAGTTTGCAATACGAAATCAGCAATGAAGGTAGGAATATCCGCATTGGCCATCGCCCAAGACATAGCAGAGGAGGTGGCAACCATCAGCAGTACAATGGAGGTGGTGACCACACTTTCGACTAACACTGGGAACATATCTTTGAGTTTTAGTTCGCGGTAGAACACACCCAAGATTAAGGCGTACACAACGGCGATTGCAGAGGCTTCGGTCGCAGTAAAGATCCCAGCTAAAATACCGCCCATAATGATGATCACTAGGGTAAGACTTGGAATTGCATCCCAAACCACTTTGCCGGTTCTTTCGGTCACAACGATTTTTTCTTGCGGAATGTGATAACGCTTGCCCAGTAAAAAGATCCCAAGCATCACACCAAGACCCATTAAGATCCCTGGGATATAACCAGCAATAAACAGATACTGCACTGATGTACTACTGACTAACGCAAATAAGATCAGAATGTTAGAAGGTGGAATGAGTAGGCCTGATGGGCAAGAGGCAATGTTGACCGCGGTTGAAAAATCAATCGGGTATTTTTGTTTCTCTTGCAGTGGTTTCATTATTCCACCTACCGCAGCAGCAGATGCGGTTGCTGAACCCGATAGGGAGCCAAATAGCATGTTCGCTATTACGTTGACATGGGCAAGAGAGCCAGGAAGACGACCACCAAACAGCATAGCGAAGTTGATTAGACGCGTTGCAAGACCACCACGGTTCATCAAGTTACCCGCTACGATAAAAAATGGCAGTGCGAGTAGGCCAAAGTTATCTAAGCCGTTGGCTAACTTTTGTGAGACCAATAAGGTCGCTTTATCGATAGGGAAATCGATGAATACGGTTAAGAGCGCAGCAATACCAATTGAAAAGGCAATTGGCACACCGACAAGTAGCAAGACGGCTAAGGTACAAAACAACACTACGACAGGCATCAAGTCAAAAAATGCGTCGGGCATATTGAGCAGAAAGTGCTGAGAAAACAGCAAATCAAGAAGCGTCATTATAGTTGCCCCTCTAATGAAATTGGATGAGATTTTTGAGTCAGTTCATGCACGGCTTGGACGATATCAACCACTCCAAAATAGTCGATAAGACATCCAGCAATCGGCACGACTAGGTACACATAGCCGATCAATAGATGATGACCACCGAGTACGATCCCGGGAGAAATCTGTCCATGTTCGAGAGTGCTAGAGACCAAATCAGAGCCGCCGTAAATAAAGGCGATGGATGAAAAAGCAATGATGATCAGGTTGATCACTATGCTTAATGTCAGTTTTCCGCGAGATGCCAATTTGGCGGAAAGAAGTTCCAGTGCTAAGTGGCGTTTGATAACGAAGGTGTATGCGCCGCCTAAAATCCCGATCCAGATCAGGAGATAACGCGACAACTCATCAGTAAAGCCGGAAGGATCTTGCATTACATAACGAGTAAACACCTGCCAAACAACCGCCACGATCATTACGATCATAAAGAGGGTTAACACCAGTTGTAACACGCGACTTATTAAATCGTTCATTGTTCGGATAAACATTTCTTTCATCTCTTCGTGTAATCAAATTCAGTGGTTATCCTTTGACGTCGCTCAGTGAATCTATCAAGCGCAAGTGTTTCTCTGCTGTCAAAGGTACGGAATTAGGTAGGTTGTTATAATTGGTATACCTTTTGGTGTGTTAGATTATATTTGGTATAACATTAGAAATGCGTTGATGATCAAAAAATGAACCATTAAATGAAAAGGTGTTTTAAAATTTGACACATATAACAACTTAACAAATATAACCGGCTACAAACGGGCAAAATTAGTGCAATTTCGCAAATTGTAATGGTGATCTCAGAAATAAACCGTGGTGGATTTACTGTACCAATATGACATTTACACCATTATTGGTATAACAGGTTGGATTTTAACTATGGCCACTTTTCTTTCTGAAGATTTCTTATTGCACTCTGAGCTGGCTCGTCGTCTCTATCATGATGTGGCAGCTGATTTACCTATCATCGATTTTCACTGTCACTTGCCTCCACAACAGGTTGCCGATAACTACCAGTTCACTAACTTGACTGACATCTGGTTACGAGGCGATCACTACAAATGGCGTGCGATGCGCAGTAACGGGGTGGATGAACGTTTTTGTACTGGTGATGCAACCGACAAAGAAAAATTTATGGCGTTTGCCGCAACGGTTCCTCATACCATTGGTAATCCTATTTACCATTGGAGCCATCTAGAATTGCGTCGTCCCTTTGGCTTGAGCAACATCATTGTGAATGAATCCAGTGCAGAGCAGATTTGGAATCAGTGTAATGAGATGTTGGCAACTGATGACTTTAGAGCTCGCCGGATCATGGAAAAAATGAATGTTGAAATGGTGGGAACGACCGATGATCCGATCGATGACTTGGCAGCACATAAGCGTGTTGCTGATGATCCTTCTTTTACGATCCAGATGCTACCAAGCTGGCGTCCAGATAAAGCGTTCAATATTCATCTTGCGGGATTTGTTGAGTATGTGCATCGTTTAGAAGCGGCTGCGGATGTCTCCATTAGCCGTTTTGCGGATTTGTGCCAAGCGCTGAAAAATCGACTCGACCATTTCCAAGCTCACGGTTGCTGCGTTTCTGACCATGCGTTGGATACGGTGGTTTACGCTGAGGCGACTGACCAAGAGCTTGATGCCATTTTGCAGCAGCGCTTAGCTGGTGGTGACGTTAGTTCACATCAAGCAGCCCAATTTAAAACCGCAGTGCTGGTTTATCTGGGCCGTGAATACGCTAAACGCGAATGGGTACAGCAATACCATATCGGGGCACTGCGTAATAACAATTCTCGTATGTTTAAGATCCTTGGTCCTGATACTGGGTTTGATTCCATTAATGACGATTTGGTCGCTGCACCATTAGCTAAGTTGTTGGATGCGTTAGATAAAGATAACGCCTTGCCTAAAACTATTCTGTACTGCTTGAACCCAAGAGATAACGAAGTGATCGGTACTATGTGTGGTAACTTCCAAGGTGGTGGTGTACCTGGGAAAATCCAGTTTGGTTCTGGCTGGTGGTTCAATGACCAGAAAGATGGCATGGTTCGCCAAATGACTCAACTCGCTCAATTGGGCTTACTCAGTCGCTTTGTTGGTATGTTGACGGACAGCCGCAGCTTTATGTCTTATACCCGCCACGAATACTTCCGCCGCATTTTGTGTCAGATGATTGCCACCTGGGTTGAACAAGGTGAAGCACCTAACGACTTTGCGTTACTCAGCCAGATGGTGCGCGGCATTTGTTATCAAAACGCCAAACATTATTTTGGCGTATAGCACGCTTTGTTAACCATTGCCCAAAGCGAGCATAGGCGTTTTGGGCAAGGCTCTCTTCTATCCTTTAATCTAAGGAGACGGCGGTGAATCGCTTGATGCAAATCCATCCTGAAGACAATGTCTTGGTCACTCTCAGTCCGCTTCAGGCCGGAGAAGTAGTGACTTTTTCACAACACTCTTTTCACATCACTGAGGATATTCCTCAAGCACATAAAGTGGCGCTATATCCGCTGAATGTCGGCGATATCGTCCGTAAGTATGGTGCACCTATTGGTCATGTTATTGAACCGATTGCAGCTGGTGGACATGTTGATCATCACAACATTAAAACCAATCTCAGCAGTACCAGCGACTATGAATACCAGCCCGAGTTTGCGTCACTTGGCGCTGCGATGGAAAACCGAGCTGTACAACTCTATCGCCGCCACAATGGTGATGTAGGGATTCGTAATGAGCTGTGGATCATTCCCACCGTTGGGTGTGTTAATGCTATGGCAAACAAGATGAAACGGGATATAGAGCGAGAGCTTCCTGAGGGTGCGATTGATGGCGTACACGTCTTTACTCATCAATTTGGTTGTTCGCAATTGGGGGAAGACCACATCAATACGCGTACCTTGTTGCAGAACTTGGTCAGACACCCTAACGCAGGTGGGGTTTTGGTGGTCGGACTCGGCTGTGAAAATAACCAAATCTCAGTGTTTAAAGAGACTCTCGGTGATATCGATGAAAGCCGAGTCAAGTTCATGGTGTGTCAGCATCACGACGATGAAGTGGAATATGGCGTGCAATTGCTGCGTGCTATTGCCACTGAGATGCAGAAAGATAAGCGCCAACCCGGTTGGCTAAGTGAGGTTCGGTTTGGCCTCGAATGCGGCGGTTCCGATGGTTTTTCTGGCATTACTGCCAATCCATTGTTGGGTCGGTTTTCTGATTATGTGATCGCCCATGACGGCACGTCGGTTCTTACTGAAGTGCCGGAAATGTTCGGCGCCGAGCATCTTTTGATGCAACGTTGTCAAGATGAGGCGACCTTTGATAAAACCGTCATCATGATCAACGACTTCAAGCGCTACTTTATCGATCACAATCAACCTATTTACGAGAATCCGTCACCAGGAAATAAAGCGGGTGGGATTTCTACTTTAGAAGAAAAATCGCTAGGTTGTACGCAAAAAGCAGGACGTAGCCCGGTCATGAATGTATTGACCTACGGTGAGCGGTTAATCAGGCCAGGACTGAGTTTACTCAGCGCGCCAGGCAACGATGCGGTCGCTACATCGGCACTTGCCAGTGCAGGATGCCATATCGTGCTGTTTTCTACAGGTCGTGGCACACCTTACGGTGGACCTGTTCCCACCATGAAGATTGCCACTAATAGTGGGTTAGCTGAACGTAAACCGCATTGGATTGATTTTAATGCGGGTCAACTGGCCACTGGAGAGGCTATGGAGTCAGTGCTTACTGCGTTTATCGACCGTGTTGCAGCTATTGTTAATGGTGAGCAAACGTGCAATGAGCGTAATGATTTTCGTGAGATTGCCGTGTTCAAAAGTGGCGTGACTTTATAGTGCCACTGATTGGTGACAATGAGGTTTGTATTGCAGGAGAGGCTCGCTTTGCGGGCCTTTCCCGTTATTGAGGTGGCAGTCGAAGTCACTGCGTTAGCCAATCTAAGCAAGCGTTACATATCTTAGGTCGTTATTGGTGGATAACTTAGGTTAGGTGGTTAAGCCTATATGGTTAAGCTAGACCACCTAAGTTGAGAAGAGATGAGTTGCAAGTTCAAGGTTAGGAGAATTGTACCTGAGGGCTTTCGGCAAACAGAAAACGGTCATAATCATCACTAGAAGCATCGAACAACATTTGTTTGGTGTTCTCAATATGCTGCCATACCGCTTGTTTGGCTGCTTTTGCATCGCGCTTTATCAGCGCTTCGACGATGTCTTCATGGTCTTGATACCAACTACGAATTTGATCGTCTTTGATATGCTCATGCAGTTTTTTCCAGTAAGGGTTGTCTTCACGGTGACGACAGAGCATTTCAGCCACATCCACAATCGCAGAGTTTTGGGTACAGCGAGCCAATTGAATATGAAATTCACTATCCCAGTAGGAGTCACGACTGTAGTCGTCTTGCTTGGCTTGTTCTTGAATTTTCATTAATGCCACAAGGTCTTGCTTGGAAGCTTGTAATGCGGCGAATTCAGCGATATTGCTTTCAAATAATTGCCTTGCTTGCAGCAGTTCAAAAGGCCCATAGTTGCGGATATCGATGGCGTCACTATTGTCGTTGAGTTCCACTTCAGAATGGTTGCCCTCAGTACTGATTACCCGAATGCCAGAACCTTTGCGCACTTCAATAAAACCTTCCACTTCCAGCATGATCATGGCTTCACGTACCACGGTGCGGCTGACGTCCAACTGCTCAGCCAAAATGCGTTCCGCCGGTAACATATCGTTGACCTTATAGCGTCCCGCTCGGATCTCTTGCTTAAAACGTGTTGCGATGCGTTGATAGAGTTTTACGGTCGATTCCATAGGTATTGCACCAAATCTGTTATACCAATGGTTTTCATATTAAAACGAATTGCTGCGAGGTAAAGGAGAAAATTGAGAAAATGGTGGGGTATTCGCAAAGAGATGCAAAAAACAGCAACAAACTCAATGAGTTTGGTTGCTGAAATGGAATGACATTCTGTTTAGAAGGGGCTATCGATGTTCAAAGCGTTGCAAATTTCAATCACGGCTAACGAAAGGCTCGATTTGATCATTTGCTGACGACGTTGAAGTTGCAGCTGGTAAAACTCGACATCCATTTCGATATCACTTTCGATAAGTTCAAACGTAGGTAAGCCTAGTTTTTTAATCGAATGGAATGATTGAATCGCGTTCATGACTTTGGTGTCAGTAAATTCATGTTCTGAACAATCCGCATTCAATGAGTTTTTCAGTTTTATGATTTTTTCTATATCTTGAAAGACTTTATCTGAAACAACGCCTAAGCCAAAAAGCAGTTTTAAACGTACTTGAACGTCGCCAAGAGGACCTGAGTCATGCAGTAATGGGCCAACTACCGATTGAACGGCAAAGTTATCTTTAAGAAAAATACGCTGCATGAGCGCATCAACCGCATCAGTCAATACATCGACAGCAGTAATAAAAAAGCCCCTGACTGACGGTGCAAGGTTAAGTTTTTCAAGAATTTCTGATTCGTTAATTTGTTCTACCATTTACGGATCTAGTTATCGTTATATAGAGAGGGCACTTTGTGCCCTCTTAAGCCAAGCAAATTAAAGCTGATTGTATTTTGTTTCAATCGTTTTTACTTCAGTACTGTTGACGTCCAGTCCTGTATATTTTGCAAGTGTTTGAGCAATACCTACAGATTGAATAGACTCTTGCAGTTCAACTGCTTGAGGGTCACCTGCATTGGTGTATTTTAAGGCTGCTGCAACACCTGAAAGTAACGCATCGTTTTCAGTACCGTATTCAATTGTACCGAGTAATGGTTTGATGAGTCGGTCATTTGCTCCCAATTTACGTAGTGGTTGACGGCCAACGCGGTCAACTTCATCGACTAAATATGGGTTTGCAAAACGGCCTAAGATTTTCTCGATATAGGCTGCGTGAGCGTTACGGTCAAACTGATAACGACGAATCAATACTTCGCCACTTTCTTGCATTGTACGTTTAACTTCTGCGCGAATAGTATCATTTTCAATAGCTTCACGGATAGTTTTAAATCCGTTTAAGCAGCCGAGATAAGCAGTAACACAGTGGCCTGTATTCAGAGTAAATAGTTTACGTTCTACGAACGCCATTAGATTATCGGTTTTTTCCATACCAGCAATTTCAGGGATCTCACCTTTAAATTGAGTTTGGTCGACAATCCATTCACTAAAACTTTCTACGGTCACATCAAGAATATTATTTGATGGCTCTGCTGGAGGCACAATACGGTCTACTGCTGAATCAACAAAACCAACGAGTTCATTGGCTTTTTGTTGAGTTGCGGCATCTAAGTATTTGAATACTTCTTCTTTTAGGTGAGAAGTACCGCGCACCATATTTTCACAAGCGATGATATTTAGACATTGTGTATTTCCATTAGCAAAACGTGTTTCAAGACCTTTCGCGATGGTTTTGGCAATAATATCCAAAACGTTTGGACCAACTGCCGTTGTAATAAGATCCGTGCGGGCAATCTCAGCAATAATATCGTCGCCAATTGAGCTAATCGCAGTCACATTCGTTACGGTTTGAATATCACAGCTTTCGCCAACCACTTTCACTTGGTATTGGTTGTCTTCACGTAATTTGCTCACTACTTCTTGGTTAACATCGGCAAAAGTAACGTGAATGCCTGCGTCAGCAAGTAATTTACCAATGAAACCACGACCGATGTTACCTGCACCAAAATGAATTGCATTACTCATAGCTAATACCTACCTAAAATTTAAATAAAATCTGGGTGGGGTCAGTCATGGGGGAAGACTGACCCTAGAAATAACGACTCAGGAGCGAGTGGAGAAATTAAGCGGCTTGGTTGCCTGCCAAAATCTCTAGCACATCGTTGACGTTTGCAGTTGAAGTCAGTTTACGTACGGCTTCTTCGTCATCGAGGGCATTAGTGATCATGGTAATGACTTGAATGTGTTCATCATTCTTAGCCGCAATACCGATCACGAGTTTGGCAACGTCATCTTCATCTTCGGTAAATTGCACGCCTGCTGGATATTGGCAGATAACAATCCCGGTTTTGATAACGCTTTCTTTCGCTTCAATGGTGCCGTGAGGTACGGCAATCGATTCACCTAGATAAGTTGAAACCATCTTTTCACGTTCAAACATGGCGTCAACATAGGAAGGTTGGACATAACCGAGCTCAACTAACTTGTTACCTGCAAAACGAATCGCATCTTCTTTTGAATCTGCAGATAGGCCGAGGAACACGTTTTTCGGTTCGATTTGAAATACTGGAGCTTGTTGTGCTTTAGCTGGCGCTGCACTTGGCGTTGCTGCTGGAGCACTCTTTTCAGTTAGCTCTTTCACTAGGTTGTTGTAGAGCTCTCCGTCTAAGAAGTTGGTCAAAGAGATGTGCAGTGCGTTAGGCGCATGATTGCGAGCACGAGCGGTCAAATCTTTGTGGGTAATAACGATATCAACATCACCTGGTAAGTTGTTGATAGCTAAGTTGGTCACGCTGATATCGAGGTTGGCAGCTTGCACCTTTTTACGCAGCATGCTGGCACCCATAGCGCTTGAACCCATACCAGCATCACAAGCAACAATGATTTTGCTTACTTTGCCTAGTTCAGCAAGGCTTTGAGTTGCAGCAGCTTGGCCTTTTGAAGACGCTTTCATGTCTTTCATTTGCGCACTGGCTTTTTCCAAACCGTCATCTTCTGATGTCTGTTTTGACGTTTTCATCAGGATAGATGCAACGACAAACGATACGACAGTGGCACCGACAACCGCAGAAAGAACACCGACCACAGAATCTTTTGGAGTCATCAGCAATACGGCAAAAATTGAGCCTGGTGATGCTGGAGAAACAAGACCCGCGTGGAACATAGTTAGTGTGAATACACCTGTGATACCGCCAGCCATCGCAGCAAGGATTAGGCGTGGGTTCATTAGGATGTATGGGAAATAGATTTCGTGGATACCGCCAAAGAAGTGGATGATCGACGCACCACCCGCTGTTTGACGTGCAGTACCTTTACCAAACACCATGTAAGCCAACAAAATACCTAGACCAGGACCTGGGTTTGCTTCAATCAAGAAGAAGATAGATTCGCCCACTTCTTTAGATTGTTGAATACCTAGTGGAGTGAAGATACCGTGGTTAATCGCGTTGTTTAGGAACAACACTTTTGCAGGTTCAACGAAGATAGAAGTCAAAGGCAGTAAGTTAGCACTTACTAGGAAATCAACACCTGATGCTAATGCAGTTGAAAGGGTTTTTACAAATGGGCCGATCAGCATAAAGGCAATCAGCGCACAGATCATGCCGATAATGCCTGCTGAAAAGTTGTTAACCAGCATTTCAAAACCGCTTTTGATTTTACCATCAACGCGTTTGTCAAAAGATTTGATCGCCCAGCCACCAAAAGGACCTACGATCATGGCACCCAAGAACATTGGGATGTCAGAACCAACGATAACACCCATAGTAGTGATAGCACCAACAACGGCACCACGTTCACCACCAACCAATTTACCACCAGTGTAACCAATCAAGAGAGGTAACAAGTAAGTGATCATTGGGCCAACAAGGGAAGCCAATTTGTCATTTGGTATCCAACCTGTTGGAATAAAAAGCGCAGTAATAATACCCCAGGCGATAAACGCGCCAATATTCGGCATTACCATGTTCGATAAGAAGCGGCCAAAATTCTGTACCTTGACCTTAGCATCTGGTGATATCATAAGATTTCCCCGTTCGATATTCCGATGAATAATTGTTGTAGTAACGGTCCTGAGAAAACCGTTGATTGCTTAGTACCCAGTCAATTTACCACATCATTTACACATTGGATCTCGAACGGGTTTTTTGTGATTACCGTCAACAAATTCCAGCCTGAAAATAATTTATAAGTGATCTACATCATTATTTTTGCATGTAATTTTGCTACAAATTAGTTATTTATTTTTTTGCAAATAGTTTGTAATGCTTGATGTCACAAAATAAATAAATTGATCTGCTAACCTTTAGTGATTTAAATCACATTTTTATCGGGTAAATTTTAATGAAAATTTATATAAGTGATCACTATCACTACAGATGAATTATTTCAGTAAATGAAATAATTAAGTAATTACTCTAACCCGATATTTGTAATTTTGATACGGAATTGTAAGCAAATATTCCGTTGTAACCCACCATTATTCCTACCTTTTTTCTCTTGATGTTTTTCTTATTAGACCAATTGATGAGTTGCTTAATTTAAATTTTGATAACTGTGACAAGATCACAGTAAAAAGTTTTGTTGTTGACAGAACCCTGATAAAATTCTGACAAAGTTGCAAATAAATGCTGATGTATAGATGAAAGAAAGCGTTGTGATATCGGTTTCATCCATAAGCGGAACTCGGCATTTTCAACTTGGAAAATGGTATCGACATTGCTTAAAAGGATTTGGTTATTTTATTCTGGCGGGGGTTTTGACCACAGCTGGCGTGATTTACTACCTAGTCAATGAAGTCGATTTCGCCAAGTTGAAACAAAGAGAGCTGGAAAACCGATCGATGTCTCTCAATGAGGAAGTTTCTTCATTGAAAGAGCTTAGAGATTCTCTGCAAAGTGATTTGTTAGAACGAGAAGAGAAGATGCAAACCGTATCTGACCGCCTTGGAGATCTGGAAAAAGTTCTTGGGGTTGAGGAAGATGATGCGGATGCCAAGATAGAATCGCGTCTAGACACCGCCGCTATCACCTCTTCAGTTCGGGTGGTGATGCTTAATCGTATCCCTAATGGCGCTCCGGTAAAGGAGGGGCGTATCTCTTCTGGGTATGGTAAGCGGGTTCACCCAGTGACTGGCGATGTAAAATTTCACCGTGGACAAGATTTCGCAGTGAATGTCGGTACAGCAATCTATGCGCCTGCAGATGGTGTGGTTGAAGTGACTCGTCCTAGTAATCAAGGTTCGGGTAACTACATGCGCTTGCAGCATTCGTTTGGATTTACCAGCTCATATTCACACATGAGCAAATTTGAAGTTCAAATGGGAGATTTCGTCCAGAAGGGCGACTTAATTGGGTATTCTGGAAATACTGGTCTGACATCTGGTCCCCATTTGCATTATGAAATCCGCTTTGTCGGGCGATCGTTAGATCCTAAAACGTTTGTTGACTGGGGTCTGAATGATTTTGATACAATTTTTACTAAGATAAGAGGTGTCCGATGGGAATCTTTAGTAAGCAAAGTCGAGCAACGAGTCAGCGCTCAGTTACAACTCTCATCGCAGAAGGGTGCTCAATTAGTGGACAATTTAAAGTAGAAAACAACATGCAGGTCGATGGCGATGTCGAAGGCCAATTGCACGTTGATAAAACTCTTGTCATTAGTGAAAGTGGTTCTGCTAACGGTGAACTCTACGCTGAACACATCATTGTAAATGGTTCTTTTGAAGGGACTTGTTATGCGGCCAAGATTGAAATTCTTAGCAAAGGTCGTGTGAACGGTACGATTTACAGTGATGATTTAAGTATTGAACAAGGCGGGCGTTTTAACGGTATTACCTATCCCGCGCCAGAGCAGCAAGTTGTCGATTTCAAAGACGTGAAAGAGAGCGTTGAGAAAAAGGCAGCGCCGACTGAAAAGAAAGCGGCATCCACTGAAAATTGATCAGTACGAATAAGTGAAAAGGGTCGTTGATACGACCCTTTTTGTTGTTCGCTAATCGCCTATTTGGCATTAGTTTTCACTAGTAACCTTGCATATTCACTGATTCAAGTTCAGTGAAATATTTAACGGTCTTCACTTTCAGCTCTTGAGTTGCTGGTGCATCACACACAATAACGGCCTTAGGGTGAAGTTGTAGCGCTGATACTGTCCATAAATGATTCACAGCGCCTTCAACCGCAGCCTGCAAAGCTAATGCTTTATTATGGCCGATCACAAGAGTTAGCACTTCTTCTGCATCGAGTAACGTGCCCACACCGATAGTCAGTGCGTATTTCGGTACCTGATTAACATCGCCACCAAAGAAACGTGAGTTGGCAATCCGTGTATCTTCGGTGAGTGTCTTAATGCGAGTACGAGAAGCAAGAGAGGAAGCTGGCTCATTGAACGCGATATGACCATCGGTACCCACGCCACCCATAAACAGATTAATTTTGCCGTAAGATTTAATCTTCGCTTCGTAACGAGCACACTCTTGGTCGTGATCTTCTGTGTTGCCATTAAGCAAGTTGATGTTTTGTTCTTGAATATCAACATGATCAAAAAAGTTTTGATACATGAAGGAGCGATACGATTCTGGATGTTCTGCTGGTAGACCCACGTATTCATCCATATTGAATGTCACGACGTGTTTAAAACTAACCTTGCCAGCGTTGAAGCGTTCAATCAGTGCTTTGTAGGTAGTGAGTGGCGTGCCACCTGTTGGTAGACCAAGAATAAATGGTCGCTCTGCCGTCGGTTGAAATGCATTGATTCGTTTCACAATGTGGTCTGCTGCCCATTGTCCAACTTGCTCTGCTGTTTTTAAAGGAATCAGTCTCATGTAAGTTACCACCAAGTAAGGTTCAAAATTTCATTAATTCGCATTATAAAATAAGTGCGGAGTGTTAGCTATGTTTTTATCCGTTTATCAGTCGAGCACTGCATTTGTTATTTGTTATTTGTCTAGAAGTAGTGCGATTTAAACATTTTTATGATGGTTTAATTTTATTCGAGAAAAAAGTAATTTTGACCGACTCCGCGATTCTGTTAAAACTTTGTTCACATACTTATGACTAGTGGTAGTGAGGGAATTGTGACGATTTTTTGATAACGCATAGGAGCCAAACCAAGGTGGTTATTGAACCTTGTTATGGCAGCGATGGTTGAAATCGCTCCAGTTCGACACCAGTTTTGTTTAAGAATATTCGTTAAAAGGAGCATCGGTTATGAAAAATGAATTGGACTCCAGCAAAGTGCTGCACGCTTATGAGAATGTCATGCAACATGGTGAGCCAACGGAAAATGGCAAAATGTATCAAGGCATTGAAGCGTACGCTGATTACGATGGCTATAACGTTTATATGCGTGGTAACGGGGTAGAGCTGCGGATGGGATTTCACAACACCTACCATCTTGATTACGACCAAGAGCATCTGAGAGATAGCTTTTTAAAGAAATTGGAGCATCTAGCGAAGTGAGATGGGCGGTAAAAATAACGGATAAAAACAAAGCCCCGGCAGTGTTTCACTGAAGCGGGGCTTTAGGAGAAAGATAGGTTTAGAGGGCAGAAGAGTGACACTCTGCCATTTTGTAACAAGAACGAAGCGGTGTTTCCTATTACGCGATTCAATCACCTAACAAGATACTGGCAGAAAACCAGTATCTTTGGGCATTCCTTCGGGAATGCCCTGATAAACCATTAGAGCATTAGTCTTCTTCAGTAAGCGTTGGTTCGTCTTCTGAATAATCTTCTGATGCATCTGGACGACTACGACCATTAAGAGTATGAAAACGCTTACGACCGCGAGCAAGGCGAACGTATTTCATCCACACTTTCTCGATCTTAGTTTCAGCTAAATCTGGGTTGTCTACCACTTGCATAAAGTGTTGTTCTTCTGAGTTTTCTGGTGTCAATTCACCAGACTCTAGACCAACTAGTGTGTCCCCATAAAGCATTAGGAGATTTTCTTCTGCTAGGGTAAAGTCACCAGATTTCGCAAACCCGCGTGGGAATTTTTTATTATCGTAAAAACGCTTTTTTCCTTGACGAAATTCAGTCTCAGACATGTCAACCTCGTGTAAGTACGTGCTACCACCGTGTAGCCATTGATTACGGCGAAAGTTAGGCGTAAATTTATCAAAAGAAAAACAAAACTTTTTTGTCGTAACAATTAATACTAGCTATTAATATATAAGGGTAATTTTTGAGGGTTCACTATGGACGTAAAAGTATTTCGTACGTTTCTTGAGTTGGCCAAAGTCCGGCATTTTGGACGTGCGGCTGAGAATCTTTATCTTACCCAAGCAGCGGTAAGCGCACGGATTAAACAATTAGAAAATTATTTTGACGCTCAGCTTTTTACTCGTGATCGAAATAACATCAAACTGACGTCTGCGGGCGAACGTTTAGTCAACTATGCGGAAATCATGGTGGCTACGTTACAGCAGGCCAAATATGACCTCTCTCTGGATGGCGGTAAAGCACTCCAGTTGACGTTAGGTGGTACACCTAATATATGGGATGCCTATTTACAGAATTGTCTTAGCGTAGTTACAGATGCGTTTGATGGCTATGGTTTTATGGCAGAAGTCATGGGACGAGAACAACTGAACCGTCAGCTATTGGAAAGAACGCTAGATATGGCATTTGCGTTTGACCCCATCAAAGCGGAAGAGCTGCAATGTAAGAAAGTGGCTGACATGGTGTTGGTGTTGGTATCCACCCATGCCGATACGGTAGATAACGTATTTGATCGTCGCTATGTCTATGTAGATTGGGGGGCAAGATTTGCTTCAGAACATGGTGAACGTCACCCTAAAGCGCCAGCCCCATTTCTGCGCACTTCAACGGCACGTATAGCGCTTGATTTCATTTTGGAGAAGGGTGGTAGTGCTTATCTGCCCGCATCGGTTGTAGAGCCATTTATCAAGGCAAAACAGTTATATCGAGTGCAGGGTGTTGATGACTGGTATCGTCCTGTTTATCTGAGCTATCGTAAAAACAGTTCGTCGATTGATGCAATTATTCAGGTTGAGGATTTGGTGAAACATATCGATCCGCTAACGGGATACAGCTTAACGCGAGCTGGCGAGGCAATGTAGACGAGATGTGTCGACGGCACATTATCAGCATAAAAAATCAGCAGAATTGAAAAAGGGCGAAGTGAACACTTCGCCCTTTTTGATTATCTCAGAGTTCTGAATTAGTTGAATTTTTTCACTAATGCGTTATCGATAGCGAACTTACCTTGACCAGAGAAGAGTAAAGATAGGCTTGCTGCAAACAGGGCTAGACCATATTCGTAACCGCCATTGCTCAGGAATAGACCGTGAGAAATGTGCACGCTGAAAATGGCAACTAGCATAGTAAATGCAGTGACAGCTGCTGCTGGACGAGTTAACAGACCAACAAGAAGCAGAAGACCACCGAAGAACTCGCCGCTACCTGCAAGGCCAGCCATTAAGACACCTGGGTGAATGCCGATAGAATCCATCCATTGGCCAGTACCTTGTAGGCCATAACCACCGTTCCAACCAAACAATTTTTGGCTACCATGTGCCATATAAATGATGCCGACAGGGATACGTAGTGCTAGTGGAGCGAGACCAGCGTTAGAAGTTAACAGTTTTTTCAAAAATGCGCCCATGTGGAGTTCCTCAAATCAAATACGGTTCGTAAGTGTTATCACTAAGTTGCGCTCAGTCTAGGTGACATTCATTGTGTTGATAATCCGTCGTATCTGATATTGATGTTCGAAAATGTTGAACTTGTTTTATGGAACTTTCTGATGCATATCTAATAGAGTACCGAAAATGGCGAGTACGCGAGCTGTAATGACGTAAGATAAGGCATCAAAAGGGAAAAGGATGAATTATGTCCACCATTCTAACCATAGATAGAGACGCCTATAGGCAAGCTCGTTTAAGTCGTGATGCTCGATTTGACGGAGTATTTTTTGTTGCAGTCAAAACAACCAAAATATTTTGTCGACCAATCTGCCCAGCCAATCTGCCTAAAGAGGAAAACGTCGATTATTACCATACTGCGGCACAAGCGATTGAAGCGGGTTATCGACCCTGTTTGCGTTGTCATCCTGATAGTGCACCTAAGTCATATCGGTGGATGGGTACTGCGACAACATTTGAACGCGCGATAAAACTGATTGATCAAGGCATACTAACCAATGGTTCGGTGGTTGATTTGGCGGATAGATTGGGTATCAGTGAACGCTATTTACGCCAGCTATTCGACCAGTATTTGGGGCTCTCGCCTAAGCGCTACGCTTTGTATCAACAGCTACTTTTAGCCAAACAACTGCTGCATCGTAGCGCTATGAGTGTCGTGGATATCGCTTATGCCTGTGGATTTAATAGCCTGCGCCGTTTCAACGATGCCTTTGCTAAGCATTTCCTTATGGCGCCGACTCAGCTCAGACGTCAACATCAAGTTATATCCAGTGAGTACAAGTTGTTGCTTCCATATAAGGGCAAACTGGCGTGGCAACATATGCGTGATTTTTATGCGCTTCGTGCTATTGAGGGCGTTGAAGAGGTCAGTGACGATAGCTATTCTCGCCATCTTTTACATCAAGGTCAGAAAATTAGGTTTTGTGTCTCTCCTTCAGAAAATTCAAATATGGAACTGACATTTGAATTGGAGGATATACGCCAACTACGCTACCTGATCAGCCAAGTTCGCCGCCAATTTGATCTCGATGCCGACACCGATGTTATTGAACAGCATCTAGAGCAGTGTCAGCCCGGATTGGTTAAGCTGCCCGGCATTCGTTTACCTGGTGTTTGGAATACATGGGAAGCTGGAGTGCGCGCAATTTTAGGTCAGCAGGTCACAATCAAAGGCGCTATTGGTCAACTTAACTTGTTGGTTCAAACCTGTTATCAGGGACAGCCTAAACCTTGGTATTTCCCTGCACCGGAGCAGGTCCTAGCGATGGATTTGAGTTTCTTACGCATGCCCAATTCGCGTAAAGAGACACTTAAGCGGTTTGCTCAATTTATGGTTGAAAATCCCGATGCTCCTGCCCAGCAATGGCTGGATGTCAAAGGCATTGGTCCATGGACTGTGCAATATGCGCAGCTGCGTGGTGATGGGCAGGTGGATTGTTTTCTCGAAGGCGATTTGATCGTGAAAAAGGCGATGAATCAATTGCCTCAAGTTACCGCTCAACGTGTATCTCCATGGGGGAGTTACGCAACGTTTCACTGTTGGAATTGGTTATCATGAGATACTTTGGTCAATATAACAGCCCATTAGGTTTAGTCACCATCCAATGTGATGAGATAGGCATTACTGGTGTGTGGTTTGAAACTCACACAACGCGCCCCAACGATTTGGGCACAGAACATCCAGATTTGCCGTTATTGCAGCAGGCAGCTCTTCAACTCGGGGAATATTTTGTTGGACAACGACGAGAGTTCACTGTCGCTCTTAGTTTGCATGGGACCGAGTTTCAGCGGCAAGTGTGGCAAGCGTTAATCGCGATTCCTTTTGGTGAAACACGGTCGTATCAAGAACTGGCTGAGCAAGTGGGGAATCCCAAAGCAGTGAGAGCGGTAGGAACCGCTAATGGGCGAAATCCGATATCGGTTTTTATCCCATGTCATCGTGTGGTCGGGAAAAATGGTCACTTGTCGGGATATGCGGGTGGGATCGAACGCAAGCAAGCCTTGCTGGAGCTTGAGGGGATTACGCATTTAGTAAAATAGCGTGTTTGAGGCAGGTGACGTTAGGTTTGTCTTGGTCGTTCATACTTGTTTTCGTCATTAACCAAAGAGTCCTTCAGTAAGGACTCTTTGTGTTGAGCGGGGGATGTCGGTTTATTCCCTCAGGAGCTTATTCCCATACTCGTTTAGCCACTTCACGCACTAAGGCGATTTTTGCCCATTGCTGTGCTTGGGTTAAGTTGTTGCCTTCTTCGGTTGAAGCAAAACCACATTGAGTACTTAAGTAAAGGTTTTCTAGTGGAACGTATTGGCTCGCTTCTTGGATGCGGGCCACCACATCATCGGCATTTTCTAGCTCGCCCACTTTGGAGGAGATCAATCCCAATACCACTTTTTTACCCTCTGCCACATGCGCTAAAGGAGAGAAATCGCCAGCGCGTTCGGTATCAAACTCTAAATAGAACGCATCGACGTGTTCTTTGGCAAAAAGGACCTCAGCAACAGGAGCATAACCGCCACTTGCTGCCCAAGTTGAACGGTAGTTACCACGGCACACGTGTGTGCCAATAACCAAATCCTCCGGTACACCTTCAAGCGCTAAGTTATTTACTTTAAGTAATTTATTTAACAAATTATCCAGAGCAGAAGTGGCTACCGGTTGATGATCATGGCCGCAACTGCAAGTGGGTACTTGAACTTGTTCTGCTGCGCGCTGAACTTTAGGGTCGGTTAACATTCCCCATGTACAGTCATCAAGTTGTAAGCTGCGACAGCCAGCTGCATAAACTTGTTGAATCACAGTACGATAAGCTGCAGCGATGTCTTGAAGCAATTCATCTTCATCTGGATAGATAGCACGAGTTTGTTCGCGATTACCTTCCCGTTCCAACTCTTTGAGAAATTGCGCTGGCGCTGGAATGGTTAAGCGAGGCACAATCCCTTCTTCAGCAAACTGTTTTAGGAAGTTGAAATGCTCAATAAATGGGTGGTTATCACCACTTATTTTCCCGGTTAGCTGCACGCTTTCGGCACGTGTTTGCATCGCTGAAAAAGAATATCCGTTATCAATTGCCTTCTTCGCTACGCCGTTCAGCCCCCACATGAAATCTAAATGCCACCAACTGCGACGAAACTCTCCGTCGGTAATGACGTTCAGTCCAGCTTCTTTTTGAAGTTGCACCAACTCAGTAATGGCTTTGTCTTCTACAGCAGTTAACTCTTGCTGGGACAAATTGCCTTGCGCGAATGCCTTGCGAGCAGTGTGAAGATAGTCTGGACGTAGGTAACTGCCAACGACATCAGCGCGAAATGGAGGTTTGATTGACATAGGGGAAAGCGCCTCTAAAACAGAAAGATAATGCTGCCAAATTAGAGGGTTATGCCAAGAAAAAGAAGTGAGAGATCTGCATGAGGAGTATGAGAAAAATTCATGTTGCATAAAAAGCACTTTGGCGAAGGTTCGCCAAAGTGCTTAACAATAAGCCATCACTAAGTTTAGAACAGTGCGTGGTTAAGCATCACGTGTACAACGACACTGGCCGCATAGCCACATAAAATCACTGGAGTCCATTTTAAATGGCTACCAAAGGTATATAGCCCTTTAGTTGCGCCCATTAACGCAACGCCTGCAGCAGAACCGATAGAGAGCAAGCTGCCCCCAACCCCGGCGGTGAGCGTGACTAATAACCAGTTACCCGTCGACATCACAGGATCCATAGTCAGAACGGCGTACATCACTGGAATGTTATCAACGATGGAAGAAAGAATACCAATGATGACGTTGGCGGTAATTGGGTTCCATTGTGAATACATCACTTCGGATGCCATCGACAAGTAACCTAGTAAGCTCAAACCACCGACACACATCACCACGCCATAGAAGAACAATAAAGTGTCCCATTCAGCGCGAGCAATCCGTTGGAAAACATCAAAAGGAACAAACGATCCCATTTTTTGCAGCATCTGTTCGTCGCGTTCCAACTCTGCTTTGGCTTTGCGCTTTTCCACGGCGCGATTGAAGGTGACCCTTAGATAGAAACCAAAGAATTGTAAGTAGGCGAGACCCAACATCATGCCGATGACGGGAGGAAAATCGAACAAAGAGTGGAAGGTGACTGAGGTTAGAATAGTGAAAATAAACAGGGCGACAATAACTAATCCACCCCGTTTTACCTCTGTTGCGATCGATACGCTGGCGGGTTTCTGTTTAGGTAGAAACATCGACATGATGATCGCTGGAACCAGATAGTTCACTGCGGCAGGGATGAAAAGGTCGAAGAACTGACCAAATTCAACATTGCCTGCTTGCCAAACCATCAACGTGGTTATATCACCAAATGGGCTAAAAGCACCGCCAGCGTTTGCGGCAACCACAATATTTATACAGGAAAGGTTGACAAAGCGTTTATTATCGCCGCCTAGCTTCATTACAACCGCACACATTAATAAACCAGTCGTTAAGTTATCGGCTACTGGAGATATAAAGAAGGCAAGAAAGCCAGTGACCCAAAATAACGTGCGAAAATTGAAACCCTTTTTCAACATCCATGACTGAAGTCCGTCAAATACACCACGCTCGTCCATTGCGTTTATATATGTCATCGCAACAAGCAAGAACAAAAGTAGCTCAGCATATTCTAACAGGTTGTGTTCAATAGCATGCTCAACCAGCTCTGATTGACCGTATTGCTGGTAAACCCAACCAATGAGAGCCCATATCAAGCCCGCTGCAAGCAGTACTGGCTTGGATTTATGAAGTTTAAGATATTCTTCTAACATGACAGCAGCATAAGCAATCACAAAAATAGCGATAGCAGCGTAGCCAATAAAAGAGTGTGTCAGTGAAGGTACGGAATCCGAATTAGAAGAGGCGAGACTGACCGCTGGTATTAAATATAGGAGAAAAACTACCACTCCATATAGTGTTCGCTTCATTGCTTTTAGCTCCAGGAAAATTTAAATACAAAGAAATATTAAGGACTCTTTGCTGGAGCATTTGTGAACTAAATCAATTTAGTTTGATTTTTAGGCGCGGGAACGATGAAATTAGTTGAATAATAAAAAACATCCTTGCCATTAGTGACAAGGATGTTTTTTGATTGTTAATTAACCATGATTAGATGCAACTAATCATTGCTAATTGCAACTTTTTGTTTCTTCTCTAGAGTTTCTACATCGGTATTAAACACTTTTTCATCAAAAGCATTTTCTGACTTCGCTACGATACAAGTGACACAAGCATCGCCAGTGATGTTTACTGCAGTACGAATCATATCTAGCAGACGGTCAACACCCATAATGAGAGCAACACCTTCTAGTGGCAAACCAACTTGGTTTAGCACCATGGCCAGCATGATCAAACCTACACCAGGAACACCTGCAGTACCGATAGAAGCGAGTGTCGCGGTAACAATAACCATCAAGTAGTCAGTCATTGTTAAATCGATATTGAATGCTTGAGCGATGAAGGCAGTTGCAACGCCTTGCATGATCGCTGTGCCATCCATATTCACTGTTGCACCAAGTGGAATAGTGAAAGAGGCGATCTTGTTTTGTGCACCAAGACGTTTAGTGGCTGTTTCCATTGTGACAGGCAGTGTCGCATTAGATGATGCAGTTGAGAATGCAAACATCACAGCATCTTCCATTTTACGGAAGAACGTGAGCGGATTTAGACCTGCTAGGCCTTTTAGCATCACGCTGTAAGTCACAAATGCATGGATTAGCAAAGTACCAACGAGTACGGCAAAGTAAGCCGCTAGGTTCAAGATGGCGCCAAGACCCAAACCAGTAAATAGTTTTGCCATCAGGAAGAAGACACCGTAAGGCGCAACTTGCATCAATAGCGTTACCAGCTTCATTAGCACTTCGTTAAGGTCATTAAAGAAGCCAGTGATGCGTTCACCTGCTTCACCCGCTACGCTAATTGCTACACCAAATAGCAGGGCGAAAACGATCACTTGCAGAGTGTTACCTTCGGCCATTGCACTGATAGGGTTCGTTGGGAACATATCAATGATCACTTTTACTAGTGAAGGTGCTTCAGCAGATTTAAAAGTACTTGCAGCGGTTAAATCAGCACCTGCTCCTGGGTGGAATACGTTACCCATGATCAGTGCTAAACTAATAGCAACGGCAGTCGTAATGACATAAAGACCCAGCGTTTTGCCGCCCATACGACCCAAAGTTGAAAGATCTTTTAGTGAGCTAGTGCCACACACTAAAGAAACAAACACTAGAGGGACAACAAGCATTTTTAAGCTGGCGATGAAAATTTTGCCACCGACTTCAAATAGCCCATTGACGATGTAAGTATCAACGAAGCTGTACTGAGCAAAAAGGGCACGAATAGCGAACCCAGTCAAGATGCCGGCAACCATACCAAGGATAACGCGAGCGGTTAAAGACATTGGTTTTTTGGTATTCATTCTGAACACTCCTTATTATTTATTCACTTCGACGTCATTTCAAAGCGTGCGGCAGGTTAGCAGGCAAGTGGTGAAATCAAAAAACAAAATGCAATCTATAATTGATAGATGTGATCTATGTCACCATAATATGCCATCTGTTAATATTCTAGTAACATATTATTCGACTATTTTTAGTTGATTTTTTAACTTAATAACATTTTGAGCTGGAAATGCGACATTTAATGTTATTCTCATCCGATGAAAATTTATTAGAATGAGCTTATTGCAAGATTACATTTTTGCCATCAATTAATTATTTATTCATTTTTTATGAATAATTAGCTATTGCGTATGGGTTTGGATGTTGTCTAAGTACATCCATTTCTTGCGGCAAATTATTGGTTAATCATCCTCTAATATTGCTTTGTTTCTAGATAGTTATAGGCATGTAGGTGATAAATCCTAATCAACTATCCTGCCTTATTCCCTTATTACACTACAGAATAGTTACCCACACATTTTTGCTAGAGCAACAAAAGCGTGCTTCTTTTGTGTTAGCTATCACAGATTTTCGGCATAACTAACCAGCTTAGGTAAGTGATAGGTTGTCTTAGTGGTGATAAACGACCACATTTTCTGTCGCTTAAACGAGAAAACCCCAATAAAGATGCTTTTTTATTCTATTTGAGTATAAAAAAAGACCATTTATAAAAAAATATTGCAAAGATTCAAATAAATTGATCTTGAACAAGTTCTGCTGAGGGTAGAAGATAAAAACGAGACATGGAGCACAAATTTTTAACAATTGCTTCAGTGTCGTTTTCACATCATCCATCCAATCAAGTGGGGAGTTATTGTATGAGTAATTCTACTATTGCCTATTTTATTGCCGATACCCTGCGTCAAGCTGGTGTGCAACGTATTTGGGGGGTAACTGGCGATTCTCTAAATGGCTTAAGTGATAGCCTACGTAAAATAGGTGAAATCGAGTGGTTAGGTACTCGTCATGAAGAAGTCGCTGCCTTTGCTGCAGGCGCTGAAGCGCATTTATCTGGTCAATTGTCTGTATGTGCGGGTTCTTGTGGACCTGGCAACATGCATTTGATCAACGGGTTATATGATTGTCACCGCAACCGAGTTCCCGTACTTGCGATTGCTGCCCATATCCCTTCATCTGAAATTGGGACCAATTATTTCCAAGAGACTCACCCCCAGGAACTATTTAAAGAATGTAGTGTTTTCTGCGAGTTAGTTTCAAACCCAGAGCAAATGCCTTACTTGCTAGAAACGGCGATGCGTCAAGCCATCTTACACAATGATGTGGCGGTGCTTGTTTTGCCAGGTGATGTGGCTCTTAAAGCCATGCCTGAAGGTGTTGAAGCCAAGTGGAGTTTGCCTAAACCTGCGTTTTATGCGCCACAACAAGCGGATCTTGAACAGTTAGCTGCTTATTTAAATGACAGTCGTAAAGTGACCATCATGGTGGGGGCTGGGGTAAAAGGTGCTCATAAAGAAGTGGTTGCTCTGGCTGCTAAGCTTAAAGCGCCTATCGTTCATGCTTTACGCGGTAAAGAATATATCGAATATGAAAATCCGTATGATGTTGGTATGACAGGGTTGATTGGTTTTGCTTCAGGCTATCATGCGATGCGTGAAGCTGACACACTGCTACTGATTGGCACCAGTTTCCCTTATCGAGCTTTCTATCCTGATAAAGCCAAAATTGTCCAGATTGATAGCAATCCTGCATCTTTGGGGCGTCATACCCAAATTGAGTTTGGTGTCCTTGGGGATTCCCGCAGTACGATTAGCTCATTGCTACCGCTTATCAAAGAAGACCGTTCTGAAAAACACTTAACCAGCTGCTTAGCTAACTATAAAGAAGCGCGTAAAGGTTTGGATGATTTAGCCAATGGTAAAACCAGTCATGGGCTGATTCACCCTCAGTATCTTGCTCGCTTAATCAGTGAACAAGCTGCGGAAGATGCGGTATTTACTTGTGATGTAGGCACGCCAACCGTTTGGGCGGCTCGTTATTTAGAGATGAATGGCAAACGCCGTCTGATTGGGTCATTTAACCATGGCTCGATGGCGAATGCGATGTCACAAGCGATGGGTGCTCAAGCGTTTGATCGCCAGCGTCAAGTCATCGCCATGTGTGGTGATGGTGGTTTCTCTATGTTAATGGGGGATTTGTTGTCACTAAAACAATTGAATTTGCCCATCAAGATCATCGTCTTTAATAACCGTTCCCTTGGCTTTGTTGCTATGGAAATGAAAGCAAGTGGCTATTTGTCGAACGATACTGATCTACAAAACCCAAGCTTTGCTAAAATTGCAGAAGCGTGTGGAATAAAAGGCATACATGTGTCTGATCCTGATGCTCTAGCTGGTGCGTTGAGTGAAACGCTTAATTACCCAGGTGCAGTGGTTTTGGAAGTGGATACCGCAAAACAAGAACTTGCTATGCCACCACAAATTAAATTGGAACACGCTAAAGGCTTTAGCATTTATATGATGAAAGCCATAATCAACGGCCGTGGTGATGAAATCATTGAACTAAGTAAAACCAACTGGTTACGTTAGTCTCAGCGATTTTTCTCCTCCAAGACGATAGTCATCGCCCCTGCCGTATGGTGGGGGTATTTTTTCCCTCCTAGTAGTAAGTTGTTTTTATTGGGGAAATAGATGAATATTGTTCTTCTGCATGGGTTATACATGAACGCGCTGGTAATGCAGCCGCTCAAATATCGGTTAGAAAAAATGGGCTATTCAACCCATGTTCTCAATTTCAGCACCGTCACTATCGATACGGAACATCTCTTTAATAGTATTGATGCCGCTTTGAGCTCAGATCAGCCAAATGCTTTGGTGGGGCACAGTTTAGGTGGTTTGATTATTCAAAAATACTTGGCTGCTCGGCATCCCTCCGCGGAAATCATCTCCCATGTGGTCACTATAGGATCGCCTATGCAAGGCGCGGCTATTGTTCGAGCTATTGATGAAATGGGCATGAGTGGCATATTAGGTGATGCGAAAGAGTTCGGCCTTGAGCCACATGATAATCACTGGCATTTTCCGCAAAAATTAGGCTGTATTGCTGGCAATATGGCTTGGGGTGTCATGCCTCTATTACTTGGATTTGATATCTCATCTGACGGCACTGTATCTGTCGCGGAAACCCAGATTCCAGGAATGACTGATCATATTGAAACGAGTAATACCCACTTAACTTTGCTGTATAGCGACGAAGTTGCGGAACAAATCCATTTCTTCTTAGCGAATGATAAATTTGAGATAAAAAAAGCCGGATAAGTACGGTGAGCGTTACTCGTCTTATCCGGAGAACCAGGTGACTAGATGGGTCAAAGAGTTGTCGATGTAAACCGGTAAAGCAAAAGTAGTAGTGGCTCTACCGATGACAGGAGAGAGCATAAGCGCTAATGTCGGACATGTCTGGCTTGTTCTTTCTATTGATTTGATAGGTAGAATCGATACTTATTGATACATACATCCCACATCTAGTGATCTTAAGTAATGACCTTAAGGTTTACCGTTACCTTGAGATTATGAGTAATTAACGAATAAAAACGTAGATATCTGGTTGAAGTTCAAAGAATTGAGGTGGGATGAGATAAAAGTTCTAGTGAAAATAAGTGCTTTTATCTTACAGTTGCATGCAGTGGGAATAGTCAATTGCGCCTCAAGATGGCAGTACTATTCATCCTCTTGAATAGGGAATAAGAGGTTACGCTACCAAGATTATGACAAAAAAGTCGGCGATCCTAAGTTCAGTTGTGTTACTGATTTTACTGATTAACTTGATAGGTTATGTATTGATATCCTGTCGAGTCTATATCGCATTGAATCAGTATGCGTACGAACACACCGAGCAAATCTCGCAGCGTATTAATAGTATGCTGGAGTCGACGATTACGTCTTACTATACCGAACTGGATCAGTACAAACATCAATGTGATCAGTTCCTGCCATTAGCGAAACAAGTGAGTTTAGCTAGTCCCTATACTCGTTCGATTACACTGGCCAATCGTGACTTCATCTACTGCAGTACGATTACGCTAAATGCCAAACAAAAATATGTTGTTCAGAATGTGGCCCAAGGGGTCAGTCTGCGTTATATCGCATCCAGTCCATTGGTGAAAAAAAGCGACGTATTTCTTTTGGTCGTCACGTCGGAAGATGTTTACGTAAACTTCGGTATCGATAGTTTTATATTTACTAATTTACTCAATGTCGATATGAACTATTTCACGCCGTTACTTTACATAGATAACTACCTCGTCTCAAAAAATGGTACGACGTTATCTCCGTCGTTTAAGGTGGATGAGCATCATCTCGTCGAGAATGCCTACATACGTCTTTTCTATCAGATTGATAGACAAAATTACCTCAACTTCGGGCTTATCAATTACGCTTATTTCTACTTCATCATCACCGTGCTTTCGTTCATATGTGGTGTGGTCTTGTACGTATTTTTAATGCGCAGAGACTGGACTGTCTTTGCGATCGCAAAGGGGTTAAAACGAAAGCAATTTGTGCCGTATCTTCAACCTGTGTTTGATAAAGATCGCCGCATGGTTGGGGCTGAGGTTCTGGCTCGGTGGTTACATCCTAAATATGGTTTGATTGCACCGGATCAATTTATTCCCAATGCCGAGCATAGCGGGCAAATCAATCAGATATTTTCTCAGCTCGTTGATAAAGTTGTGGCTGGCTTGAAACCGTTTCAATCACGCATTGATAGCCTTAACGAGTTCCATTTGGCTTTTAATGTGGCGTCGCCACAGCTCACGCATTTTCATCTCTTACGTGATTGTAAACATCTCATCTACGGCTTGAATCGTTGCCATTTTCAACTGGTACTCGAACTCACAGAACGGGTACAAATTCCTCAAGATGAACTGCATATCCAGGGAATCATTAGCCTTAAGAAGCAAGGAATACGAATTGCGTTAGACGATTTTGGTACTGGTCATTCATCTCTTTCCTATTTGAAGAACATTAAGATCGATTACTTAAAGATGGACAAAAGTTTTACCGACATGATTGGTGAAGAGGAATTTAAAGATCACATTGTCGCCAATGTGCTTGATCTGGCGGAGCGAATTGGGGTGCCAGTGGTGGCAGAAGGTATTGAAAACCAGTATCAAGAGCTCTACTTGCTGAATCACAACACGCAGTTTTTCCAAGGCTATTATTATGGTCGTCCAGTCTCCATTGACGAGTTCATTCGTCTTTATCTTTCCTAGCGTTATCTTTGGTTACAAATAAACCATTTGGTTTGTATGGTTATGTGATTTATATCACAAACTATTTACTTAGCGTGCTAACTAAACTATATTAGTTAGCACGCTAAGTTTTATTGGTAACCTTATGTTTCACGATTCCGATATTTTTCGTCAACTCTCTCTGGCTGAGCGATTAGCTCGAGTTTCTCGTCTTTGGAAAATGGCGGCTGATCGTGAATTGGCTCCACTGGGTCTTACCCATCCGCGGTGGACTGCATTGTGGAAGTTGCAACGTTTAGGCGATCACATCAGCCAAAAGCAACTTGCCTGTGCGTTAGAACTTGAGTTGCCCTCATTAATGCGCACATTGAGCCAATTAGAAGAACAAGCGTTGATCACTCGTCACTCTTGTGAAAATGACAAACGTACTCGGATTGTGAGTTTAACCGAGCAGGGCAAGCTACTCCTTGCTCAAATGGAAAAACGCATTTTTGAAGTTCGTAATCAAGTTTTAAAAGATGTCGCTCCTCAAGAGTTAGAGTTGCTATCGACCTTGTTAGAAAAGATCGCTGAAAACACGCTAAACATCCTTGATAACTAGTTTTACCCCCCATTGTTAAGAGAAGTACCTATTCATGACCCCAGATCAGAAATTTGCGCGCTGGATTAAGATCTCCTGTTTCGCGTTTGTGATTATTTTTGCCTATTTTGTCGTGGCAGATATGTTTTTGCCTTTGACTCCTCAGGCGCTTGTTACCCGAGTCGTGACCAAAGTTGCCCCTCGCGTCAGCGGGCAAATTATGTCGATTGAAGTAAAAAATAACCAAGCCGTGCACACGGGCGATGTGTTATTTCAAATCGACCCTGAGCCATACAAACTCGCGGTTGAACAAGCCAAGATCGCTTTAGATAAAGTGAAGCAAAATAACGCTCAACTTGATGCTGATATTTTGGCGTCTCGCGCAAGTGTTGAAGCTAGTCGTATCGTAACCGAGCAAAAAGAGCGTGAAGCTAACCGTTTGAAACAGCTGCTTCAACGTAGCGGCACCTCGCAACAACAATATGATGATTCACAAAGCTCAGCGATTGCGGCAAAAGCCAATTGGGATGCAGCTAAGGCACGTTTGCAAGGCCTGATTGTGAGCCGTGGTTCGATTGATGATGAGAAAAACGTCAACATCCAAGCGGCGCGCAACCAATTAAATCAAGCAGAATTGAATTTGGAATACACCACTGTTGTAGCAGAGCATGACGGTATTGTGACCAACCTACAGTTGGAAGCGGGTACGTTCGCCTCTGCTGGTAGCCCACTGGTGGCGTTGGTTGATGATTCAATGGATATCATTGCCGATTTTCGTGAAAAAAGCTTACGTCACTTTACCAATAAGGCGCGCGTCTACGTTGCCTTTGACCGTTACCCAGGAAAAATGTTCGATGGCGCTATTTCGTCTGTGGACGCAGGGGTAAGTGCTGGACAATTTGATGCTGATGGTCGCTTAGCTGCGCCAACCTCGTCTAACCGCTGGGTACGTGACGCGCAACGTATGCGTTTGCATGTGCAGCTGCAAGATGAGATGGAGAGCCAATTACCTGCGGGTGCTCAGGCAACCGTACAGCTCGTTCCTGATAATGGTTTTGGTGCCTTATTTGCCAAGCTGCAAATCTACTTTATCAGTAGCTTGCACTACATCTACTAATAAGGTGATGCCATGAAGTTATGGGATCACCCAATGTCTAAAAACGATTTTAGACAGTGTTTACGGATAGCAACAGGCTCAGCCCTCGGTTTCACAATCTGTAAGATATTTGGCTGGAGTAACGGGGTGTTTTTCACCGTTACACCGGTTTTGCTGCTGGGTATGATTCCAGTCATGAGCATGCATGCCGCTCGTCAGTTGATCGCTTCTTCAGTGGTGGTTGGTCTGGAAATGGGGATCATCGGCGGTCTGTTTGGTGGCCATCCGGGGTTAATGACCATACTGGCGTTTGCGATGTTTCTCGCTTATTTTGCTTGTATGTCAAAAGGCAGCCTGTTCCTGTTTGGCGCTAATGGTGTTTTAAACCTCAGCATTATGTTGCATTTCGGCAGTTTTTCTAGCACCGATATGAACGACTTTATTCAAGTGAGTTTGATGGCCAGTGTGCTTTCAGTGGCGATTGCTTATTTGATGATGTATGTGTTCCCCGATGTGGAACCGCGCGATCCTCCGCCGAGACCAACAGAGCCGAAAAAGTCCCACCGCATGAGACATGAAGCTCTGATGGGAGCGACAATAGCGACCCTGTCGTTTATTGTGTTTCAGGTGGCTGACCTACAAGATTCTATGTCGGCACAAGCAACAACCATTTTGTTGATGTTTCCAATGCATTGGAATGGCGCTATGGGCTACGCTCGTAAGAGGGCGATGGGCACCTTGATGGGCGTATCGTTTGGCATGTTCTGCCAAATCATTTTGTACGATTGGTCGGATGTGTTGCTGTTTGTTGTTCCGCTACTCTGGATTGGAGCGATGCTCTTTGGCTATATGCACGTGAAAGAGTCGAGTGGTTCTGGCGCTGGATTTGGTGGCTTAACCACATTAGGTATTTTATTTGGTCAATACCTGACGCCTGGTGGGGATCTCGTGTTCAGCGCTTTATATCGTGTCAGCAGCATTTTGTTTGCTATCGTGGCAACTCTGCTCGTGACCTATTTGGTTCACATCATTTTGAACCGATTTGAATCGACGCGATTCAGCCAATAGCATTCAATAGCATTTTCGCGCTAGTCATTAAGTAAACGGCCCCAGTGATTAAAGTCACTGGGGCCGTTTTTATGCAAAGAAAACAGCAGATTCGGTTTTTCTCTTCCTCGTAACGCTAATTAGCCATTTAAGGGGAGTCCTAACGCTTGGCGTAAATAGCTACCAGCGCCGAGTAAACCTGGTTCTTGGTGGGTGATAAGGTAGACAGGAATATCTTGGAGATATTCATTGAAACGCCCTTTATCCTCAAACGCTTGACGAAAGTCTGATGCGGCAAGAAAGTCTTTAAAACGAGGAGCGATACCTCCTGCGATATAGACTCCACCAAATGTACCCATGTTAAGTGCTAGGTTCCCAGCAAAACGGCCCATTAAGATGCAGAATAGCTTCAAAGCAGCCACACAATCAGGGTTGCCATTTTCTAAAGCAAGGGTAGTGATATCTTTAGGCTCTAAGATGCTCGGTTCACGGCCGTCTGAAATAACGTGATGATGATAAATCTGTACGAGGCCCTGTCCTGACAGGCAGCGTTCCGCAGAAACGCGACCAAACTGTTTACGTAACCATTTTAATAATGAATCTTCTTCTGGAGTACATGGAGCAAAATCTACGTGTCCACCTTCACCTGGCAAAGTGATCCAAGTGTTATTCACCTGGATTAGATGGGCCACCCCAAGACCAGTGCCTGCGCCGAAAATGGCAATTGGCTTATCCGCTTGTGCATTAGTCCCACCCAATTGAATGCGATCTTGAGTGCTTATCACTGGAATGGCCATAGACACCGCAGTGAAATCATTGATGACTTCGAGGTGTTCTAAGTGCAGTTGTTCCTTTAACTCTTTGATAGAGAATGCCCAACTATGATTGGTCATAGATATCCAATCACCATTGATAGGGCAAGCAATCGCTAAACACGCAGTTTGTACAATTTGGTCGACATCATTTAGGTATTGCTTAATCACGACTTCTAAACTTGGATACTCTGCGCCAGAGTAGGTTAATGCACTGACCAGTTGACCTGTATTTAAATCACATAAAGCTAAGCGTGCATTGGTTCCACCGATGTCACCGACTAACGCATATTGGATGGGCATAAAGACTCCAGTATTGGTAATAAATGTAAGTTTTAATGTAACAATACAAATCGCCTCGGAGATAGGAAATCGCCAACTCAATCAATTCAGTCTGCGCAACCAAGAGGCCAAAATTTCATTATTATTTTGCTGAACTTCTTACCATTAATGTGTGATGAATGATTTGCGAAGTGACATCTTCTCCCGCCATTTTTTTCATCAACATCTTCATGGCTGTTTTACCCATATCTAATGTCGGTTGGCGAATGGTGGTGAGAGATGGAATAAACATGCTTGCTAAGGGCAAATCATCAAAGCCTATCACTGCTATGTCTCTGGGTATCTCTTTCCCCATTTGATATACCGCTTTCATTACGCCAATGGCGAGCATATCTGCGACCGCGAAAATAGCGGTTGGTGGTTCCGGCTGAGTCAATAAACGGCGCGCAGCAAGCTCACCTAATGGAAAATCAATGTCACCCATCGCCTGGATGTAATCCTCATTGATTGGTATGCCAGCATCTTGTAAAGCAGAGCGATAACCCTCTTCACGTTGTTGGGCGTATAAATAGTTTGAATCAGAAGTGACCAAAGCAACGCGTTCATGACCTTTTGATACCAAATAAAGCACTGCATCTTTGGCTGCTTGTTTATGGTTAATGCTGACATAAGGTACAGGTGATTCTGGGTTGTACTCAGAACAAGAAATCCAAGGTAATTTTTGAATTTCATCGGGTAGCGTTTGCTGCGTCATCATAGGCGTGAGACTGATTACCCCACTTACTTGTTTTTGCTTAAGCAAATCCAAGTAATGCTTCTCTAACGAACTTTCACCTTGGGTATTGGTGAGGATGACAGCATACCCATTCTCTTTTGCAGTGCTTTCGATACCTTTCACGATCCCGCTGTAAAACGGGTTATCAATATTGGGAACCAGCACCATAACCAGTTTATTACCGAACAGTTTGGGAGCGTTATTGTTTTCCGGCAAGGTATAACCGAGCTCATCAATGGCTTGTTGTACTTTATCTCGCGTGTGTGGACGTATGGCGTTACTGCCATTTAATACGCGAGAGACTGTAGCGGTTGAAACGCCAGCGTGTTTTGCTACATCAGAAATGGAAGGTCTCATGAAACTCTAGGTCACTACGATACATAGCATGGACTTTATCATGTATTAAAATGTCGTACTACATTTCATTTCATGAGAATATCCCATGCCAGTGATCCATCTCTCAAAACCTTATTCTATTGTGATTGCACGCAAAAAAACAATAAGGTTAAACCGATATTCATACCGCTACGCCACTCTTTTGGATTAGTATTTTTGTAACGAAAAATGTAACGTTACATTTGATTCAAAGATGGAGTAGCGAATGAACAAGTCCCCACTCAATGCCGTTATCATCGGCACAGGTATGATTGCACATGTCCACTTTCGTGCATTAAAAGTGGCTGGTGTGAATGTCATCGGCCTTGTGGACGCAAACCCTGAACAAGCACAGCGTATTGCTGCAAAGTGGCAAGTGGAAGTGTTTGCTGATCTGCACGCTGCATTGAATTGTGCTGAAGTGGATGTTGTCCACATCTGTACTCCAAATGCGTTCCATTATCCGATGGCAAAAGAAGCGGTAGCTGCTGGCAAACATGTGGTGTGTGAAAAACCACTGGCTGTGACGCTTGAGCAAGCAGAAGAATTAGAGCAGCTGGCTAATCAACATGGTGTTCAAACCGCGGTACCTTTTGTTTACCGTTACCACCCGATGGTTCGCGAAGCGAAAGCTCGTATTGAAAATGGTGAACTGGGCAAACTGCATTTGGTTCATGGCAGTTACTTGCAAGACTGGCTGTTAGAGCAAAGCGATAACAACTGGCGTGTGGATCCGAAACAAGGCGGACAATCTCGTGCTTTTGCCGATATCGGTAGCCATTGGTGTGATTTGATTGAATGGGTGACAGGCGAACGTTTCGTGCAGCTTGTTGCTAATTTCCATACCGCGCAAAAAGAGCGCAGTGCTGATGCCGCTGAAACTTTTACCGCTCGGACTGAAGAGCAAAAAGCCGCAGGCAAAACCACCTCTGTAACCACAGAAGACATCGCGACTGTGATGATGATGACGGATCGCAACACTCCGGTATCGCTCACCATCAGCCAAGTCTCTGCTGGGCGTAAAAACCGTTTGTGGTTTGAAATTGATGGTAGCGAAAGCAGCCTGGAATTTGACCAAGAAAAACCAGAGCAGTTATGGGTGAGTCGTCGCGATTCTCGTTCTCTTATCGTGCGCGATCCTACTCAAGGTTCTGATGAACAACGTCGTTTGTCGATCACTCCAGCGGGGCATGCGCAAGGTTATAGCCACTGCTTCGAAGCTTTTATGCGCGATTTCTACGCATCATTACAAGGCGCAAACCCAGTCGGTTTACCTTCTTTCAAAGATGGCGTTCGTGCTGCGAAATTGATTGATACCACGTTGAAATCTGTACATAGCAAACAATGGATTAACATCGAGTAGAACTGACCTTCTACCGTGAAACCACCCTACATATAAAAAATAAGAATGGATAAGTCTATGAAAAACGACCACTTAATAATGCCCCGGCTACGGGTAATGATGTTCCTGCAATTCTTTGTTTGGGGCGCATGGTATACATCGATTGCCGTTTACATGTCACAAGTCGGTATGAGTGACCTGACTCACTGGCCTTACACAGTAAACCCAATCGCAGCTGTGATTGCCCCATTCTTTATTGGTTTGATTGCTGATAAGTACTTTGATACACAAAAAGTCTTAGGTATCTTGCACTTACTGGGTGCGGTGTTCCTATTCTTGGCACCAAGCACCATTGACAACCCAACCTTGTTTATTGTCATTCTCTTAGCTTACAACTTGGCATATATGCCGACTTTGGGTCTGTCGAACTCCATTGCGTTCCGCAATATTGATGATCAAGAGAAGCAATTCCCGACCATTCGTGTCTTCGGCACCATCGGTTGGATCATTGCAGGTCTATTCATCAGCTTTATTTTGAGCTCAGCATTTGGCGTGACCGCAGAAAAAACCGCAATGCCACTTTACACCTCAGCCATCGCGAGTTTGATCTTAGGTTTCTATAGCTTTACGTTGCCGAAAACAGCGCCGGCGAATCGAGGTCAAAAAACTTCGCTGAGCGAAATCTCAGGTGTCAGCGTGGTGAAAGATCTCGCTAGCCCACAATTCTTTGTCTTCATGCTGGCATCATTCCTTATTTGTATTCCGTTAGCTGCTTACTACAACTTTACCCAGCTGTTCTTGAGCACCATGGATATTGCTAACGTTGCGGGGATTCAAACTATCGGTCAGGTTTCGGAATTTGGCTTCATGCTATTGATGCCGTGGTTCTTTCGTCGCCTTGGCGTGAAATGGATGTTGGTTGCAGGGATGGGCGCATGGGTTGTGCGTTACGCACTGTTTGCCATGAGCGCACCAGATTCAGTGATGTGGATGATCATGGCAGGGATTGCACTGCATGGTATTTGTTACGATTTCTTCTTTGTGACCGGACAAATTTACATCGACAAGCAATGTAACGACTCTAACCGTGGTCAAGCTCAAGGTCTGTTGGTCCTGGTGACTTACGGTGTCGGCATGCTGGTGGGCGCACAGGTTGCCGGTGAAGTGTACAACTCATTCCTCGCAGGCTCAGCTCAATTGACACCTGAAAACTGGGGCAGCTTCTGGTGGTTACCAGCCATGTTTGCCGCAGGCGTAGCACTGTTCTTTATCTTGTTCTTCCACCACAAAGCAGAACGAGCACAGCGCACAGTCACTCAATAATTTTCTATCAGCGATGGTTTGTCATGAACCATCGCTGCGCTTTATAAGGATTCTATTATGGCGAATATTCAAGGCCCTGCGATTTTTCTCGCTCAATTCATTTCCGACCAAGCGCCTTTCAACTCTTTAAAGGGTATTGCGCAGTGGGCGAGTGAAAAAGGCTACAAAGCGATTCAAGTACCGACGCAAAATCCAGAAATCTTTGATCTGGAAAAAGCGGCGACGAGTCAAGATTATTGTGATGAAGTGATCGCAACATTGGCGAAATACGGATTGCAGATCAGTGAGTTATCAACACATATTCAAGGTCAGTTGGTAGCGGTACATCCTGCTTATGCCACCTTGATGGATCAATTTGCTCCGCCTGAGGTGCAAGGTAATGCTCAGGCTCGCACTGATTGGGCGACCAACCAGCTGCTTTTAGCGGCACAAGCATCAAAAAATTTGGGTTTAAAAGCGCATGCCACATTTTCAGGTTCTCTGTTATGGCCATATGTGTACCCATGGCCACAACGCCCAGCTGGTTTAGTTGAGGATGGTTTTAGTGAATTAGCCGCACGTTGGTTGCCGATTTTAGATGCGTTTGAGCAAGCGGGTGTGGATGTCTGTTATGAACTTCATCCTGGTGAAGATCTGTTTGATGGTTGTACTTTCGAACGTTTTCTTGCGGCAGTGAATCAGCACCCTCGTGCCAATATCTTGTATGACCCAAGTCACTTATTATTACAAGGCATGGATTATTTGGGATTTATTGACCGTTACCACACACGCATTAAAGCGTTTCATGTCAAAGATGCTGAGTTTCGTCCAAGTGCGTCTCAAGGTGTGTACGGTGGGTATGCTTCATGGGTTGAACGTGCGGGGCGTTTTCGTTCTCTTGGCGATGGACAAGTCGATTTTAAACAAATTTTCAGTAAGTTAGCTCAATACAACTATGAGGGATGGGCAGTGTTAGAGTGGGAGTGTTGCTTGAAAGATGCCGACGTCGGCGCTACTGAAGGCGCACCATTCATTGCTGATCACATCATTCCTAAGACAGAAAAAGCGTTCGATGATTTTGCATCAGGCGTTCAATCTGCAGATTTAAATCAACAACTACTTGGTCTCAAATAGGAAAAAATAACATGCATTCAATAGGTCGTATCTTAAAATCCATCTCCATATTACTTGGTGTTGCCGCTGTCTCAACAGGCGCATTTGCATCGGCTCAACCCACCAAAAATATTGCAGTACAGATGTATACATTGCGTGACGTTGGTACTGTTAATGAGCAATTTGCTATGGCTCATGACGCAGGTTTCAAATCTGTGGAATTAGTCGGTACTCAAGATCTCAGCAGTCATGAAATGAATCGCCTGCTTAAACTCTATGATCTCAACGTTATGGCGGCTCACGTTCAACTAACTGAATTGCAGAACAATCTTGATCAAGTGGTTGCGTTCAATAAAGCAATTCATAACCGAATCATCATTATGCCTTGGTTAGACAGTTCAATTCGTCCAACCAATAAGCAAGGTTGGCAAGCTCTCGGTAAAGAGTTAGATAGAATTGGTGCCAAACTGAAAAAGCACAATATGACACTGGCATACCACAACCACGATTTCGAAATGAAGAAATTCGATGGTAAAACAGCTCTTGAAGTGATGCTGGATGCTGCGAAAAACGGCAATGTGAAACTGGAAATGGATGCGGCTTGGGTTTCTCGCGGTGGTCAAGATCCTGTAGCGATGTTGCACCGTTTAGCTGGTCATGTCATTACTATTCACGTAAAAGATAACTCTGGTATCGGCACACATGACGACGAGCGTAACTTTACTGTTGCTGGTCAAGGCTTGCTAAGCTGGAATGATATTCTACTCTCAGCTAAAGCGGTTGGAGTGAAGTGGTTTGTGGTTGAGCATGATTTACCTAAAGACCCTCGTTCGGTGATTACTCAAGCGAATCAATTTCTTCAAGAGAATCTGTAAGTTGAGAATGGACCACATTCCAACGAATAGAAAACAAGTAAAGGATGCCTCGGCATCCTTTTGCATTAAGTCACTCATTCTCAGAACAGGGGATACCACTTGGTTGATGAGGTCATCACGATTGCCGAACGATAGAGTGTTTCTTCCTCTGTTCTTTTGCGCCTGACTCTTGTGATACATTACGACTTTGCTTTTGTTATTCGGCTAGTTAGCCAAGGATTATTTAATGACACAGATGACGCAAAGTTTCGTTGACGCGGGAGTGCGTTACACACCACACCGATTTACTCTTCCTCTTGATTATACCCAACCGCAAGGCACACAGATTGAAGTGTTTGCACGTAGCGTAGAAGTCGCTGCCAGCAACAATGAAAGTAAACCATGGCTGGTCTATTTCCAAGGTGGTCCAGGCTTCCCATCGCCACGAGCCAGTGCAAATAGTGGTTGGATGAAGCGTGCATTAAAGCAGTTTCGTGTGTTATTGCTTGACCAACGTGGCACTGGACAAAGCTCGCCAATCACTCATCAAACCTTGTCAGTCATGAACAGTGCACAACAAGCGGAGTATTTGAGCCATTTTCGCGCAGATAATATCGTGCGAGATGCAGAGAGCATTCGTCAGCAGTGGGGCGTAGATAAGTGGGCAATCATCGGTCAAAGCTATGGTGGCTTTTGTTCACTCACCTATCTTTCGCTTTTCCCGCAAAGCCTATTGCGCAGCTATATCACTGGCGGTATTCCTTCGATTTTCCGTAAAGCGGATGATGTTTACTTAGCCACCTATAAAAATACGCGTAAGAAAAACCAAGCATTTTTCCATCAGTTCCCGCAAGCGCAGCAGATGTGTTGTGACATAGCAGATTATCTGCAAGATAATGATGTTCGTTTACCTAATGGACAACGCTTTACCGTTGAACAGTTCCAGCAGATTGGGATTCATTTCGGTATGAGTGACTCTTTCCTTGCTACGTACTTTACGCTGGAAAATGCCTTTGTAGAGGTCAATGGACGTCGTGAGCTGCGTTATGAGTTTCTCAATGCGATGTTGATGGATCAGGCCTACCAAACCAATCCAATTTATGCGATTTTGCATGAATCTATCTATTGTCAGGGTCATGAGGATGCCTCTCGTTGGGCTGCCCATCGTATTCGTAATCACTACACCGAATTCAATTACGAGAGCGGTAAGCCATTCTTATTTACTGGGGAAATGGTCTATCCATGGATGTTTGATCAGATGGAATGTTTAAAGCCACTGCGTCAAGCGGCTGAGCTATTGGCAAATAAAGAAGATTGGACGCCTTTATACAGCGAGCAAGTATTGGCGAAGAATACTGTACCGGTAAACTGTGCTGTTTATGCGGATGATATGTTTGTTGATTTGGATTTGAGCCGTGAAACACTCGCTATCATGCCTAATGCGAAGGCGTGGATCACCAACGAGTATGAACACAATGGGTTAAGAGCTGACGGTGAGCATATCCTTGATCGTCTAATCACCATGGGTGAACAGACTGCAGCAGAACTAGGACTTGAGCTACTCTCCTAGGCTGTTTCAACTGCAGCTTAATAACACATTAAGCTGCAGTCTATTTGGATTCCAATTCCATTACTACTTCCTATCTTGGCAATGTATTAGCTATCACGACCAAGGAAGCGTTGTGCAACGATAGGTTGACCATTTTCATCATTCACGATGAATTTCACTTGCTGTGCTTGGTTGTCGTAGTTTGTTACGGTAACTGAACCATTCGCTGCTGTGACGTTGCTTCCGGTGTTTTCTGCGGTGTTCAAACCTTGAATTTCAACAGGATAGTTTGCCAAAGGTTGTCCATCTTTAGTGACAGTCAACGTTGCTTTGTTTGCATGGCTAAATACATGTACTTGTAGGTCTGCTGCTGAAGCTGATACAGCGAAAGCCGATGAAAGTGCGGTTAGAGCAAATAGAGTGGCTAATTTTTTCATAATATTCTCCAAATAGATCAGGTGATTAAATTGTTGTTATTAGCTGTCGCGGCCAAGGAAGCGGCGAGCAACAATAGGTTGACCATTTTCATCATTGACGATGAATTTCACGTTTTCAGGTTGGTTACTGTAGTTAGTGACAGTAATAGAACCATTTTCTGAAGTCACAGTGTTGCCAGTATTGGTCATGGCATTAATGCCTTGAATTTCAACAGGGTAATTAGCCAATGGTTGACCATCTTTAGTGACTGTTAGCGTTGCTTTGTTGCCTACGCTGAAAACTTGAACCTTAAGGTCGGCAGCAGATGCTGAAGCAGCAAAAGCGGAAGATAGAGCAGTGATTGCAACGAACGCAGCTAGTTTTTTCATGATGTTCTCCAAATTAAATTCTTATGTATCAATTAGTAAGTGACTGTTAGTAAGTGATTGTTAATTAGCTATCACGGCCAAGGAAGCGACGAGCAACAATAGGTTGACCGTTTTCATCATTAACGATGAATTTCACGTTTTCAGGTTGGTTGCTGTAGTTAGTGACAGTGATAGAACCATTTTCAGAAGTCACATTGCTACCGGTATTAGTCATGGCATTAATACCTTGAATTTCAACAGGGTAATTAGCTAATGGTTGGCCATCTTTAGTCACTGTTAGCGTTGCTTTGTTGTCTACGCTGAAGACCTGAACTTTGATGTCTGCAGCTGATGCAGAAGCAGCAAAACCAGCAGTTAGGGCAGTAAGTACGAGGGCAGTAGTTAAACGTTTCATGGTATCTCCTAAATAATCAGTTTATTTGAACTTTCTCTGTGTTTCAGTTCATGGTTGTATATTAGTTCGATATTTATGGTTGTTAAATAGGTTATTTTTAAATGATACATTCGAAAAATTCGAATAATGATTTTCCACAATAAAAATCTAGTAATTTATATTTAACTTATTGTTTTGTATTTATTTTTATATTTATTATAAAGAAATAAAGTATGCCTAATTTGTTTTTATGAACTTTATGTTGTTGTTTTTGTCGATTATTTTTGACAAAAGTAAGTTAGTTCAAATATTTCGAATTTCAAGTTGAAATATTTTGATTAACTCGCAGTGAAGTGAGGCTAGGTATAGAAGCTAATGAGTAATAACGAGCCAAGGTATTGCTCTAAGGCATACTCATACCTGTCCATCGTCATCTTCCATGATGTTCTTATTGCGATACGCGCTGATCCTCAGACGCGATGAATAATCATCTTGGTAACGGGGCTGAAATTGGTTTCTATTCGCTGATAAATTTGGTGACGTGAATCGTATGTCAGTACGTAGAAATCAGTACAAGATGGCAATACATGAACCATCACTACGCTACTAAAGTGCACTGCCTACCGACTCGCTTAGCGAAAGATAAGAAAGAAATTTGCTGCATTACCGTTTCATTAAAGCTATCGCGGTTTCGCCTGTTGGCGAATCAGTAATCACCTGCCGTTAAGCTTGACCAAACAAATTCAATGACGACGTTTGCTTGGTTGAATCGATGCATGCACTCTATCACTGTGATCTGCATCACGTCCTAAAATTTAGATAAATTTTTATTTTTATATCTATCGCGATATCAGCAGATGAATTTTTTGGAGATAAATCTTTAAAATTTAATAGGTTATATAAGTGTCTCGAAGTTGTGGCACTAAAATGATGCATTAGTCTAAAAAGGTGATTTACATTTTTATTGCACCATAAAGTGATTTGATTCACAAATGCATTGTGTTTTTGCTCTGGCTGCACCAGCTGTGCGCTGGGTGTTTGAAACGTATCTAAATAAGTCACCTTAATCTGGATTGTGTTACTGATTTGCTATCTAACTCGGTCATTACACCATGTTAATTTATGTACAAAAGGTTGACCTGCCTATGTAAATATAAATAATTATCACTGCAATTGATGTTCACAATAATGATGGCGCACTCATGGTCATTGGTATGACTCACAACATAGGTACTTCCACTACCCAAAGGGTAAAGGTCTCTACTTTATCTGGTGGTGTAAGTCGGGTTATTGAAATATAGGTGTAAAGGATGAAGTGGTTTTCTGGATTAGTTAGAGTCACAGCAGCTGTGGTGTGTGTGTTAAGTTTTTCTGTTAGTGCAGTGACGGTAACCGATAGTCATGGGCAATTTACAATCGATTCCACGCCCAAACGCATCGTGGCATTAGAGTTCTCTTTTGTTGATGCTTTGGTCTCTGTCGGGGTTAGCCCGGTGGGCATTGCAGATGACAACGATCCAAGTCGTTTATTACCTGCGGTACAAAAAGAGCTTAAAGCGGATTGGCGCTCTGTTGGTACTCGCTCACAACCTAGCTTAGAAGTGATTGCGGGTCTAAAACCCGATTTGATTATCGCGGATACGGATCGCCATTCTGCGGTTTATAAGGAGTTGTCAAAGATCGCTCCAACCTTGTTGTTGCCATCACGTCGTGAAACGTACCAAGATAACCTAAAATCGGCCGCGATCATTGGTAAAGTGATTGGCCGAGACGCACAAATGCAAGCGCGCCTCAAACAGCACGAAGAGCGTATGAATGAATACGCGAAGCAATTAGCAAGTTTGAAAGGTAAGCCTGTGCTCTTTGGTGTAGCGCGTGCAAATGGTTTTTATGCCCACTCTGCTGATTCTTACGATGGTGGTGTAATTCAACGTTTAGGCCTAGTTTCACCAGCTGGCTTACATAATGAGCAAGCGTCTCGCCAGATTAGCCTTGAGCAGTTACTGGGTTTGAATCCAGATTATTTAGTTGTTGGTGACTATGTTGACGATAGTATTGTCGACCAATGGCAAAAGCAGCCTTTGTGGCAAGCTCTGCAAGCGGTACAAAATCACCATATTTATCATGTTGATGGCAATATGTGGGCAAGATGCCGTGGTATCCTTGCTGCTGAGTTTATGGCTCAAGACTTACTTAAATTGGTAAAAGCTTAAAAACTTGGGTGTGAAATCTATGATAGGCGAGCGTGATCTTCACGCTCGTTTTGTTTGCTTCTTCGGAAAATTATTTATGCCTTTTCGGTCACGTCATTACCTTAGTGCACTACTTTGCTTGATTGCATGGTTGATGAGCAGTGTTGCGGTACAAGCCGTTACACTGCGCGATAGTCATGGTTTATTTACTCTCAATTACCAACCGAAAAGAATCATTGCCTTAGAATATTCATTTGTTGATGCGCTTGCTGCCGTGGGCGTAAGTCCAGTGGGTATTGCGGATGATAATGACCCAAGCCGAATCATGCCGGCTATTCGCCAACAGTTATCACCTTGGACATCGGTTGGTACCCGTTCTCAACCTAGTTTAGAGGTGATAGCGTCGCTCAAGCCCGATTTAATTATTGCTGATGCAGACCGTCACGCTGCTGTGTATAACGAACTGGCAAAAATTGCCCCAGTGCTGTTGCTGCCTTCTCGCCGTGAAACCTATCAACGTAATCTTCTTTCCGCTAAGTTGATTGGTGAAGCGGTTGGCCGTTCAAAACAAATGGACCAGCGAATCGAGTTACATCAGCAGCGTATGGACCAATATAAAAGCCAACTTAGGAGCCTCTCTGGTAGCACGTTACAGTTTGCGGTTGTCCGCCCCAATGGTTTTTATGCCCACTCTCCTGATTCTTATGATGGCGGTGTGTTTAGTCGCTTGGGGTTAGAGTCTCCACAAGGGTTGAACAATGAACACGGTTCACGTCAAATCAGAGTAGAACAGCTATTGGCACTCAATCCTGATTATCTGGTTTTGGGTGGTGATGTCTCTTTGGAAATGGTAGGGAAATGGAAAACAAAGCCGCTCTGGTCTCTGCTTAAAGCGGTGCAGCACAATCATATTCTTTTGGTTAATAGTCGTATCTGGGTTGAATGTCGTGGAATGCTTGCGGCTGAATTTATGGCTCAAGATTTACTCAAGTTGGTTAAAGCTTAATGCTAATTAGTCGTCGTTTTTTCACCTACATCGGGACAGTAGTGCTACTGCTGGTGGTGTTGCTTATCTTTGGGTGGATAGGGCTGTTTGCCTATTCCGCTATTCCTATTTCTGGTTACGATGCATTTGCCGCGATTTGGCATCGCGACCCTACGGTCATTGCTCATATTGTCGTGCATGATGTGCGTTTGCCGCGGGTGCTTGAAGCGATGTTAGTTGGAGCCTCAATAGCGGCGGCTGGCGCTTTAATGCAAGGGTTAACTCGTAACCCGTTGGCCTCTCCGAGTCTGTTTGGTGTGAATGCAGGCGCTGCATTGGGGATGGCTCTGGTGAGTACGGTGTTTGCTGTTTCATCGCCAATCGGTGTGCCGCTTGCTGCCATTTTAGGTGGGTTAACCACTTGGGTTCTCGTGATGATTTTAGGCGGAGCATGGCGTGCGGGCACAGAGCGGGGGCAACTGGTACTGGCGGGTATAGCGATTTCCGCCTTATGCAGTGCTTTAACCAAAGCCAGTATTATTTTGGTGGAAGACCAAGCGGCAAGTGTTATGGCATGGCTGGCTGGCTCGTTTGCCAACGTACAGTGGCACAATTGGCAATGGAGTTGGCCGGGACTTGCGGTTGGATTAGTTGTGAGTTTGCTGCTGGCTCCTAAAGTGAACCTATTAGCCATGGGTGATGAGCGAGTCAAAAGTTTAGGCATCAACCTAACGGCGATGCGTTTGGTGATTGCTGGCACGGTTTTGGTCCTAGTTGGGATCAGTGTGAGCACTGTGGGGGCACTGTCATTTGTCGGTTTAATTGTCCCTCATTTAGGTCGTTTACTTGTTGGGTATGATTACCGCCGTTTAATGCCAGTCACCATGTTGCTTGGTGCCTTATTGACTGTTGCTGCCGACATTGTAAGTCGAGCAGTCATTTACCCAACGGAAACACCTGCAGGAGCGGTATTGGCGATCATTGGTGCGCCTATCTTTATTTATCTTGTGAGGAAAACGCGATGAACCAACCTTTACGGATTTTGAGTGGGTTGGTCGGAGCGGTTGTTATCGCCGCGATTGCTAACCTTTGTTTTGGTGCGGTAAACCTCTCGTTAAGTGAAATTTGGCAAGGTTTAACCTCTCATAGTGAGCACTACTTTACGATTCATGAGTATCGCCTGCCGCGCATATTCTTAGCCATTTTGGTTGGAGCAATGCTCGCCAGTTCTGGTACTTTGATTCAAGGTGTTATCCGTAACCCGCTAGCGTCACCCGATATTCTCGGCGTGAGTCATGGTGCAGGGCTGGCAGCGGTAGCGCTAATGACACTTTTCCCAACGGTATCGATTTATTGGCTGCCTAGTGCTGCATTGGCTGGTGGTATTGGCGCAGCAATTATTTTGTTTTTGGTGGTCGGCTCCAAAACCAAACCAGTAAAACTGGCAATTACTGGTGTTGCTCTTTCGGCGCTGTTTGGTAGTGCGATTGATTTTTTGATGCTCACTCAGCCATTAGAAATCAACAATGCTCTACTTTGGTTAACGGGCAGCTTATGGGGCCGAAGTTGGGATCAGCTATGGATGATTTTGCCGTGGTGGCTGCTGGCTCCTTTAGTGCTGTGGTTAAGCCATCAGTTGAACTTGTTGACCTTAGGGGATGAAAGAGCGACCAGTCTAGGTGTCTCGGTTTATCTTGTTCGTGCTGGTGCTTTATTGCTTGCGGTGATGTGGACGTCTGCTGCGGTTTCGGTGTGTGGACCTTTAAGTTTCTTAGGTTTGGTAGCTCCGCATTTGGCTCGTCAAATGGTGGGCGGAAAGCATCAAGTATTGTTACCTGCCGCTATGTTAGTTGGCGCTTTCTTATTGTTGATGGCGGATTTAGTTGCGCGTGTCATCCATCCACCGCTTGAGCTTCCAGCAGGCATTATGACGGCCATCATTGGTGCGCCTTACTTTTTATACCTATTAGTGAAAATGAGATAAACGATGCGGCTATCCACAGAAAAATTAGTACTGAGTTACGGAAAAACGCCGATTGTCAAAGGTGTTGATGTGGCCATTCCTCAGGGCAAAATCATTGCTCTCTTAGGGCCAAATGGTTGTGGAAAATCAACCCTACTCAAAGGCTTGTCAAGAATACTCCTTCCTGATGCAGGCGAAGTCTTTTGGGATGAAACGCCGATTCATGAGGTTGCGTCTAAAACCCTAGCACAGCATTTGGCACTGTTGCCGCAAGCACAAGAAACACCCGAGGGGATTACCGTAAGAGAAGCGGTTGGGTATGGTCGCAGTCCTTATACCGGTTTTTGGGGGCAACTTTCAGAGCAAGATAATGCAATTGTGGAGCAAGCCATGATCGCAACCGGTGTAATGGATTTGGCGTCTAACCTGGTCACTGACTTGTCTGGTGGTCAACGCCAGCGAGTTTGGTTAGCGATGACGCTTGCGCAAGACACGGATTATATTCTGCTTGATGAACCGACCACCTATCTGGATCTTAACCATCAAGTCGAGTTAATGAAGCTGCTGCGTAAGCTCAATCAACAAGGCAAAACCGTCATCACGGTATTGCATGATATTAACCAAGCCTGCCGTTACTGTGATTATTTAATCGTAATGAAAGCGGGTGAGGTGGTCACCGAAGGTTGTCCTGAAGAGGTGTTAACCGCCAAATTTCTGGCAGATGTTTTTGATTTAGAAGCTGAAATTCATCGCGATCCTATCGCAGGCTCGCCGATGTGTGTGGTTCGCTAAAACAAGTTCGATACAAAAATGAAGCTGCGCCAAAACGCAGCTTCATTTTTATCTATAAAGTATAAATCCACAACGTTGCCGCACACACCACTAACATAGCACTGATGTAGCGCCAGTTATGCGCTAACAGGGTTTTAGCTTTCAAGTTGTAACGTGACTGTATGCTTAGTTGTACGCCTGAAAAAGGCGAGAAGGTAATCCCCAAAGACCAGCCCATCAAAAGCGTTAAACCTAATAAGTTAGGATTGGTTACCGAAGGGGCCAACACGCTACCGGCCAATACTACGCTCGTCACCGGGTGCATGCCCGTCATGGCTAAGCCAACCAAAATCACCAAAGTAATAAAAGCGGCAAGAGCACCAAAGTGATCCGGTGCCAGTTGAACATTAAGCGAAGCTAAGATAGAGGCTACCCCTGAAGCAAGCATGGCCGCAGCCGCAAATAGCACTACCTCACCCGCAGAACTGGCTACGCCAACCTCAATATGACGTTTTGCCATCACAACGCCAGATTTGCCCTTGACCGTGATAAGCCACAAAGCGATGAAAGTGACTGAGGTGAGTGCCACCAGTGAGAGCACACTCGCATTTGGCCAAATTTGATGCTCACTGATGACAATAATGGCGAGTAAACATGGCATCCACAATGATTTGATACCCATAGGGTAACCTTCGATCGTATCAGCCAACGGTGTGCGTTTGATCTCCCAAGCGGTCAGTGCCAAAGCGGCTAAACTGACGGGAATACCATAAATAATCAAGGTGCTTAGATGAGAGCCTGGAGCGCTGGTCAGCGTCATCCCCATCGCAGCGAAAAAAGGCGACCAGAAAGCACAAATCGCAAAGCCGCGCAGAAGAATAATGCCCTGAGTCGGTTGCAGCGGCTTTTTCATTGCTAACTTATCGCCAACAATGATGACGGAAGACATATTTAACACTGCGCCAAAGAGATGTACGCCAAGTAAGGTTTTTATTAGCGGTCGAGTACCACTGGGTAAAGATTCATTGGTTTGCACACTGTGGGTGGCAAAAATGCGGAGAAAACCAACCCCAATCAACATCGTGACCACGTTCTGGTTTGCTTCTAGGGTTTTTAAAAAATAGCGGCTGTCGAGATGATGCATCGTTCCGTAGAGCAGACCGAATAAACCACAGATAACCAGAATGATGATCTGCTTTTTTTGTGCGCCTCTTAAGAAAGGGAAGAAAAAAAATGAGGCAATCCAAATAGGTACACCAGCCCAATAGGAGGGAATGGGCACGAGCAATTCTGAGTAAAGCGAGATGGCAAGACTGAGTAATAAAAGCCAACCGCAAAGTGCAGCGATTTTCGGGTTCATGGTATCCGTTGATTGAGTATCAGGTATGTGGTCGGAAATGTTCCGACCCAGAAGTGTGTGATTAGTATCACACGCTTATTGAACAGAATCTACCCAATTCAAGGATTTTGTTACACCCGATTTACGCTTTACTAACCTCGTAAACAGGTTTGGAAGTAACTGACTTCCTTATTGTTTAAGCGATATACGGTGGCAGGTTTACCACCTCGACCTTTATTGGAAGAGGCCAATTTATTTGCACTTACGATCACGCCAGTATCGATTAGGCGGCGTTTTACCGTCATGCGGTTCACATCTACTCCGAATTTAGCGTAAGCATCAATAATGTCCGCGACCAAAAACTCTTTTTCTAAAGAGAACAGTACCACCGATGTGTATTCCACAGCAGCGCGCAGTTTGCTCCAAGCGTGTTGCACTTGAGAACTGTGGTCAAATGCGAGGTTTAGCTCACCACGCAGCAAATGATCCAGATCGAACCAATCTGCTCGCTCTCTATCCATCCCCGAGTTTTCGATTTGCAGAACATTAGATGGATTGAGCAAAGCATAGTGAGAAATGCTAACGCTCCAGCCATCAGGGTCACGTTTGGGGTTACCGTTTACAATAGGGTCGCTAATATAATTAGGATAAGTGTGGATCTTTTGACGACAAATGCGTCGTCTTGCGGAGTCGAAATCATCATCTGCCGGTTCTCCCCCTTTTTCTGCCCAATCTTCATCATAAACTAACCCACCAGGCAGTGCCCATTTACCACAGTCAGGGCGATTTGGATTCTGACGTTTAACCAATAGCACTTTGATTCCATTCGTGGTGAGACGTAGACAGACCAAATCAATCGAAACAATCATATAAAATTCCTAATTATTGATGGCATCATTCTAGGCAAGCTGGTCTGTGCGGTCAAATGTAAATAACGATTTGTGACAAACTGATTTTTACATTTTGTCACTTTCTGAGTCAGAACGAGTAAGTTATTGCAATAATTACATTTAGCTGTAACAAAAACAGAACATTTACCCGGATTTTTGCTATCTTGGTTTGTCACATAAGTTGACAAACCTCGCAAACTCTTTTATTGTCGCTCAAAAGTTAGCAACATAATGTTACTAACGTGATGACACAGTGAATTGAAGGACGGCAAAATGAACTCTCGCCTGTTTTCTCCACACATTATTCGTAGCCTGCTGGATTTGGACGCTTACAAGATCAATATGATGCAAGCGATCCATTCGTTATATCCAGATGTACAGGTACGTTATGAATTGATTGTTCGTAGCGATGAAGATGTTAGTGAACTGCTTGAAGAAGTTCGTAGCGAAATTAGTCAGTTATCTTCTCTGAGATTTTCTGATGCAGATATCGTGTACTTGGAACAAAGTTCACCTCACTTGAAGCATACGTTCCTTCAATCATTACGTTATTTTCATTTTCAGCCTGATCGCCAAGTGCATTTTGGTGTGATCAAGCACGATGGTAAAGAGCAACTGCGCATTGGTATTGAAGGTGCGTGGCGCGATACCATTCTTTATGAAACGATTGTGATGTCGATTCTATCGGAAGTGCGTAGCCGTCGCCGTTGGGCGGAAGTGCCTCAGTCACTGCCAATCGATATTCTCGATGAGAAAATTCAGAAGCTAAAAGCGGAAATCAAACGCCGTGGTATCACTAACTTCTCTCTCACTGAGATGGGGACTCGTCGTCGCTTCTCTGGTCAAGTACAGCGTGATGTGATGGCATACTTGAAACAGGAAATTCCAGAACTGCTTCTTGGTACGAGTAACTACCACTTTGCCCGTGAATTTAATCTAAAGCCGATTGGAACCATTGCTCATGAATGGTTTATGGGGCATCAAGCATTAGTGAACGTGAAAGACTCACAACGTGTGGCTTTAGATCAATGGTTGAAAGCATTTGATGGACAGCTTTCTATTGCACCAACCGATACTTTGACCATTGATGCCTTCTTAGAAGATTTCAACATGCATTTGGCCAAAGCCTATGATGGTATTCGTCATGACTCAGGTAACCCATTTGTTTGGGGTGACCGCATGATTGAACATTACGAAAGCATGGGGATTGATCCAAAATCGAAAGTGTTCATTTTCTCAAATGGCCTTAACTTCGATGAAGCTTTAGAGCTGTGCGAATACTTTGCTGGTCGCGTGCGCATTTCATTTGGTATTGGTACGTTCCTAACCAATGATTTAGCCGGTTGGAAAAATTCGCAAGGTGTGGCTTACAAGCCTCTATCCATCGTGATTAAATTGACCGAGTGTAATGGTCGTCCAGTGGCGAAAATCAGTGATGAGCCAGAAAAGGCGATGTGTGAAGATCCGATTTTCCTCGCTAACCTCAAACGTCGTTTTAATATCGACCTTGATGTCGATGAGCTAATCGCTGAATTGAAGCGTCAAAAAAGAACCAAACGCCAATACATCGCTGCGGCATAGTCGCTAGGTAATGATTGATAAAAGGCCGCGTTGACTAAGTCAACGCGGCTTTCTTTTTTATCTGTTTGAACGTTTATTGGCTCTGCATCATATCGATAAGCAGTTGGTCAATGACTTTGACGACCTCTTCACTTGCTGTTTCCATCTTATTCAAATGCTGAACCATTTTATCCATTTGATGGTTTTGACCTGCGACCAATGCTTCATGACCAGAGTCATGTACCGTTTTGTGTGGTGCATCAAGAGCTGCGAAATGACGTAAATGACTAAACTGTTTTGCACCATTGCCTTCAAAATACCATTTTCCAAGACGGCACTCAGTGTGTTTGTTCACTTGAGATTCGAAGCGCTGCTTCTCAATATGACTGTAAATTGTGTTTTTCCAAACGGCATGGTCAAGTTTTACGGTGTTCAAAAATGACTGTGCGGTGGCAGCTTTGATGACCTGTTGCATTGAGGTTGATGTATCGAGTACCTCATTGACTGTGCTTTCGATTTGGTCACTTGAAGTGGCGACTTCTAAAGAATAATCCTGCGTCTTTTTAATGGAATCTTTGATGCTCGCAGTTTGGGTGATGACCTGACCGATGAGTGTCTCTATTTTATCACTGGCCTGAGAAGCTTTGCTGGCGAGAGAACGTACTTCATCTGCTACTACGGCAAAGCCTCGTCCTGCTTCGCCAGCTCGAGCCGCTTCGATCGCCGCATTAAGTGCAAGCAAGTTGGTCTGTTCAGAGATTTCTTGAATAGAGCGAATCAGTTGTCCAATCGATGAGGCAGTGGTGTCCAAAACATTGGCTGCATCCATATTGATATTGGCTTGGCTATTAATTCTCTCTGCCCGTTCTGAGAGACGAATCAGTGCCTCACGAGTTTGAATGAACATCTGGTCTAGCTCTGCCAATTCGGCATTTTTTTCGACCAAGCTGGTGGCACTGCTGGCTAATGCATTACGAATAGTATCAAGCAACGCTCCACCGCGTAATTGGCAGCGAATGAGATCGGACTCGGTATGCTCGCGACTGTTTAATTGCGCAATGGCAGACTCTTTTTCACTAAGCAGAGCTTTTAACCCGGCCAGTTCGTCTTGATGAGCGAGCCTTTCTTGGTTTAGAGCTGCTTCTAATTGCTCGGCTTTTTGTTTCCAGTGGCGGCTAAACATAGTGCTTCCTTAATATGAGTACTGAACACCGCTTTGGATTGCTGTTCTGGGTGTTTACGGAAGCAAACTAACATTTATTGAAGTGGTTCGATATACCCTTAATGTCTAGTTGCATTTGATTTGTGATATTAATCTGAAGGTTAGATAAATATTGGTGATGGTTAACGATGTTCAGATGGAATGTGTGGTGGAAAATACGAATAAAATCAGCTTTACACTGTAAATAGGATGCTAGTGTTCGTTACAAATACGCGATAACGTATTGTTTAGTTAGATGGTAAGAATAGAAACAAGGATAGGTTATGCAGGATATGGATTGGCAAGAGTGGCGGCATCATTTACATCAGCACCCAGAGCTATCGTGCCAAGAGGTGCAAACCGCAGCGCGGATTAAACAGTGGTTCAGCGCGTATGCTCCTGATGAAATACTAGAAAACCTCGGTGGATCAGGAATGGCGATGATCTATCACGGTGTAGAAGATGGGCCTGTGACCTTGATTCGCTGCGAGCTTGATGCGCTACCCATTCAAGAGAAAGGAAGCGCAGTTTACCGCTCTTCTATTCCCGGAGTGGCACATCTCTGTGGCCATGATGGCCATATGGCGATGGTCTGTGCGGTGGGTGCTCATCTCTCTGCTCATCGTCCTCAAAAGGGCAAAGTCGTGTTGCTGTTTCAACCGGCAGAAGAGACGGGGGAAGGGGCGATTGCCGTAGCCAATGATCCTCAATTTGCCGAACTTCAACCAGACTACGCTTTTGCGTTACATAATTATCCCGGATTGGCGTTAGGCGAGGTGGCGATCAAGGCTGGAACGTTTAATTGTGCCTCCGCTGGGATGATTGTTCATTTAGATGGCAAAACCTCTCATGCAGCGCATCCAGAAAACGGTATTAGCCCCACCTTGGCGCTAAGCGAGTTACTCAAAGAATTTCCTCAATTGCCCGCTAAAGTTGCGGAGCGAAGCTGGGTAACCGTGATTCATGCAAACTTGGGAGAAATTGCTTTTGGAACGTCTCCGGGGCATGCGGTACTGATGGTCACTTTGCGTAGTGAAAGTAACCAAGGAATGGCAGCTTTGAAACAGCAGGCTGAACAGTGGGTAAAAAGTGTTTGTACTGATCATCAGTTAGGTTGGCGTATCGATTATCAAGATGTATTCCAAGCCAGCGTGAATTCTGCGCAAGGTGTTCTTGCCGTTGAGCAAGCGTGTAAGGCGCTTAATATTCCATGCCATACGCTAGCGGAGCCGATGCGGTGGTCTGAAGATTTTGGTGAGTTTACTCGTATTGCCAAAGAGGGCGCGATGTTTGTGTTGGGCAGTGGTGAGCACTCTCCCCAATTGCACAACGAGCATTACGATTTCTCAGATGCCTTATTGCCGGTTGGAAGTTCGCTGTTTATTCAACTGTTAAGAGAGATTCATCAATTAGATGTGGCAGAGTCGGGCAGCATTGTCTAGATAATTTATTTAGAGAAAAGATGCCAGCTTAGCTGGCATCACAGAGATTAAGCTGAATAGGGTTCGTGTGACCAAGACAGAACATGCCAATTCGGAGTGTGGGCGTATTCCGCCAGCAAAGGGTCGGGATTAATGAGGTAGGCATAATCACTTTGCTGACAAAGAGGTAGGTCATTAATAGAATCGGTATAAAAATGGGTGGCACTGACCGACGCCGAATGTTCCTTTAACCAGTTTTGCAACCGCAGAACTTTGCCTTCACGATAAGAAGGGATTCCTTCAATTTTTGCTGTATAGCGGCCATGTTCGACTTTCATGTCGATACCCAGTGCGTGTTCAATACCCAAACGTTTCGCCACCGCCTTGACGATAAAACTGACTGTGGCAGAAATGATCAGCATAGGTATTTGATTGTGCGTGAGTTCATCAATCAGAGTGTGCGCTTGTGGAAAAACGCGCCGCATGATGTCGGTCTCGACATACTCATCAACCAGTCGATCAACCTCTTGGGTAGAAAGCTCAAGGATGGGGGTCATAGCAAACTGAAGATACTGTTCCATATCCATCTTGCCGATAGCATACAGTCCCATCAGCTCTTTATCGCGACGGAGAAAATCAGGGTCAGCGATTAACCCCTTGGCAAATAAAAATTCATTCCACAGCATGGAGGTATCACCATCGATTAGGGTATCGTCCATGTCGAAAATATACAGCGGTTGAGACATACAGATTAGGCTCTCACAGGTTGAATTTCATTTAAATTGAACAGCAATTCTAGTGGGGTACCACGTTGCATGAGTCGCTCTGATGAGCGGTTAAGCAAATCAACCGTCAGTTCGCATTCTGCAAGGGATACTCGATAACGAATGACGTTGCCGAGCAGTTGATGATCCAATACGGTTGCTGCATGAGGCGATGAAATATGGGGGCCATAGTTTCTGCCCGCCTCTTTTACATAGATAGATTCTGGTCTCACTGCAACCATCATTTGGGTATTTAAGGCAAACATGCGATTGGCCAGCGGCGCATCTATCAAATTGTAGTTGCCCATAAATCCTGCCACAAACTCATTGGCTGGCTGATTATAGATCTGTTCTGGACGACCTTGCTGCACGATTTTGCCACTATCCATTAAAAAGATCCGATCAGACATGGTCATCGCTTCTTCTTGGTCATGGGTAACAAATATGGTGGTGAGATTGAGTTCTTTTTGAATCGTGCGAATTTGCTCACGCAGATGACGACGGATTTTGGCGTCAAGAGCGGATAGCGGTTCATCAAGCAGCAAAATTCTTGGCTGGACAACGAGAGCTCGTGCTAACGCTACCCGCTGTCTTTGTCCACCGGATAATTGGGCTGGATAGTCTAGTTCTTTTCCGTTGAGTTCCACCAGTTCGATAACACGCTGTACGGCAGCAGTGCGTTCGGCGGCTGGCACTTTCTGCATTTTCAGGCCAAAGGCAATGTTCTGCTCAACCGTCATATTGGGAAAAAGAGCGTAAGACTGAAACACCATGCCAATGCCACGTTTTTGCGGTGCAAGATGAGTGATGTCTTGACCATCTACGATGATTTTTCCGGAATCCACAGGATGAAGACCGGCTAGGCTTCGCAGCAAAGTTGATTTACCACAACCACTTGGTCCCAGTAGGGTGATGAATTCACCTTGCTCAATTTGAAAATCGATATGGGAAAACACCGTATGTTCGCCAAATTGTTTGGCGAGCTGCTGCGCGCAAACGTAACTCATGATTTTGCTCCTATACGGCCGGCAAGCCAGGTAGATAGAAAAATGAAGAAGAAGTACGTCATTACTAATGCCGATGTGTAGTGGCCGCTTTCTTGACGAACGCTATAAAGATAGATTTGCAGTGTTTCAAAGCGCGTGCCGACCAATATGTTGGCGAAGACGAACTCCCCGAGTAAGAAAGAGAACGACAAAAACAGCGATGCCATGAGTCCCTTTTTAATGTTCGGCAGGACGACCAGGAAAAAGGCTTTAGGCGTACTGGCTCCTAACAGATGGGCCGCGTCCATCAGATCACGCAGATTGATGGCAGAGAAGGAGTTGGCAATCGCGCGATACATAAAAGGCAGCGCGATAGTGAAATAGGTGCCAATTAAAATCCATGGCGTGCCAATGAGTGAGATATCGCTGTCGGCATAGATTTGTAGCATCCCTACCGAGGAGACGACTGGCGGCACCGAAAAGGGCAGCAGGATCAGCAAGTTCATTAACTTATCCAATTTAGGAAAGTAATAGAACACAACAAAAATAGCCGGCAATATCAGTAAGGTACTTAAGATCAACGCACTAAAGCAGATCAGCAGTGAACGTCCAAACGCCCAGAGAAATCGTGGGGTGCTCAGTAATTTGTGAAACCATTCTAAGGTAAAACCTTCGGGTAAAATGGTCGCGCCCCAATGGGTAGAGAGGGAGTAGGCTAACGTGGCCAAAATCGGAATCAGTAGTACACCGATAATGGTGAACACAATGGCTTTATGCACAGCAAGACTAGTGTTTCCCATGATAACTCCTTGCGATTAACCATTGGTTGATGGCGGTGATACACGCTAGCAATACAATCAAAACCACGGAAATTGCCGCGGCTAAGTTTGGCTCGAGGAACAGATCCCCAGCAACAAGGCTCGCGATACGAATCGTGATCATGTTGTAGTTGCCACCCGTTAACGCATAGACGCTGGCATACGCTCCCATCGCGTTAGCAATCAAGATAATAAAGGTTCCTAACAAGGCTGGAGCCAGAACAGGGATTGCGACGTTGCGCCAATATTGCCAATGCGATGCGCCGAGCAAGGCTGCGGCAGATTGCCAGTCATCATCTAAGGCATCAAATGCGGGATAAAGCAGTAGCGCAGCGAGGGGAATTTGGAAATAGATGTAAATCAGTAACAAGCCCCATTGGCTGTAGATATTGAAATCATCGATTACGCCCCACTGTTTTAGGAGCAAAGTGACGGCACCGTTAGCACCTAAGATGATGATAAAAGCAAACGCCAGCGGCACACCGGCAAAATTGCTGGTCATATTGGTGAAGGCCACCACAGCGCTGCGCAGACGGCCGGGGATGCGTCTTAGTGAGTTGACCAGCAAAGTGGCAATCACTAAACCGACTAAACTCGACCAAAATGAGATAGACGCACTGTGGCTAAATCCTTGTTGAATAAAGGGTGAGTCGATGATTTGGCCATAGTTGTCTAGTGACCACTCATCGTCGACTTTAAAGCTGTTGACGATCACCCACAGCATCGGAGCGATTTGAAACAGATAAAAGAAGATGGCAAACGGAGAGAGACAAAGCGCTGGCTTGAAGCGAGAAAATTTGGGTTTGTTCGACTCTGCTTTGACTTCATCTAACTCTGAGGGTGAAGACAGGGATGGCCATTTCATCATAAAAGTACCTCGCGCGGGGCGGGTTTATCATGTTCCAGTCCGAGTGCGTTGCACACCAGACCACAAATCTCGGTTTGCTTGATATCGGCTGGTATGTGGGCAAATGCCGAGCCAATCAAAAAGAGTGGTACTTCACGTTCACAAGCCAACACTCCGCCATGACTGCGGTCATTGTTCATCCCATGATCACTGGTGACCAGTATTTGATAACCCTCTTCTAACCACGCTGGCATTAGGTGAGATAAAATCACATCCGCCATTCGAGCCGTATTTCGATACTGTGGTGAATCAAGGCCGAATTTATGCCCTGCATCATCGATGTTCATTGGGTGAATCAGCAAAAAGTCAGGTTGATATTGGCGTCGTAGATATTCGGCGTCTAGAAACAAAGCCTCATCAGGATAGTGATCCCAATGATAAAAGCAGCCATGTTGAATATTAAGGGTTTCATCGTGAGTGACGCGATCGCGAATGGCGTCGTAGGGGGCTCGGTTATAAAGCTCACTGACCCAGTGATAGGCCGCAGCTGCCGTGATTTTGTGCTGGTTTTTGGCGAGACTGAAAATCGACTCGAAATGCGATAAGCGCACAACATTGTTATTGGTTATGCCGCTGAGCACCGGAGGAACGCCCGTAAGCAAACACTCATACAAAGGACGTGATAACGACGGAAGTTCACTTTGAACTTGGTGTAACGTTGCTTGCTGTTGTTCTATTAACCCTTGCAAGTAGCCCATGCAGTCATGGGCTACTTGATAATTGAGTCCATCAAGAACAACAAGGATAACCTTATTGCTCATAGTGCTACCTCTATTGTTGGTACATCATTACTTGTTCTTGCCATTGACGCGCCAACTGGCGAGACGATTTTTCCCAAGCAGTAAAGTCTTTAATAGGGTGAACATTTTTGTATTGTTCGTTTGGTAGCAATTTCGCTTGAATCGATTCAGGTAATTTTACATTAGTGCGAATAGGGCGGGCGTAGCCTTCAGCCAAGTTGATTTGGCCAGCATCACTAAAGATGTATTCGCGAGCCAATTTAGCCGCATTAGGATGTTGAGCGTATTTATTGATAAGCGTTGCGTAGCCAGAAATGATTGAACCTTCTTTAGGAATGCTCACGCTAAAACGGTCGTGATCAATTTGGTCACGGTAGTTTAGTGCGTTGAAATCCCACATGATAGCGACTTCAATTTCCCCTTTTTCTAGGTTAGCTACCGAAGGATCGGCAAGTGATAAACGACCTTGTTTTGCCAGTTTGGCGAAGAAATCCATACCCGGTTTTAGGTTCTTTTCACTCCCACCAAATGCCATTGCTGCCGCGAGAATGGCGTTGTTGGCTTGCGCTGCAACACCCACGTCACCGACTGCTACTTTGTAGTCGCCATCGAGCACATCTTGCCAAGATTTTGGAGCATTCTTAACCAGTTTATTGTTCGAGATAAAAGCGATCGTGCCTGTATAGCCAAGTGCCCAGTAACCCTCTTTGTCTTTAGCCCAATCAGGAATGTCATCCCAAGTGCTGGGTTTGTAGGGTTGTACGACACCTTTGCTTACCGCAACTTTGGCAAAAGCGAAACCAACGTCACCGATATCCGCCGTCGCATTTTTCTTTTCAGCAGCAAACTTAGCAATTTCTTGGGCCGAGCTCATATCCGTATCTTGGTGTTTTAAACCGTATTTGGTGTTGAGATCTTGCCAGGTACCTTTCCAGTTCGCCCAAGAATCTGGCATGCCAACGCTGTTGACTGTGCCTTCTTGCTGAGCTTTTTGGATTAACGTTGTGACATTATCTTCAGCGTGAGCGGAAGATATCAGGCTAAAAGCCAGTAAACTGGCCGTAAACAGTGTGTTTTTCATGATAGTCGCCTTCCATTGGACTAGTTCAGTTTGTTCCTTTTTTACACTATAGAACGATTGTGACAGGATTAGTGCGTTTTTATTAAGCGAAAATGAAGATGAACTGATTAAAATTCATTCTAATCTAGCGTTTCATATAACTTATACAAGAAAGTCATATAAGAATTATAAATTATCTATATTATTAGAACATGAGTCTGGACTAGGTCAGGATGGAGATGGTGTTATCAACAGGCGCGCCAGCCAAAATTAGAGATGTAATACGTGAGCGAATTATTTCAGGCGGTATGACATCAGGTCAGAAACTGCCCTCAGAGCGTGAGATGACGGAGCTGTTCTCCACCACGCGCGTCACCTTAAAAGATGCCTTAGTGGCGTTAGAAACAGAAGGTTTGATTTATCGTGAAGAGCGACGTGGTTGGTACATTTCACCGCCGCGTATTCGCTATAACCCTTTGTCGCGAAGCCACTTTCACAAAATGATTCAAGAGCAGCAAAGAATCGCTGAGACAAAAATTATTTCGGTAAGAACAGATATTGCCCATGGCGAAATCGCTCAAGCGTTAGAACTGCGAACCTTTACGCCGGTACACATCATTGAACGCTTACGTTATATCGATGGTCGGGCAGTACTGTTTGTTGAAAACTGTCTGATTGAAACCTTATTTCCAGGCATATTGCAGCAAAATATCGCTGCTTCATTGACCGAGCTCTACTCTCGTCACTACGGCTATGAGACTCAGCGATCTCGTTTTCAAGTGATTCCAACCGCAGCTCCTGCTCATGTTGCCAAGGCGCTCAATTTGGCAGCAGGTCAGCCTGTACTCAAAATTTGTCGAGTTAACTATAAAAGTGATGGGCAGATTATGGATTGTGAGTTTGAATATTGGCGCCCTGATGCGGTGATGATCACCATCGACAGTCAGGGCGATATCTACTGATTACTCAGCGGTGGCTAACTGTGGTTGTTTTAGAGATTCAAGAACCGCAGTGAGGGATGGCAATACGGTATGACCTAGCTGTTTTATCTCTTCAGTCGGTGCAACAAGATCAGGAATCTGGTAGGTGATCATGTTCGCTGCGACGGCCGCTAACACACCATTATTGGAGTCTTCAAACGCTAAACACTGGCTTGGTTCGACATTGAGGCGCTTAGCTGCGAGTAGGTAGATTTCTGGATCCGGTTTACCGCGTTTGACTTCACAACCTGTGCTGTAAGAATCGAAGTATCGATCTAATCCTGCCAGTTTCAATTTTATTTCGGCGATCTCTTTACGCGTTGAGGTGGCGACTGCGGTCGGAATGCTGTTCGATCTCAACCATTTCAACAAGTCGATAACCCCATCTTTTACTGGAATCGCTTGAGTGGTCACGACGGCATCATAACGAGAACGCCATGCTTCATGCAGTACTGGGTAATCAAGTTCTGGACCATAACCATCGCGTAGCACCTGTTCGATACCGGCCGCGTTTCGACCGATGATATTAAGATACACATCGGATAAAAAAGGTACGTTAATCGCATTGCAGGCTTGCTCAAAGACGCGCATACATACACGTTCAGTATCGAGTAGCAAACCATCCATATCGAAAATTGCTGCTTGGAATTTCATAACACCAGTATAGATAGAAGAATTTGGTGAACATTGTCACATAAAGTGCTCGTTAAAGAAACGACAAGACACCCCGGAAGGTGTCTTGATGTAGGAGATAATCTCAATGTTAAGCCACGCTTTGGTCGTATTGGGCTTCCAGTTGGTTCGCTTTTTGGAACAACGGCAATGCCGCTAGATTCACATAGTAACGTTTCAAGTTAGGGTAGTTATCGAGCTGTCCAAGCTGCGATAATACTTCAGGAATGAAGGACATCATTATATCAGCCCCAGTTAACTTGTTAGCGACAAGGTAGGTTTTGTCTTGAAGCTCTTGGTTTAAGTAGCCAACCACTTTTTCTAATTCGATTTGTGAGTACTTGTCGAGAAATTGAGTTGGAGAACCATCTTTCGCCAAAAAGATTTTTAACAGTAGCGGCAGCATAGCCGAGCTCTCTGCGAAGTGCATCCATTGTAAATAAATCGCGTAATCTTGTGTGCCGCGCGATGGAGCAAGTTTATCGCCAGCATACTGGTCGATGAGATACTCAGTAATCGCCCCAGACTCTGCTAAAACAAAACCATCTTCGTCAATCACCGGAGATTTTCCCAATGGGTGAATCGCACGCAGTTCTGCAGGGGCAAACTGGGTCTGGCTATCGCGTTGGTAGGCTTTAATTGAGTAATCAAGCCCTAACTCTTCAAGTAACCAAATGATACGTTTAGAGCGAGATTTATTAAGGTGATGTAGGGTTATCATGAATTAAGCCTCGATAGGTTGATTAATTTTAACGACCAGTTTGCCAAAGTTTTTCCCTTCCAATAAGCCCATAAAAGCTTCTGGAGCGGCAGCTAGGCCCTCAACCATTTGCTCTTTATATTGGATTTTTCCCTGTGCAACCCATTGTCCCATTTCTTGGGCAAACTCTGGGTAACGATGGCCGTAATCATCAAAAATGATGAAGCCTTGTACTTTTACGCGTTTGATGAGCAGCAAGCCCATGAGTTTTGATAGGCGATCTGGGCCTTCAGGTAGGCTAGTGGCGTTGTATTGAGACACTAAGCCACAAAGAGGAATACGTGCTTTAGCATTAAGTAAAGGCATCACTGCATCAAAGACTTTTCCGCCGACGTTCTCGAAGTAAACATCAATGCCTTGAGTACATGCAGCCGCTAAATCTTGCGCGAAAGTAGGAGACTTGTGGTCAATACACGCATCAAAACCTAACACTTCTGTCGCGTAACGGCACTTCTCTTCACCACCTGCGATGCCAACCACGCGACAACCTTTGAGCTTGCCTATTTGCCCCACGGTTGCACCCACAGGTCCAGTTGCTGCTGCAACTACAATCGTTTCACCTTCTTGTGGGGCGCCAATGTCTAGCAGTCCCATATAGGCTGTGAAGCCTGGCATACCAAGAATTCCTAATGCATAAGACGGCAGTTCTGGGTGATGACCTAATTTTAATAATCCTTCACCATTTGAAATGGAATAACCTTGCCAACCTGAATAAGACAACACCCATTCACCGACAGAAAAATCATCATTTTTTGATTGCTCAACCTGACAAACGGTACCACCCACCATGGTTTCGTTTAGAGCAACGCCTTCTGCGTATGATTCAGCATCACTCATGCGACCACGCATGTACGGGTCAAGAGATAAGTAGATCGTTCTAAGCAGAACTTCGCCTTCATTGATATCTCGAACGGGAGTGGATTCGAGACGAAAGTTGGCTTGCGTTGGTGCACCAACAGGGCGAGATGCTAAAACGATGCGTTGATTTTGAATACTGCTCATAAATGAGTCTCCTTTATTAGACCGGTCGTCTAGTTGTGTGGGGTAAAAAATCCGCTTTTCAGCGGATCAAAATTTAATTACCGTTGAGCCATTGCTCAGTGGTTTGCAATGCCAGTTGTAAACTGGAATCATCTTGGCGAATCTTATTCATTAAACAGGCTCCAATCCAAAGATCGTATAGCCGTTCAGCAATCAAAACACTCTCTTTGACATTGATATCTTTGGATTTTATCCCTTGTTCAATACAATCAGCGATCATTGCAATAATCTTGTTAGTGCCTTTAAGAAACACTAACCGCATGGGTTCCGAAAGATCGGTGACTTCACCAGCCAATTTGACGACTAAGCACTGCCCTTGATCACATTGATTACTGTTGTGTTCAGCCCAGTAATGCCAGTAGCGCATGATGCGTTGATAGAAATTGCCATCTGAGTGGTAAAACAGGGCATCGAGTTTTTCGACATAGCGAGTGAAGTAATCTTCCAGCAACGCTTCGCCAAATTGTTCTTTAGATTGGAAATAATGATAAAAGGATCCCTTGGGTACATCGGCATTCTTTAATAGCTCTGCCAGTCCCATCCCGGTGAATCCTTTTTTAGCGACAAGTTGATAGCCTACGTCGAGGATATGTTGTCGAGTATCGAGTGTTTTACTGTTCATGTGGGTTACTATAGTGGAAAATAGACCAGTCGTCTAGTCGAGTTTGATCAAAAGATCTCTTCCTGTTGAGAAAGAGATCTTAAGGTAAATCTGGCGACGTATGTTATTGCTGGGCTGGAATGTACCAAGATTGGAACAAGTATTCAGCCAAAATCTTTTTCTGTTGTCCCCATTGATCTGCAATACCGATGCCAATCCCAACTATCTTTCCTTGGGCATAAGGTGGTTGTTGTTGTAGCTTCTCGGCAAATTCGCTCAGCTTGGGATTGGTTTCCTGTGCTAACAGCGTAAGGTGTGGTTCAAAATTTTGGAACACATTGGGACTGCCATAGCGGATAAAGGCTTGTTCTTTATTAGGATAGGATTTTGCCCAATCAGGTATAGCAGCAGACGTATCGCGTAATGGGGCAACGGCCAAAGTCACTTCATCTGCTAAGCGTTGCAGCTCTGTGGAATCGTCCACATTAATAAAAGCCCAATGATCGTTGGTGACGGTCGCTCCGTTGGCGGTAATCGGAAATGCCTGATGAGTCGTGGCAAGTTTTTCGATGATGCTTTTTATTTCTGCTTCTGCTTGTTTAGGAAAGGAAGTGAGGTAGAGCGTAATGTGAGTCGGTTTGCCTTGGTCATAGAAACTTTTCATTCCGTAGCTATTCAGGTTTTGGCTGGTGTCTTCTACGACATTGACTATCTCATTGGAGGGGATCGCAAAAATATCGATACTCTCTTGATTGGGGTTAGCAAAAATGGGGGCTGAAAAGCAAGCCGTAAGGGTGAAGGCAGGAATGGTAAACCGGGACGATCGGGAAAATAGCATGACAAAATATCTCTCTTACTCAATGCATGGATTCTTATGCATCATATTGAACTATCTGGATTGACGTAAGAGTAATCGATTCCTTTTCTTGGTTTATTATTCTGAGATAATTATTTATCAACTAGTTGTTACATAAGACATTTCTAAATAACCTGTCATTGAATGCGAAGCTTAGCTATACGTAAGTTTTGCTCTTGGATCCGCAGTGTTAGCGTGTGTTCACCTGGAGATATTGTCTTGTGCGTGGAGAGATTGAACCATGTTGGCGAAGTGGCTTTGGGTAGCACCGCAAGCTGCCAAGTTTCATCATCCATTTTGTACTCCACATTGGTTTTATCTTGGCTTTTATAATTGAGAGCAACCGATGCTGAGCGAGATATCTCGCTGGTAAAAGCAAATTCCGTTGTTGCTCCTCTTTCACCGTTAAGCAAGATAGTGGTAGATGAGTTATCGACTTGGTGGTGAAATCCACGTAGCCGCTGTGCTTGGAATGAATTAATTGTAAAAGGAATCTTATAAAGAGAGTTAGTGTTGGGTAGCTGAGTATAGAGCTCACCTAAAGGATTCCAATGATTTCCAGTGAGCAAATCAGCTTGCCGTGGTTGTGCAACCTTTCCACTGCGAGCAACAAACCACGCGTAGCGAAAAACAAACGGTTGTTCTTCTAGCCAACGTACCGTTTCTGCCATAAAGTCCATCTGCTGTGATTGGGTTTCTTTGCGTTTACCTAAATTGAGATTCCATTCGGTTAGCCAAATAGGTTTTTGATAACGCTGGTAAAATTTACTGACATAACGTTTCACCGCTTCAGGGGTACTCATATAACTGTGTACGGCGAGATAATCCACCCGACAGTGAGGACACTCTGCAAAGAAGCTGTCTAGATAAGCAAACGGGCTACTATCTTGTTTGGTACCTGGAATATCAACATCTCCTGGGCTGTAGTTAACGGCGGGAGCAATAATTTTAAGATGGTATTGATCGGCGATGGTTTCGATCTTTGGCCATAACTTTGCCGCTTGTTTAGGCGTTAAGTTGGCTTGATGACGAAAATTAGGTTCGTTGAAAGCTAATAGGTATTTTACTTTGGGGTGATGGCTCAAATATTGACGCAATCTTTTCTCGTTAAAGTTGCCTCCCCAAACCATGGGGACAAACTCTGGAGCATTCGCCACTTTATCGACTGCAAGCCAGCCATCAGGAGCGACTTTCCAGTTGTAATACCAAGCGACATTATTGGAGAGCAGCTCTACATCTGAAGCGGAAGGCCTTGCAATACCAATGCCGCGCTTATCGGAAAGAGCGGCACTGGCCGTAATAGGCAGTAGGCTTGCAATTAAAGCCAGACGCGCTGCGTATCTTAAAGTCATCCCTTTGCTCCTTCCCTGCATCTCTTCGCTCGTCAACATACCTGGCCATATCGTTCTTACAGCACTCGATACAGAATAAGGTTTAAAAATGAGATGCTTGTCAGGAGTTTGTTACGCTTACTGGTGTTTGTCTATCGATTTTAAAAATCGGGCTTAGCGCAAAACGTCATCAGTTCACGAGTATAGGGATGAGTGAAACTCAACTGCTCTGCATGCAAATGCAGTCTATTGGCTTTCGTGCCGTACAAGTCATCACCTTTAATTGGCAAGTTGAGTCCATCATGGTGCGCGCAATGCACACGTAGCTGGTGGGTGCGGCCGGTATGTGGGTAAAGGTTCACACGACTTGAACCATCACTCTCTTGCGCGATACATTCCCAAGTGGTTAGAGCGGGTTTACCGTGTTCGACACAGACAATTTGGCGTGGTCTATCATCAAGGTCACCTCGCAGTGGTAACGTGATTTCACCGTGTGTTTCGTTTAATTTTCCGCTCAGTACCGCCACGTAACGCTTTTTCACTTGACGTGTGATGAACTGCTTTTGCAGTTGTTTGTTAGCACGTTTAGTCAGTGCAAATACCAGTAAACCGGAGGTCGACATATCCAAACGGTGCAATACAAACAGTCCTTCTTTATCGGCGAACTGTTCTGCAAGGCGAGTTGCCACTGAGTCTTTGATATGGACTCCGGGCACGGAAAGTAACCCAGCGGGTTTGTTGACAACAACAATTGCTTCATCTTGATAAATGATGTCAATTTCTTTGTCTTGAGCTGGATTTTGTAATAACGGATTATCATCCAACTCTAATCCTGCGAGCATATGCGAAAGAATCGGGAAACACTTGTTTTGGCAAGCAGGATAGTACTTTTGATGCTGGCGAATTTCTGATTTTGGCGATTTTCCCCACCAAAATTCAGCCATACAAATCGGGGTAAGTTGATGTTGAAACGCATATTGCAACAACTTAGGCGCAGCACATTCACCTGATCCAGCCGGAGGTGTTAATTTGGGAAAAGCAGCAAAAATGTCTAACAGGGATTTCTCATCGCCAGCCTCATTGAGAAAACGATACTGTTCAAACAGATGCTGCTGCAGCCGAGCAGAACGATCTTTCCGCTCCTGTTTTAACGCTAAGAGCTGGTTTTCGAATGCCTCAATGTCGGCTCGAACATCATCTTGGCTTTGTTGCCACTGGCTTTTTAGGTCCTGCTGCCGACGTTTTTCCAGCACGCTTTCACGAGCCAGTTGTTCAAGACGTTGTTCATTTTGCAGACTGTGTTCACTATTCGCGATGACTTCGCGCTCAGCTTTACGAGCTTTTCTTTGCTCAATAATCGATAAACGTAAAGCTTCTATCTCTTGCTGAGCTTGGGTTTCAAGTTCGTGTCGTTGCTGTTTCAACTGATCCAGTTTTGGGCTTTGTTCTAACGACTTTACCTGATGGTTAATCACGGCAATTTCATCGGCTTTTTGACGAAATAGAGTCGCATCTGCAAGGCGATCGTAAACTGGAGGAACAAATCCTGGTTGGATTAGCTTATCCGCAAGTAATCCAGAGAATGCCGCCAAATATCCCAGCACTCCTTGAGAGTTTTGCACCACCAGTACACCAAACATTTTGCCATTGGCTTCATCGCTGTTGTTATCTAAGTGGCCTTCATGATCTAAGCCAAAGGGATGTGACCAATCGGTTTGCTCAAGCAAATATTGTTGCAGCTGTTTAGCGGCAATTTCGCAAAGTGGATGCGGTTCATAACAAAACGGATAGGTAAATCTGTCCGGTAGTGCGATCGCTGAAACATCAGATTGGAAAGGCGTGAAACAGGTGTTGTTATATTGCATGGCGTAATAGTAGGCACTGGTGGTTTAAACGCTGGCATTGTACCGATGCAAGATCGAAATGCCAGAGGATTTAAATTTATCGTTTGGCGACTTTACTTTGATTATCAAACTAACTAGACTTTGGAAAATTTGATAATCAAAGTAATTAACTATGACTACTTCGCTTTGTTCGAAATCACATACCTTTTCGTATAGTAATACCGAAGGGGAAAAGCAAACCTTCTATGTTTTGTTATTGACTGTCATTACCATGGCCGTGGAGATAACGGCTGGCTCTCTATTTGGTTCTATGGCTCTTCTGGCAGACGGTTGGCACATGGGCACACACGCAGCGGCTTTCTGTATCACTCTCTTTGCACTGCGTTATTCACGCAAAAATCAGGACTCTCGTCTTTACTCTTTTGGTACTGGCAAAGTAAGCGTATTGGGAGGGTTTACTAGCGCGATAGGATTAGAAATTGTCGCCTTACTCATGGTGGTGGAATCGATCCATCGTTTGTTTAGTCCGCAAACTATCGAATTTAATGAAGCAATTTTTGTTGCCGTGATTGGCTTGACAGTCAACATACTGAGTATGTTTCTGCTGCATGACCATCATGACCATCATGACCATCATGACCATCATGACCATCATGACCATCATGACCATCACTCTGAACACGAGCATGAACACCACCATGAAGACCACAACATTAAGGCAGCGTACATGCATGTTTTGGCGGACGCGTTAACTTCGGTATTAGCGATTGTAGCTTTGATTGTGGGCAAATATCTGGGGTGGGTGTGGCTTGACCCTGTGATGGGCATTGTTGGAGCCTTGGTGATCACGAAATGGGCCTGGGGGCTTGTTCGTCAAACCTCACCGATTTTGCTTGATGCCCAAGTCGATGAAAAATATGAACAACGTATTTTGCAAAAAATCACCCAGAGTGGGGCAACAGTCAAGGACTTACATATGTGGAAAGTCAGTGCTAACCACTATGCAGCCATGATGACATTGACTTCACGTGATGGAAAGGATGTCGCCTTTTTTAGACACGAGCTGGAAGAATTTGATAAGATCAGCCACTTAACAATTGAGGTACAGCCATTAGGCAGGTAAAAATGCAGCAATTAGCCGACTTAAACAATTTGCTTACTGAGTTCTACGACAAGATGTCGTCGTGGGAGCAAGCGGTCGTAAAAGAGACCCAATTCTCTCTTGCACAAGTTCATACCCTAGAAGTTTTGGGAAGCCATGGAGCGATGCGTATGAAAGAGTTGGCTAATCGTCTTGGCATAACTACCGGAACATTGACTGTACAAGTGGATAAGCTTGTCAAAGCTGGCCTGATTGAACGCCACTCTTTAGAAGGCGACCGCCGTTCAATTTTGGTTGAGCTAACAGAGGCAGGTCATCAGGTATTTCAAACACATAATGTTTTGCATCTTCAGTTAACGGAAGATCTTACTCGGCATTTCACGCCTGAGCAGCAACAAGCATTGAGCGAAATGCTACGCAAAATGAACCAAGAGTTCTAATCCCCTTCCTTTTGTTTTGTCACAGTTCACTTTTGAATAGAGTGGACTTGTGACATACGTCATTTCTATAAGCCAAATTTGATAGTAAGTCATACATGTTGATGATGCGTGACGAATGGTCTTTGTTATACACCTCCTATTCATTATCTGAATGGTTATTTGATTAAACGTCATTGCGCTATATTTTATGGTTAAATGTGATATTCCTCCATTTGCTAATCTTCTATTTGTCAGGTTTTTGTCAAATTAGTGATCTTGTGTCAGGAGAATGTTTAGTTCTGTAGAAATATTGCAGTAACACTTAAGAGGTGTTTCTAAGAATAGCAGGTAAATATTTGCTCATTTTATATTTATTTAAAATACTGAAATCGAAATAAATAATTAAGTTCTGACAATAAAATTACAAAGTAAAAAAATAGTCAAAACTGAGTATTTGGAATATCTGTCTCAAAATTTATATATTACCTTAAATGAAGTGATTATTTTTTGATGATTTTGATCCATTATGTGTCCTCGTTACTTAGTGGAACTATTTATCTCGAAAGGTAAATGAAATCGATGACCAACTATGACTAAAAAGACTTGGCATTGAGGTGAATTAAGTAGAGTAAACAAAGTTGTGGTTCAGATAGTTGCATGGCTAGGCAGCGCTGAATCGCACCAATGAGGCAAACATCAGTACGATGGATTTGCCATTGCTAGATACCAATCTCACATATTGAAAACAAAGGCTTACGGAGAATTGATATGAGCAACATCAGAGCATGGCGTAACGATAACGCCCTGAGCTACAAAGTAAAATTCGGTTAGAAAATCGGCTTTCATACAAACCCGAAACGACGATATACCTACGGTAAGTTGTCGTAAACAGAGAAGATTTTCGTATTAACTGAAGGTGAATGTAGTGTCTTTAACAGCAAAACAATTTGTAGCGACTTGGCTTCTCCTTTTTGGTGTTGCTGGCTCATGTGTCGCTGCAGACGCTCAAAATGCGCAAAGCGCTTATGAAATGAATCAGATGACGGCATCTCAAGCTTATCAAGAAGGTAAGTTATTGAGAGCGCAGCTAAAAAATATGAAAGCGCGTCCGTTTTTGAAGTACGCAGCGGACAAAGGTGATGCACAAGCGGCCTATTTGTATGCGATGGAATTGTCCAATTACAACACGACGATTCGCACGCCACCCGAAGCGCAAGAGTACCTGCTAAAAGCAGCACGTGAGGGCAATCGTCAGGCTATGCAGCACCTTTATCTAAAAGGAGATTGGCTGCGTATCCGCGAAAGAAAATATTGGCAAAATCATTACCATGACTCATTGGTGACACTCGGTCAAACTGAGCCAGCCCAGGCTCTGTATGGCTTAGCGCAGTATTACCAAAGTACCGACCAAGAGCTGTCAGAGTACTACTTAGACAAATCTGTGGCGTTTGATGTGCCTCGAGCTTTGATGCAAAAAGCCGCTGAATTAGAAAATGGAGAAGGTACGTATTTACTACCTGGTGGTCGTGATAAAGCGGTGAGTAAGTTATACGAACAAGCGGCAAATACCGGTTATATGCCAGCCATTCGTAACTACATCCAACGATTGGAAGATCAGCACAACTATCAAGAAGCATTTAAATGGCGCGAGAGAGCAATCGAAGAAGGGGACTTAACCTCTTTAGCTGCCGTGGCCATTATCTTGAGTGGATACAGCAGTAACTATGCTTTTGTGCAAGAAGATTTAGCCAAAGCAAAGGCTTACTACGATGTGTATTTAGAAACTGCAGGGTCCGATAGATTAGATGTTCTATACCAGAATGTAGAGCGTCACTATGCAGATATCATGAAGACAATATCACCGAAAGACATTGAAAAGTCACAAACAATTGAAGCGCAATTGAAAAAGAAGAATACGTTTTATAACCACGATCTTTATTGGGATATTTAACCGGATGGTATGAGGTTAATTTGTACCATCCGGATATTAAACTGTATTAGTAGTAAGGCTATTTTTGGAAACTAGATCATGTTTTGCTAAATTGATGTGATGCGTTTCTGCTTTGAGTGAATAGAATAGCCGGGTAAAAAGTTGCTTGGGCGTTGAATAAATACTCTATAGGTTGTATATTAATCAGCGAACTTGTTAAAAATTAAAATATTAAATAAGTAATCGTACTGGCTTAATCTTAAATATAGATAATAAACTTTCGGTAGTTACATAAATTAATCGGCTTAAAACTACTGATATTTGTACGGTTATATTAAATAAATTTGATAGATAAATAACGTCAGATTATGTACGGGTTTTTGGTTACTCATACATAGTCGCATTCATTAACAACGATTGGCATAGGTAGTGGAGACATAACATGTCTAAAGAAGGAAGTGTAGCTCCTAAAGAGCGGATTAATATCAAATATGTTCCGGCAACGGGAGATGCACAGGCTGAAGTGGAATTACCACTTAAAACCTTAGTAGTGGGCGATTTCAAAGGTCATACCGAAGATACCCCACTTGAAGAACGTACCACCGTTTCTGTTGATAAAAACAACTTTGAAGCAGTGATGCGTGAAAGCAATCTAAAACTAAGCACTACAGTGAAGAATAAGCTGACAGACGAAGAAGACGCTGAGCTTCCAGTTGAAATCAGTTTCAAATCTCTTGCTGATTTTGCTCCTGACTCGGTAGCGTCTCAGGTTCCTGAATTGAAAAAGTTAATTGAGTTGCGTGAAGCACTTGTTGCTCTAAAAGGCCCGCTAGGCAACATCCCAGCGTTCCGTGAGCGTTTGCAAGATCTTCTTAACTCAGAAGAGTCTCGTGAAAAGCTACTAGCTGAATTGAATTTAGTTAGCACTGAGCAAGAGTGATTTATCGCTCTAACTTGACTTAATACTTTTGTCATAAAATCTACTTCAGGAACAAAAACTATGTCTACGACAGATTCAGTACTAGAGAATGGACAGCTAGCTGCGACAGGTAGCTTACTCGACGAAATCATGTCTCAAACACGCATCGCACCAAGTGAAGAAGGTTACGATGTCGCGAAAAAAGGCGTTGCTGCTTTTATCGAAAATCTAATTGGTTCTGATCAAACTGCTGAACCAGTCAATAAATCTCTTGTTGACCAAATGTTGGTTGAACTGGATAAAAAAATCAGTGCTCAAATGGATGAGATTCTACATAACGAATCTTATCAACAACTTGAATCTTCATGGCGTGGTCTTAAACTGTTTGTTGACCGCACTGATTTCCGCGAAAACAACAAAGTTGATATTCTTCATGTCACAAAAGAAGAACTACTAGAAGACTTTGAATTCGCACCAGAAACTGCACAAGCCGGTTTATACAAACATGTATACTCTTCTGGATATGGTCAATTCGGTGGTGAACCAACAGGTGCCATTATTGGTAACTACTCATTCACGCCATCGACACCAGACATGAAGCTGCTTCAGTACATGGGCGCACTTGGCGCTATGGCTCATGCTCCATTCATCTCTAGTGTTGGTCCAGAATTCTTTGGTATCGATTCATTTGAAGAACTACCAAACATCAAAGATGTAAAATCCATTTTTGAAAGCCCTAAATACACTAAATGGCGTGCACTGCGTGAGTCTGAAGATGCTCGTTATCTTGGTCTTACTGCGCCACGTTTCTTGTTGCGTGTTCCTTATGACCCAACAGAAAACCCAATCAAAACCTTTAACTACACTGAAAATGTAAGCGACTCTCATGAACACTATTTGTGGGGCAACACTGCATTTGCATTTGCAACGCGTCTAACTGACAGTTTTGCAAAATACCGTTGGTGTCCAAACATCATTGGTCCTCAAAGCGGTGGTGCAGTTGAAGATCTTCCAGTTCACGTGTTTGAATCAATGGGCGCTCTACAGTCTAAGATTCCAACCGAAGTGCTTATCACTGACCGCAAAGAGTTTGAACTTGCTGAAGAAGGTTTCATTGCCCTAACGATGCGTAAAGGCAGCGATAACGCAGCGTTCTTCTCTGCTAACTCAATTCAAAAGCCAAAAGTATTCCCGAATACGAAAGAAGGTAAAGAAGCAGAAACCAACTACAAACTGGGTACTCAGCTTCCTTACATGATGATCATCAACCGTCTAGCACACTACATCAAAGTGCTACAACGCGAACAAATCGGTTCTTGGAAAGAACGCCAAGATCTTGAACGCGAATTGAATGGTTGGATCAAACAGTACGTTGCAGACCAGGAAAACCCACCAGCAGATGTTCGTAGCCGTCGTCCTTTACGCGCAGCGAAAATCGAAGTTTCTGATGTTGAAGGAAACCCAGGTTGGTATCAGGTATCACTAGCTGTTCGTCCGCACTTCAAATACATGGGTGCTAACTTCGAACTATCTCTAGTAGGCCGTCTGGATCAGGCATAACTATGACTTACATTGCACCCGAAGAGAGTGCATTTGGAGTTGGCTTCTTCGAACGTTTAGAAGCCGGCTCTAGACCCATGTCATTGACCCAAGGTCCTGATGCATGGGATGTACTCGAGTCAGTTAAACGTAACGTATCGAATATTTTGAATACCAGAGTGGGTGGTTCTGAAAGCTCACCTCATCTTGGTTTAATCGATTTTAACGATGCAACCCTTGAAACCATGGATTTGTCATTACGGATAAGACTTGCGATTCAACACTGCCTACAGACGTACGAACCAAGATTAGCCAATATTCAGGTTCGAGCAGACAGTAATGAACGTGATCCGTTGTCACTAAGGTTCCACATCGTAGCCATGCTAAACAGTGAAGCCTTACATGACAAAGTGCAATTTAACTTGCTACTGGACCAAAACCGTCAATACCGAGTGTTCTAAATTATTATGACTCAAGATAAGTATTTCAGAGAAGAACTCGCCTTTTTGAAGGAGCAAGGGAAAGAATTTACTGAAATTCACCCGCAGTTAGCTCGCTTCCTTCATGGCCGCAATACCGATCCAGATGTGGAACGCCTACTTGAAGGTTTCGCATTCTTGACCGCGCGTCTGCGAGAAAAGGTGGAAGATGAGTTCCCTGAACTTACTCACTCGATCATTAATATGCTGTGGCCGAACTATCTTCGTCCCGTACCAAGCATGAGCATTGTTGCGTTTGATCCAGATAAAAGCGTTAGTGAAAAACAAACCGTCGTTCGTGGTACTCAATTGGATAGCAAACCTGTGTTTGGTACCAAGTGTCATTTTCGTACTTGCCGCGATGTTGAGCTTTACCCTTTACACTGTTTGAACGTGAGTGCTGAGCACTCAAGAGAGTCGACCATTCTTAGCCTAGATATGTCGATCAACGGTGATATCAGTGCTGGTGATGCAAAACTGGATACGCTGCGTTTTTACCTTGGTGGTGACAAATACAGTTCGCAGATGTTGTATCTGTGGCTCAATCACTATCTAGGCAAAATGACGGTTGAGGTAAATGGCGTCGAATTTGCTCTACCACGCAATGCCTTTGCAACGGTCGGTTTTGATAGTGATCAGGCGCTGTTGCCTTATCCAAAAAACGTCTATGAAGGTTATCGTATTCTGCAGGAATACCTCTCTTTCCCAGAAGCGTTTCATTTTGTGGATGTTAAAGGGCTTAATCAGGCGTTACCGAAGCAGGTTTGCGGTGAATTCACGCTAAAAATCTACTTCTCTAAGACATTACCGACGGATGTTCGTGTTCGTAACGACAATTTCCAACTCTACTGTACACCAGTGATCAACTTGTTTGAGCACGATGCAGATCCTATTGATCTGAATGGTAAAAAGACCGAATACCGTGTGATTCCATCGAGTCGTTATCCAGCTCATTACGAAGTGTTTAGCATTGATAGCGTGACTGGATGGCAAGATTCTATGGAATCAGGACGTCGAGTACGCGGTGAAAAACGAGTTTACTCTGCCTTTGAAAGCTTCCAACACGAAGTGGAACGTGCACGTAATCGTAAAGCCTTGTATTACCGCTCTCGCACTAAAGAAAGTATTCGTGGCGACGGTTTTGATTCGTTTATCTCGTTTGTCCGTAGTGATGAAACGGTATCGACCGGCGTCGATGAAGCGGTCTCTATTAAGCTCACTTGCACCAATCGCCTTTTGCCATTGGAGTTGGGTGTTGGTGATATTTGTGAGCCTACGGATACCTCTCCACCGTACGCTACATTTCGTAATATTTCAGTACCAACGCAATCTCTACGTCCTGTATTAGATGGCAGTTTGCTATGGACATTAATTTCAAACCTTTCGCTTAACTACCTCTCTTTGCTCTCTAAAGATGCATTGAGCAGTGTACTGCGTGCTTACGATTTTCGTGCGTTGGTCGACCGACAAGCGGAACGTATTGGTCGTCAGCGTCTGGAAGGCATTTTAAATATTGAGTCGAAGCCCGTCGACAAGATCCTACGTGGGTTACCTGTTCGTGGTTTGCAATCGACTTTATATGTCGATCAAACCAAATTCGGTTCGGAAGGCGACCTGTTCTTATTCGGAACTGTGTTGAGCCACTTTTTTGCCTTGTATGCGAGCATCAATTCGTTTCACGAATTGGTCATCGTGAATTTTACTAACCAAGAGAAGTACACATGGGGAACTCAGAGCGGAATGCAGCCGTTGATCTAACGCTTGCTGACGAGCAAATGCCCCAAACGCATTTGCCTGACAATGTGCGTTCGTACAACTTCTACCAATTGGTTGAATTGCTGCAAAAAGTGAACGAATTCAATCCAGAAGATGAGGAATGGGAACGTGAATGCCGTTTAGTATTCAGTGCCAATCCAAGTCTGGGATTTTCTCCATCCGATGTGATGTCACTGGATGAGAGAGCCGATGATCGCATGGTAATGCTAACGAACTTCTTTGGTTTGTCAGGTGCGCAATCACCATTGCCTGGTTTTATTACTGAGCAGCTAGCAACCGAAGATCCAGGTGGTTACAAACAGCCGTTTTTTGATTTCTTCAATAATCGGTTAATCAATCTGGTGTACCGCGTGTGGCGTAAATATCGCTACTACGTACGGTTCCAACCTGATGCTCAGGATGATTTTTCCGCTCAACTTTTTGCTTTAGTTGGGTTAGGTGATCCGAACTTACGTGGGGACGCACCAATTAACTGGTGCAAGATGCTGGCTTATTCGGGCACTTTGGCTGGACGAAGCCGCTCACCACAGGTGGTTGCTGGGATTATCGCACACTGTTTTGACCTTCCAGAAGTGGAGATTAGACTGTGGGTAAGACGCAAAGTGAACATTGGTAAAGAACAACAATGTGCTTTGGGCATGCAAAACGCGCAATTAGGTATGGACACCATCATTGGCGATACCGTAGTGGACTGTAATGGCAAATTCACTATTTGCATCAATAAATTAACGAGAGAGCGCTTTGCAGACTTTCTCCCTTCAGGCAAGGAATATCAACCGCTGTGTAAGTTGGTTGAAGTGATTTTGCGTGAACAAATGGCTTATGACCTTGAACTGACTATGGCTGAGGACGAAGCGCCAAAACTGGAGCTTGGTTCTGATAAAGGTATCGCCTTAGGTTGGACATCCTTCCTAGGCAGCAACGTTCAAGATCAACACGTATTAATTCAAGTGAGGCAATAACAATGAATCAAGCGGTACAGCCTTCACTCACTTTGTTAGTGACCAACGTACAGTTATTGGAATCGGGCCTAGCGGCTCAATCTACTTGGACTCCAGTGGGCGGCACGATTGGCTCAGACAGTTTTGCTACTTGGCGTTTAAAAGACAATCAAGGTCAGGTTCGCCCTGTTCACTGTGAAATTCTTATGGTCGATGGTGCTTTCTGTTTAAAAGATCGTTGTGGGGCAACCTACGTGAACGGTTCACATATGCCACTTGGGTTAAACAAGTTAGCAAAGTTGGCCCACAAAGATGAAGTGACGATTGGCCCTTATCAGATTCGCGTACTGCGTGGCACGGTGGCTGAAGATCCTACGTACGGTTCGTTAGATACCATGTTCAGCTCTGACGAGATTGATCTGCTGGCTGATGCTCCATTTGATGAAAACGAAGTTCAAGTGGACGAACACCGAATTGATGCCGATCCACTTATTGCATTAGATGCATTACAGACCAATGACGAAGAAGAAGAGTCGTTGATCGATGCACCTAAGGTTGAACGTAATGAAGAATCAGAGTCACTAGTGCCTGAGGATAACCTGGTTCTGAATGAATTAAGTTACACACCTCAGGCTGATAGCGATTTCGAAATGTCTTCATCAATCAGTTTAAAACGAATTTTAGGGTTTGGTTTGTGGAAAAAATCTGCGCCTAAACAAGAGGAAGTTGTGGCTAACACTCAAGTTGCAGAACCAACTCAACCAAACTCGGCTTACACACATAATAACGACACAACTATCAACAACGTATCAGAGGGCTCACCAATGGATGAAAAAGTATTGGATTTACTCGAGGAAGAAGTTGCGAAAAGCATCAATCCTGATCATATCGAACAGCGTCACACACCAGTAGAACGTTCTACCTCTACTTCTGGTGGTCAACACTTGCTAACTGGCCCAATGTTACAGGGCTTAGGTGTGGATCTTAGTGATGAGCATGATATGAAACGTATGCATCTTCTCTCTGAAGAGCTAGGTCAGTCTCTGCAAGCTTGTGTGAAAGGTTTGCTCGATCTTCATCAACAGGTGAGCGAAGGACGTTTTGGTACGCTAAATCGCAATCTTCAACCGATTGAAGATAACCCATTACGCCTAGGTCTTTCTTACGAAGAGACGGTACGCACTATGTATGACTCAGACAAGAGTATGGTGCACCTTTCTGCTCCTGCAGCAATCGAAGAAAGCTTGAAAAACGTTCGCGATCATAATGATGCGATGCAACATGCCACTTCAGAAGCTCTGACTCAAATTTTGGCAGCGTTCTCGCCACAAGTACTGATGCGTCGTTTCCAACACTACAGAAGAAACACCGATTCTCAACATACATCCGATCAAGCTTGGGCTTGGGAAATGTACTGCAGCTACTACCAGGAACTGACTTCAAATCGTCAACGTGGTTTTGAAAAACTGTTCTGGGAAATCTTTGAGCAAGCCTACGACAAGAAAATCCGTGAGAAGCAACTGGAGCTGTAATGGTGAAGAAACTGCTGTTATTGCTGTTTCCGCTCATCTTGTTGACTGCTTGTAGTAGCAGTGGCTCTTCTGAGAGTAGTGATGCAGAAGACGCATACAACCCAGCGAAACAGCCAACTAAGGTGACACTCAGCCTAGTTGCCGATGAAGGGGTTAACCCAAATATTTGGGGTGAAGCCTCACCGATTGAAATTCAGGTCTTTGAGTTACAAGACGATTCTATGTTTATGTCTGCGGACTATGACCAACTGAAAACAGACTACAAAAAGGCACTGCGCAGTAACTTCGTTAAAAGTTACGACTACGTATTGATGCCAGGACAGTTCAAGTTTGTGAACAGTTTTGAAGTGGACAAAAACACGCATTATATCGGTGTGATGGCGCACTTCGCTGATCCTGAATTGAGTGAGTGGAAGAAGGCAGTGAAAGTTCTCACTGTTGGCCGTGAATATCACATGCTGATGTTATTTAAAGATTATAACGTCAAGTTAGAACGGGTGGAGTGATAGACCATGTTTGCACGTAACCGAGTGATCTGGAATGAAGGGCTGTTTATCAAGCCGCAACATTTTCAACAGCAACAGCGCTTCACCGAGTACTACATCGATGAACGTATCAGTGCTGCCAGCCGCTACCTTTATGGCATCTCTGAATTGTCATTGAACCCTGAATACTTGTCGTTTGGCCGCATTGCGATTGAACGTGCAGTTGGCATCATGCCTGATGGCACAGCGTTTCGTATTCCGCAAGAAGATGCGATGCCTGATGCGCTTGAAATTGAAGATGCCTCCTTAGCGAACCAACTGATTTATCTTGCCGTGCCACTTCGTAGTGAGTCCTTGATGGAAGTGAACTGGCCAGAAGAAAAAGGAACGGGTCGTTATGTAAGCCGTCGTATGGAAGTACGTGATGTCCATAGTGTGCAAGGCGATACCACCACGATTGATGTTTCTCCAGTGAGAATGCAATTAATGCTCGAGAAAGAAGATCGCAGTGCTTACGCTTCGATTGCTATTGCTCGTATTCTGGAAAAACGTCCTGATGGTAGTGTGGTGCTTGACCAAGACTTTATCCCTTGCCATTACAACGTGGTTGGCTTGTCTGGCTTACACCGCTTCATTAATGAAATGTCTGGCTTAATGCGTGAGCGTGCAAAGAACATTGCTCAACGTATTGCTGCACCTTCACAAGGTGGTGTTGCGGATGTATCCGACTTTATGTTGCTTCAAGCACTTAACCGCTTACAACCACAGATGCAGCATTTGGCTGAACTGCGTAGCTTACACCCAGAACGCTTGTTTGAATGCCTTTCTTCGGTATGTGGTGAGTTAGCCACATTCACCCATGAAAGCCGTTTACCGCCATCGTTACCCAGTTATAACCACGATATGCCAGGGCTCTCTTTTAGTCCGTTGATTCGTAACTTACGTCAAAGCTTGAGTGTGGTACTTGAACCACGTGCGGTTTCAATTCAATTGGATAAACGTAAGTACGGCTTGATGGTTGCTCCGGTACACGATCCACAGCTGATGGGTTCTGCTGAATTCATTATTGCAGTGAAAGCTCGTATGCCATTAGACGAATTACGTCGCTTGTTTACACAGCAAACCAAAGTGTCGTCTGTGGAAAAAATTCGCGAACTTATTTCACTGCAGTTACCAGGTATTCCATTGATTTCGTTACCTGTTGCTCCTCGTCAATTGCCTTATCACGCTGGTTACACCTATTACCAACTTGATAAAACCAGCCCAGCTTGGGAAATGCTGACTAATTCAAGTGGTTTTGCATTCCATGTGGCTGCGGCATTTGATGATTTGGATCTGCAATTCTGGGCGATTAGGAGTTAACCATGGCTTTAGGTAAAAAAGAACAACAATACAGTAACTTACTGTTTGATGATGTGGAACAGATTAACTACGACCAAGACTATTGGTTTCAGTTACGTGGCGATAACCCAAATATTTTGATTGATGCGGCGACGCCTCTATTTGGTTTGTCATTGCGTGTTCGTTCGTTGAGTGATTGCGACAACATCGAGCAGATCTATCAACAGACAATAGAAGAAATTAAGGCTATCGAAATCGAACTTTCTGAAAAAGGTTTCGAACATGCCATTTTGATGGCTTACCGCTACATCTTATGTGCGTTTTTAGATGAAGCGGTGATGGGAACTGAATGGGGTTCATCTAGCGTATGGGCTGAACACTCAATGCTCTCGCGTTTCCATAACGAAACGTGGGGTGGCGAAAAAGTGTTTACCATCCTTGGCCGTTTAGAAGATGACCCAAAACGTTATCAGCTTTTGCTGGAGTTTATTTACCACTGCTTGGTGCTTGGTTTCGAGGGTAAATATCGTGTGATTGAAGGTGGACACGTTGAACGTGAACGCGTGATTGCTCGTCTACACGATATGCTCAGTGGCTTAGAAGAGAAACCGCTCGAAGCGCTAACCAGTGCAACCGACCATGTAGTGCAATCCAAATATAAGTTAAGCACTCAGTTACCAATATGGTCAGTTTTTGCTGGATTTGTTGTTTTGTGGATTGGGGTATTTATTGGCTATACATACCTACTTCATGAAAAAACCAGTGACGTACTAAATCAATTAAATCAAATACTTTAACTATAATTAAACAGGCTAGGTGGTCGTCGTGATCCGTATTGAATTACCCACTCTTATTGCAAAGTTGAATGCGCAAAGTAAGCTGGCTCTCGAGCAAGCGGCGTCGTTGTGCATTGAACGTCAGCATCCAGAAGTCACCTTAGAACACTACTTGGATGTCCTGACAGATAACCCATTGTCTGATGTTCGCATCGTATTAAAACAAGCGAACATTGAGCTAGATGCTGTTAAACAAGCGCTTGCATCCAGTTATGCCCGTGAACAGTCTCTGGATACTTACCCAGCATTTTCTCCTCTTCTCGTCGAAGTGCTGCAAGAAGCGTGGTTGCTTTCAACGACCGAACTTGAGCAGAGTGAATTGCGCTCTGGGGCGGTTTTCCTTGCGGCCATTACTCGCGCCGACCGCTATTTGCCTTTGAAACTGATTAAACTTTTTGATGGCATTAACCGTGAAAGTTTGAAAAAACACTTTGCGACCATTTTGGCGGATTCTGCTGAAACTGCGGTTGAGAAGTCTTCTCCAGCTGCGGCAAAAAATGCAGCATTGAATGCAGATTCGTCACCACTAGCTAAATATTGCACCAACGTGACCGAGCAAGCTCGCAATGGCGAACTTGATCCGGTTTTGTGTCGTGAGAATGAACTGAACCTGATGATCGACATCCTGTGCCGTCGTCGTAAGAACAACCCTATCGTGGTTGGCGATGCCGGCGTAGGTAAAAGTGCCATGATTGAAGGTTTGGCGCTGCGTGTCGTTGCGGGTCAAGTACCGACGCAACTACAAAAAATTGAATTGTACTCGCTCGATTTAGGTCTGCTTCAAGCGGGTGCATCAGTGAAAGGGGAATTCGAAAAGCGCCTTAAAGGGGTTATCGATGCGATTAAACACGCACCCCACCCAATCATTTTGTTTATTGATGAAGCTCATACCCTCATTGGTTCTGGTAACCAAGAAGGGGGCAGTGATGCAGCCAACTTGCTAAAACCGGCACTTGCTCGTGGAGAGTTAAGTACGATTGCGGCAACGACTTGGAAAGAATACAAAAAGTATTTTGAAAAAGATCCTGCATTAACTCGTCGTTTCCAACTGGTAAAATTGGAAGAACCTACCATCACTCAAGCCGTTGATATTCTTCGTGGTTTGAACGGCGTCTATGAGAAAGCACACAACGTATTGATCACCGATGATGCGTTGAAAGCGGCTGCTGAACTCTCAGCTCGTTATATCTCTGGCCGTCAACTGCCAGATAAAGCGATCGATGTGTTGGATACGGCTTGTGCGCGTATCGCAATCAACATGACCACACCACCGAATCGTATTGCGTTGCTCGAAACAGAATGTCATCAGCGTCAACTTGAGATCAAAATGCTTGAGCGCGCGATGTATTTAGGTCAAGAGATCAATGCAGATCGTCTAGATCAACTGCGCGAGCAAGAGCAGTTAGATGAAGTGGAAAAAGAAACCTTAAACGCAAAATGGCAATCACAAAAAGCGCTTGTGGAATCGATTGTTGCGCTGCGCGCTGAGTTGATGGAAGCGGTTGATGCAGAAGAGAAAGACGAAGAGCAGTTAGCTGATCTGCGCCGTGAATTGCAAAACCAGTATGCAGAACTGAATGCGATTCCTCATGATGAACGTCTGATGTGCCCACAAGTTGGTGCCGATCAAATTGCCGAGGTAATTGCTGATTGGACTGGCGTACCTGTGGATCAAATGAACACGGACGAACTCCACAAAATCACGCATCTTACTGAGATTTTAGGTAAGGCTATCAAAGGTCAAGACACCGCTATTGAGCGTGTACATCGTCATCTTTTGACTGCTCGTGCTGACTTGCGTCGTCCTGGTCGCCCTAAAGGCGCTTTCCTATTGGTTGGTCCAAGTGGTGTTGGTAAAACAGAAACCGTCGTGCAACTTGCAGACCAGCTTTACGGTGGTCAACAGTTCCTTACCACTATCAATATGTCGGAATACCAAGAGAAACATACGGTTTCACGCCTGATTGGTTCACCTCCAGGTTATGTAGGTTACGGTGAAGGTGGTGTGTTAACGGAAGCAATTCGCAAGATGCCATATTCCGTTGTTCTTCTTGATGAAGTTGAGAAAGCACACCCTGAAGTGCTGAACATCTTCTATCAAGCGTTTGATAAAGGCGAACTTTGTGATGGTGAAGGTCGTAAGATTGATTGCCAAAACATCGTCTTCTTCCTGACATCAAACCTCGGTTTCCAAACCATCGTTGATTACTCAGAAAACCTGTCTGAACTTGGTGATGCGCTTTATCCAGAATTAGCGGCTTTCTTTAAACCTGCATTGCTCGCTCGCATGGAAGTGATTCCTTACATGCCACTAAACAAAGAAGTACTGAATGAGATCGTGAAAGGCAAGCTTGCTCGTCTAGAAACGCTCTTTAAGACTCGTTACGGTGCTGAAGTAGTGATTGAAGATTCTCTGATTGAAGAGATTCTTAACCGCGCGACTCGCTCTGAAAATGGCGCGCGTATGCTCGAAGCGATTATCGAAGGACAACTGTTACCGCCAGTCTCATTAGCACTGTTAAATAAACTGGCTGCTAAAGAACCTGTCGTGCGCATTTCATTGTCTGCGCAAGATGGTGAATTTGTAGGAGAGGTAGAGTAATCATGAGTAATTGGCTAGCTTTCGCGACCGATCTTGTTGGATTAAGAAAGCCCCAACAACTTGCGACTCGATTCGTCGATATCGTGTCGCAAGAGCTTGGTCTTTCTACTTGCATGCTATTGATGCCCTCTTCGGATGGGCGTCTGCTTGTTCCTCACAATGACACACTGCCATTTTCATGGTCGGTAACGGATTTTGATACCCCATTTGCCCATGTGCTGCAGTCATCCAATGCGATGCATTTGACGGCGGATGAGCTGGTGTTTTGGCAAGCGAACCGCATGTTCAATCAACTGACAACTCGCGTTGGCATGTTTGATTCGGTACTGATTCAACCATTGCCATTGGGAACTCGTCACGTCCAATCCATTTTATTGATGATTGGTGAGAGTCATGTGGTTACCACGGCTTTTGATGATGAGCATTTCGTTAAATTTGTGGCGGTATTTTCTCAGCAGTGGGAACTGCTCAGTGAAATGGCGCGCGAAGAGCAAAATCGTCAGGTTCTGACCGAATCGTTGTCTGATATTCAACGTAGCTCTACGCAGCAATCGCTGGTGAACAATCTTGCTCGTAAGCTCATCGGCCAAAGTGAAGTGATGCAGAAATTGCGTCAGCAAATCGCCAGTGCTGCTCAGTCTCAGCTTTCTGTGATGGTTCAGGGCGAAACCGGTACTGGTAAAGAGTTGGTTGCGGAGGCAGTGCATCAGCTCTCTTCCCGTAAAGAGGCACCTTTTGTTGCGATCAACTGTGCTGCGATTCCTGAAAACCTGCTGGAAAGTGAGCTATTTGGCTACTGCAAAGGGGCGTTTTCTGGTGCAGATAGTGATAAGCAAGGCCTAATTGCCCAAGCCAATGGCGGCACGCTATTTCTTGATGAAATCGGTGATATGCCTTTGGCTCTGCAAGCTAAGTTATTGCGTGTATTGGAATCGCGTACTTTCCGCCCTGTGGGTGGCAAGCAAGAGCAGACATCTGATTTTCGTTTGGTATCGGCTACTCACGTGAACTTGATTGACCAAGTGCGTAAGCGTGCTTTTCGCCAAGACCTTTATTACCGTCTGTTCCAATATCCGATTACCTTGCCTCGTCTAGCGACTCGTTTAGACGATATTGATCAACTGAGTCAGCATTTCGTTGAAATATTCAATCAACAAAACGGTAGAAATATCCGTGGGTTACATTTCAAAGCGATCGATTGTCTAAAGCAGCATAACTTTCCTGGTAACGTTCGTGAGCTAAAGCACCTGATCGAATTTGGATGTGCGCAAACGCTGGATGGTACGCAAGTCGAGGAGCATTGCTTTGCGCATCGTATCCATGCAATGGCAGCACTCTCTCTTGAGCCTGAAATGCCACAAGCGATGGCCTCAGAGTCAGTAATGCAAACACAGGTAACGGCTCCGGCAGAATCCAATTACAACGTCATTAGTGATTTGAAACAGGCACTTAATGATTTCGAAGCCAAAATCATTAGCGAACGTCTTAAACGTTTCTCTGGCGATCGGGCAAAAGCAGCAGAAAGTTTAGGTATTCCTAAACGGACTCTGGCATACAAATGCCTGAAACTGGAGATCAAAGCTCAATGAATAAGAAGCGCATATGTGTTTGGTTAGGCCTTTTATCAACGTTAGCCACTGTGCCTAGTGTCACTCAGGCGGCAGATAAACGTTTGGAGCAAGCTGAGCAGTGTCGTTTAGTGTCTGGACGTTTAGAGCGTTTAGACTGCTTTGATCGGGTATTTAAAACTCCGCTGCCGGCAACAGAAGTGACCGGTCAGGCTTATCCCGAAGCATGGCAACGCGCTATCGATGCGGCCCATCAAGACGGTGATAAGGTCAGAACATTGGTGACTCAAGGTGAAGGTAAGGGAAGCAGCGCTTGGTTAGCTTTTACTGCGCTCAATAGTCATACACAGTTTCAAGGTAATGCTAAACCCGTGTTGTTGATGAGCTGTATGAACAATTTAAGTCGGGTTGAGTTAGCGCTTCCAGATCCAGTGCAAGACGGTCGTATCCGTGTTGCTGTAGCGGGCGGACAGCAACAGTTTTGGCGTAGTGACGATTTAGGCGTATTGATGTCATCTGCTCGTGGTCTGCCAGCGATTGATATGATGAAAGCCATGACATCAGGGAATCGTTTAGTTCTTCGTTCTAACGCGACGTTTGCTGATGGATTAGAGTTTGATACACGTGACGTGGCAGATGATCTTTCTGCACTGCGTCAACGTTGTGGTTGGTAGGGGGCACGATGGAATTAGCTCAATATCGTCAATGTGTTGCCCAGCCGATTGCGGGTGAGAACCCAGTTGGTGAACGTTTAATCGATGATCCGCTGTTTGATTTTGTTGAAGATCAGATGATGAAAGTGGGCTCACTTTCTCATGGCAGTGTGCAATGGGAAGAGGTCGAGCACAGTGCGGTTAAGTTGTTGGCGGAAAAAAGCAAAGACATCAAGTTACTGGTGTATTTGCTGCAATGTCTTCACAACGATCCGACACCGACACGTTTCACCACCTCTTTGGATGTGATGACCGATTTCATGGTGCATTTTTGGGAAGAGAGTTATCCCGCACCAGGGAAGCGAGGCAATCTACCACGCCGTAAGTTTTTCAGCCAAATGGTGCAACGTTTCTCTCTCGTAGTGGAGAAACTGGAATATCACCGTTTTGATGGAACAGCGCGCGAAGCAGTGCTGCAGTCGCTGCAAGCATGGGAGCAAGTGATTGAATCGCATGGCTTGTCATCTGATGTGGTTGAGGCTGTTGCGCGCAAAATTCAAAACGAATTACGTCGAATTGAAGAGCGACAAAAAGTCGAGCAACAAAAGCCTGCGACGGCGCCAGAAAGTGAAGTGCGTTCAACTGCGACGCCAACTTCGTTGTCAGTCGATCATTCCAGTGATAAAGCTGCTAAGCAAACGTTATTAAAAGTCGCTGATTTTCTTGCAGAACAAGAGTTCGGTATCGCTTTATCCATTCGTCTTCGCCGTTATGCCGTGTGGGGCAGTATTACTTCGCTACCCGATCACAAACCTGATGGCGAAACTCTACTGCGCGGTATGCAACAAGACCGAGTAAAAGATTACCAAGACCAAATGCGTCATCCAGATTTGGCTTTATGGCGCAAAGTTGAGCAGAGCTTAACCATGTCGCCATACTGGTTTGACGGGCATTTAATGAGTTACACCATCGCCGACAATCTAGGTAAACAAGATTGGTGTCAGGCGATTAAAGAAGAAACTCAGCAATTTTTAGAGCGTTTACCATCGCTATTAGAATTGAAGTTTAAAGGGGGAGAACCTTTTGTCTCTGATGCCGTAAAGGAGTGGCTAGCTTCTAAAAACGGTGTACAGGCTCAAGGTTCATCTGGCGGCGGTGATTGGCAAGAAAAACGCCAAGAAGCGTTCACTATGGCAAAAGAGGGTGGCATTGCTGTGGCACTTTCGATGCTCAATGAAGGGCTTGTGAACGCCAACGAACCTCGCGACAGATTCTATTGGCGCTTGCTGTCTGCTGATGTGATGCAAGCAAATCACCTCGATGGAATGGCAAAAGAGCAGTACCAAACATTACATAAACAAGTGACTACCATGAGCGTTACCGATTGGGAACCGTCACTAATTGCACAACTAGAAAGAAATACAACGTCAGAGTAAATGAAGGACACAATCCATGTGGAAAGTTATTGTCGGAATAGTGAAAAAGCTTAAGCCAGGAATGGTCTCAGCACTTCCCATTTTGCTATTCACCACATTCATTCTATTGAATGTGGCAATTTGGTGGGCAGGACCTTGGCTAGAAATTTATGGCATTAAACCTCTCGAATCCGTAACGGCTAGAGCGATTGCGAGTGCACTATTTACCTTAGGCTGCTTTGGCTTATGGGGTTTATGGCAAGCGCGTAAACTCAAAGCATTCCAAGCGCAGCAACAGCGTGAAGAGCAGCTACGTGAAGACCCAATCAAAGTCTACGAAGAGCGTCAAGAAGCAGAACTCAACCAAGTGATGGTTGATATGAAGCAGAACTTGAATAAGCGTAACTATTTATACGCTTTGCCTTGGTACTTGGTGATGGGCCTGGAAAATGCCGGTAAGACTAGCCTTATCAACCGCTCTGGACAAAACTTCGTTTTCTCTTCCGTTCGTCGCGCCTCTGGTAAGAAGAGTGACAACCCATATTCGTTTGACTGGTGGATTGGTGACGATTCCGTTCTGATTGATCCTGATGGTGAGCTGTTAACTCAGGGTAGTCGTGAAATGGATAACGATGGCGAAATGGAACGCCGTTTATGGCAACATTTCGTTAATTGGCTTGACCGTACCCGCAGTCGCCGTCCTCTTAACGGTATTGTGCTGGCTCTTGATATTTCTCATCTCGCGACTGCAACAGCTACTGAACGTAAAGCTTATGCAAGTTTGCTACGTGCTCGTATTCGCGAAGTGATGGAAACGCTGTCGACTCGTTTGCCTGTGTACATCGCACTAACTAAACTCGATTTGCTTTATGGCTTTGAACCGTTCTTTAAACACTACTCCAAGTCTGAACGTGAAGAAGTATTAGGTTTCACTTTCTCTCTAGAATCGATTGAGCAGTTAGACCATTGGCTTGATGAATTTTCTAAAGATTACGGTAAATTTGTTGAGCGTATTAACGACATTCTTCCTGAAGCCGTTGCGGATACCATGCCACTTGATGAGCGTAATGCAATTTACAGCTTTACGCGCCAAATGGCGGGTTTAAAAGATATCCTGCTGCAATTCTTTGAAGATGCATTAGCGAGTGACCAGTTCTCCACTTCAGCGTTGGTGCGTGGTGCGTACTTTACTTCTGTGTATCAACAAGGTGTTCCAACCAACGCATTTGATGATGCTGCGTCTCGTCGCTATGGCTTAACCCATGCAGTTAACCGCGCGCAACATGCGAAAAACTCAACGGTTTATTTCACACAGAAACTGTTTAATAACATCATCTACCCTGAAGCGGGTTTGGCATCGGATAACTTCCGTGTTACTCGTCAAAAACGTCGCTTGATGGGGCTGTCTGTGCTCTCTTGCTCGATTGTTTCTGTGCTCCTTATCGGCTCTTGGCAACGTAATTACGATGCAAACATCCACCACTCTGACGCGGTGTTAGCTAAAGTAAACCAGTATAAACAAGAGTTTCCATCCAATCTAAAAATGGCATCACAGCAAGAAGTGCTTGAGCCGTTAAATAAGATTCGTGAAGCAACACTTGAATTTGGTTTCTTCCGTGACAAACCTAAATACGTATCGGATTTGGGCTTATATCAAGGGCACACCATTGGTCCTCGCGTTGAAGAGACGTATCTGAACCTGCTGGAAACTCGTTTCCTACCGCTATTGATGGCTGACGTTGTTGTTGATCTGAAAAACGCGCGTACCGATGAAGAGAAGCTCGCCATCTTACGTGTGTATCGCATGATGACCGACAAGAGCGGTCGCTATAAAGATTACGTTATGGACTACTTTGCTAAACATTGGCAAAAAGAGTTCTCTGGTGAGCGTGAGATCCAAGATGAATTGCAAGGTCACTTAGATTACGCAATGCGTCATACCGATTTGACTGCCGACCGTAAACACGGTGACAAAATGGCGGACAAAGTAATGAGTCCTTATGACCAAACGATCGCTAAAGTCCAACAACAGTTAGGTTCAATGCCAAACGAACAGCGCGTATATCGTAATCTGAAATTGAGCGCGCAAACGGTATTAGGTCCTGCTATCAACTTACGTAGCTTGATTGGTCCGGTATTTGACGTGGTATTTGAAGAGCGTGTCATGAACAGTGGCAACTTGTATATTCCTCAAATGCTGACTAAACAAGGCTTTGAAGATTACTTTATGCCGCAATCAGAATCAGTTTCTGAACTGGCGTTGATCGACAGTTGGGTTTTAGGTCAAACCAAATCGGCTAACTTCAGTGAAGCGGACAAACAAGCTCTACGTGACCGTATTCGCCAGCTATATATCGGTGATTACACCAACACTTGGCGTAACGCATTAAATGAAATCGACGTGAAATACTTCAGCGATATTAATGATGCGGTTACCGTATTGGAAAACATCACAGGTAACGTCGAACCGCTGCAACGCTTGCTGCGTACCTTAGACTTCAACACTGAAATGTTTGGTGAAATCAGCAATGATGACGCAAGCAAAGAATTAGTGAAAAGTTCTAAGTACAAAGTGGCTGCCAATATTGAAGCTCCGTTCTCTGAATTGAACGACATGCTAAAACCTGTTGGTGATAAGCCAGCATACTTCCAAGAAGTATTGTCATCGATTGATGAGTTGAAAAACTATCTGAAAGCGATTCAAGATGCGCCAGACATGGGCACTGCTGCGCTGGATGCAACCAAAGCGCGTTTGAAACTGGTCAATGCGGATCCAATTTATACCCTAAAACGTATCGCCTCTGGTTTACCAAAACCGCTCGATACCATGATGACTAAATTGGCCGATGAAAGCTGGTATGTAGTGAAACAGGCGGCGATCAAACACCTTGAGACTCGTTGGCATGATGATGTTTATGCTACTTTCCAAGAAAAATTGGCTAACCGTTATCCGTTTAATCCGACCTCGAAAAAAGATGTCTCTTTAGATGATTTCGAATCGTTCTTTGCACCAAACGGTACACTGGATAGCTTCTACAAAAACCAACTGAAAATGTTCATCGATGAGAACATCAGTGTTGGTAACGGCGAAGGTGACCACTCGATCGTTCGTAAAGATGTATTGGAAGAGATCAAACAAGCAGAGCGTATCCGCCAAGCCTTCTTTAACCGTAAAGGGGTGCTGGATGTGAGCTTCTCTGTTGAGCCACTGCGTCTAACTGGTAACAAACGTCGTAGCGTACTTAACGTCGATGGTCAGTACTTGGCGTACAGCCATGGTCCTCGTGAAAACGTAGAACTGATTTGGCCAAACACCTTACGTGACTCCGCTATCTCTAAAGTGACTTTGGTACCAACGAAGAGCAACGTTTCTCCACGCAGTATCTCCATTCAAGGCCCATGGGCGTTCTTCCGCCTGCTGGATCAAGGTGATGTGATTGCGGCGAGCGCAACTTCTGTTGACTATAAGTTCACGGTTGATGAGGGTGATATGATCTATCGCATCAACTCTGAGGCAGACGCAAACCCATTCACTGAACGGTTGTTCAAATCGTTCAACCTGTCTCAAACCTTATATTAATCAACCAGGAGCGGGGAAACTCGCTCCTTTTCTTTGTTTTAGCTTTACAGAGCGATTTCGATATGTCGAACGTGTTGTTCCTGGATAACGGCTTCTACCGTCTAATTAATGATTCAGAAGTCATTCGGGGATCGGATAACTATCAAATAATTCGTGACGAAGTTAATCGTCGTTTTAACCCTCTCGCTGGCGGCACCGATTGGGAAAAAGTATTTGCTTGCTGCGAAACGTTAGCGAAAGAGCAAGGTTTGGATCTGCTTATGGCGGGCTATTTCGCGGTAGCCAGTTTAAAAGTGCATGGCTTAAACGGTTTTGCCAACGGATTGGAAATTTTGCTCGCTGCTTTATCTGCCCTTGATAAGCCAGATGCCAAAACCGCTAAAATGCGTAAAGAGGTCTTTGACTGGGTCAATGGTAAAGTCGTACCAGAACTCAAAGCACTTAAACCCAATTATGAAGCCCTTCGCGATCTTTATCGTGCTGAACGATGTTGTGAAAGGCTCCACCAAGTATTAGAAAACCAACAACCGGAGCAGCTAGTTGACTTTGAAGGCATTGGTTTTGCGTTGTTTGAGCACATCGACAGAATCGAAACTCAATATCACACCTTAGTAAAACGCCAGCAAAAACAAAAAACTGAACAAGCGCCAACTGTGTCTGTTACGCGTTATCGCGTTACTGCTCTCATTACTCTGTTGTTGGGTGCCATCGTCGCGTTGGCGGGAACATGGGGCTATCAACATTGGTTTGGTCAGAGCGCTTATGCAAAGCAAGTTGATGAACCGACCATCGCCAATTTATCTCAGTTAGCGGCTTTTCAAAATGAAACCTCAGAAGGTCAGCGTGTAAGCTGGCAAACGCCATTTATTGAGCTGTATCAGGCATCAATTCAAAAGAATATGGCTGAGTCTATCGAGCAAAATAAAGTCGCTGCAACGGCGCAGGTGCGCGCCCTAACCCAGCTTTATCCGCAGTCTGAGTCGGTTAAACAAGTTGAACAAGCGTTTACCCAAGCGCAGCAAGAGGCGTTAGCGCAGACCGAAAAATTCATTGAACGCTTTAGAGATATTCGCACCAAAATGGCGAACATCTCACTGCTAGCACAAAAGCAGCGTTGGTCTGATTTACAAAAGCAAACCAAGTCTCTGGAAGATTTTGCCGTTAGCCTTTCACCGATTTATGGGCGGGTCGATTACGTGCAATCGCTTATAAAACAAGGAGACCTAGCTGAAGCACGGAAAGAGTTTTCGGTATTAAAAACACGGCTGAATAACCTCAGTTGGCAAATGTCAGTGATTGAAGCCAGCTTGCAGCAGATTGCCCTTAACTCGACTGCAAATGGGCAATAAATCGTGGTTGGAAGCAGTTTTTTGCTCGACTTAGGCAGAATGTTGCCTTAATGGATGAAATGAAAATATAACCCACTGATAAATAGTAATTTTAAGTTGGCATCGACTTTGCTGAACAAAAGGTTGGATTTATCAGTGGTGAAAATTTGGTGTTCTATCTCTTCTGTGGAATTGACGAAGCAGTCAAAACAGAATGAAAGCAATGCACTGAATTTTCTCACATACCCGACATCGACAATCAACGTCGGGACTTAATGCGGCGACAAAAAACAAAAACGAAGGCTGCACATTCAACGTCACAATATACCCCTTTCGAAAGGGGAGAAGGAATTGGCAGGATGGCTACAACGTTAGGCTTTACCCTAGAAGTAGAAGGTTTAGACAGCGAAGCTTTGGTGGTTCGAGGTTTCGATGGTCAAGAAGTATTATCAGACGATAAAGTTGGTGATTGTGACTACGGTTTTCGTTACTCGATTGATTTAGCGAGTCGTCAGTCGGACATTACGCCGGATCAGATCATTGATAAAACGGCAGAACTAAAGATCTATCGCAATAATGAATTGGTGAAGCGCGTTCATGGCATCGTTCGTCAATTTAGCCAAGGCGATATTGGTCATAATTACACTTACTACTCGCTGACGTTAGTGCCTGCGTTGGCGCGCCTATCGCTGCGTCAAAATAGCCGCATTTTTCAATTAAAGACCATTCCTGAAATCATCTCGGTGCTTTTGCAAGAGATGGGTATCAATGATTATGCCTTTTCGATCAAACGAACCTGTGCTCAACGCGAATTCTGCGTTCAATATCGTGAAACCGATTTAGCCTTCTTACAGCGCTTGGCGGCAGAAGAAGGCTTAGTCTATTCGGTGATTCATGAAGAGGGTAAACATACCGTTCTCTTTACCGACAGCACAGAAAGCTTACCAAAGCTTGGTGGTGCTATTGCTTACAATTCTCTTGCGGGGGGCGCTGTCGATACGCCTTATGTCTCGAACTTGCAGCTTAAAACCGAGATGGAAGTCAGCACCACCGCTTTGCAAGATTACTCGTTTAAACAGCCGACGTATCTGTTTGCTCAACAAGCGACAGGCACAGATATGGCTTACCAACAAAGCATTTACGAGCACTTTGATGCACCTGGGCGTTTTAAAGATGACACCTCTGGGGCGGCATTTAACCAAATTCGCCTTGATTACCTAAGACGCAATGCTAAAACCTTGGTGGGCAAAAGTAATCAACCGAAACTGCAAGCAGGTTACCAGTTTACTTTAGCTGAGCATCTGAACGAGACGCTCAATACGGACTATTTGGTGGTGAGCATTCGCCATCAAGGCACTCAACCGCAGGCGTTGGAAGAAGAAGCCGGTAGCGGTGCAACAACCTATTCAAACCAGTTTAAATTGGTTCCTTCAACAGTGAATTGGCGCGCGACACCGCAGCCAAAACCGCAAGTCGATGGCCCAATGATCGCCAAAGTGGTTGGCCCAGAAGGAGAAGAGATTTTCTGTGACGAATATGGACGAGTAAAGCTTCATTTCCCATGGGACCGATATTCCTCTGCTAACGATCAAAGCTCTTGTTGGGTGCGCGTGTCACAAGGTTGGGCGGGCAGCCAATACGGCATGGTCGCTTTGCCACGTATTGGTCACGAAGTGATTGTATCGTTTCTTAATGGCGATCCGGATCAACCGATTATTACCGGTCGTACCTATCACCAAACCAACACGGTGCCTTACACCCTGCCGGATAATAAGACCAAAACCATCATCCGTACCCAAACCCACCAAGGGGAAGGTTACAACGAGCTGAGTTTTGAAGACCAAGCCGACAGCGAGAAAATCTACCTGCACGCGCAGAAAGACTACCAAGCCTTGGTGCTCAACGATCACACTGAAGTGATTCATCACGACAAGCATCTTACCGTCGATAACGACACCTTTACCAAAGTAGGTAAAGACGATCACACCACGATAAAAGGCGAAAGCCGTCTTAATGTCACGAAAGACATCAGTGAAGAAGTGGGCGCGTTGGATCAGTACAAAGTCGGCTCGTTAACCGCAGTACAAGCGGGCAAAACGATTTCACTCAAAGCCGGTGCCAAAATTGTGGTAGAAGCGGGCTCGGAAATTACCCTCACTAATGGCAGTAACTTTGTCAAAGTTGATGGCAGCGGTGTTTCAATATCCGGTTCGGTCATCAATTTGAACGCCGGCGGGAGCGCGGGTAGTGCGGTGGCGTATAGCGGTAAAGCGGCAACCTTACCAGGCGTGGCTGAAGCGGCGCCAGTTAACCCTAATCCAATACTGACTCCAGCACAGGTCGCAACGATGAAATCGGCTGCGCCATTCTGTGAAGAGTGTGAAAAATGTAAGGATGGGTCATGCGCAGCGTAATAGAACAACATGCCGATTTGCATTGGTTTGTGGTGCTGAATGCGACCTGCGATGAAAATATCATGCAGGCGTTTTACGAGCATCAAGGCTCGGATGCGCAAGGTTTTTGGCTTGGTACTCAATATGAAGAGTGGCGTGAAGTAATGCCGCGTATTGCTGTCATCACCACCGACCATCCTTTTGTGGAATGGGCGCTAAGCGACGACGCTCCTCAAGATTGGGGCATGCTGGTGGCATCACCTTTCGCATTCAATGACGTGCGCGACCACCTGCAAAGTCTCACCCAAGTGTGGATGCCAAACGTTCAACATGTCTTCTTTCGTTTTTACGATCCTCGCTTTGGCATCAAAGTCGCCACTCTATGCGATGACACCGAACGCAAAAAACTGATGGGCCCCACCGCCATTTGGCTTGCGAAAGAGACTTATGTAGAAAACGGCGATCCTGCCGTGCTCAATAAAAAAGAGTTTCCATGGTGGAACGTGCCGGAGAGTGTGGTGGAAGGTTTATCTGAAGATCCATCGGTACTGATCACTAACTTACTTAATGGCTTAAGCGATTACAGTCAGGCTTTGTATGAAGCCTATCCAGAACCGGTATTACATAAAAAAGCGCAAAGGTTCGTTGCCCATTACAACGGTCCTGAAGGGCAATATTTAGCAACGTTTATTGAATCAATTAAAAAAGAACAACACTGGCTAGGGAATTTCTAATGAGTGAACAACAAGAATTTTATGCTTATATAGATCAACAGATTAAAGGAATTCCCGACCTGCTTCCTAAATACCGTGAGCTGACCAAAAAATGGTATGCCCAAATGGCAGATCAAGCCACGGAAACGATGGATTTGCCTTCTCTCTTCTCGATGGACAAGCAGCTACGTGTTGGCAATAAAACAACAACGGTGGGTAAAGACGATGATAATGCGTCAACTTCTGTAACGTGTCCATTGAGTGGTGAACTCAGTGTTACGACCGCCTATGAATCTATTTATACTGTGCCGATTGGTTCAGTACCCGTCACAATTAAAGCCGATGATGGTAGTTATGAGCGAAGTGAAAACTTAGATGAAAAAGGTCAATACACCTTTACTGGCTTAACACCAGGAAAAAAATACACAGTAGAGATTAACCATCAACCTAGTGCCAGTGAACTTGATGCTTTATTTGGTCATTATGATGCTTTAGGTAAGGATTTAACCACATGGCTTGATGGTAAATGGGTTGGTTTTAAACCTACTTGGGAAAAGGAATTTAGCCGTTCTGGTGCGGACGATGTGCTTTCTATTATCGGCAAGTTTGCAGATGGCATTTGGGATGGTTTAGTCGAGTTTTGGAAAGGGATCGGTGATATTTACGATCTTATTAAAGATCCTAAAAAGGCGCTGGAAGGGATGCAGGAAGGCGCTGCTGAAATTATCGCTTCGATAAAAAATGCTGCTCAAAGTGCCCCTGCAACGCTTGAAAAGTTGATGTTGTTTGCTTCTGATGAAGCGGCGATGTTTCTGTTTACCAATGCAATCATCACTTATCTTTCCATGGCACCCATGATGCCATTTTTCGAAGAGTTAGCGGAACTCGGCGGTAAAGCCGTCGTTAACTTGTTATTAGGATTATTAGGTGGCGTCATTGTCTCTTTTATAGCAACTCCTGCTTTAGGTGTCGCTTACGCTAGCTTTAAAATCGTTAAAAATATCTCTGTAACGGCGTGGAATGCGCTTAAGCCTTTCATCAAAATTTTTGATGATTTATTAACATTTGCTAAAAATCTAGTTGAAAAAGCTGGCGCTAAATTTAAGCGACTAGCGATAAATAAAGGCGGAACTCAAGAGTACCATAACGGCAATATTCACATTAAGGCAGATAATAGAATCAATTCCGAATTGGACGATACAAGGGCAACTAATGTCGTACATGATGAGAGTAGCGCTCCCAAGACGGAAAGCGAGAAACCCACTCAGAAAAAAGAAGAAACTAAATGCGATGAAGACCCAATTTCCATGTCGACAGGAGAAGAGTTGCTTTCCGTCGTAGATGGCGAGTTGATTGGGCTTTTGCCATTTTCATGGGAGCGTTTGTACCGTACCAGTGCTGTAGAGCATAACTTAGGGTTAGGCTTTGGCTGGACTCATCCTTTAGCGCATTCACTGCGTGTGGAAGGCGATGAATTAGTATGGAAAGACAGTGAAAGTAAGTTAACTCGTTTCCCTAAGCCAACGAAACAGCTCCCTGCTGTGACCAATATTGTCGCAGGCTCAGCCATCTTCCTCGACAGCGATGACCACATCGTTGTTATTGCTGATAGTAAACAGTATGTGTTTGAACTTGGTGGTGACACCGGGCGATTAATTACTATCCGCGATAAATATAACCATCAACTGCGCATTCGTTACGATAAACACCAGCGTCCAGTGGAAGTCGGTGGTGATACTAATGTTAAGTATGTTCTCACCTATACCGAAGCATCCCTTATTCAACAAGTTGATCTTTATGCTTGTCAGGCTAATACCACTGAGTGGCAATTAGCGCAAACACAAGTTCGTTACTCGTATAACGAACAGCAGCAATTGATTGCTGCGATGAACGCCAATGGTGAAGTAGAAAAATACACCTATGATGAGCTGCATGTTATTCAATCTCGAGAATTAGCGGGTGGCGCAATTTTCTATTGGGATTGGGAAGGCGTGGGTAAAGATGTACGAGCCATTCGCCAGTACAGTAACTTGGCCAACGTGGATACCAAGTATGAATGGGATGACGCCTCTAACACCGTTACCTTAACCAGTAGCAATGGTACTCAACAAGTTTATCAGCACGATAACAATGCGCGCTTAGTCAGAGAAGTGGATGCCTCTGGCGGTGAATATCTTAAAGAGTATGACGAAAAAGGTCGACTAACGGCTGAGATTGATGCATTAGGTAATAAAACGGAATTTACCTACAACAAGAAAGGCGAAATGATCGCCAAAACCGATCCGAACGGATTGGTAACTGAATTTAGCTACCATAAAAGTTTGTTGACTGAAGTCGTACAGGACAAAGCGAAGTGGCGTTATCGCTATGATGATTTTGGCAATATTACCGAACAGGTTAACCCGCTTGGACATACCACGCGTTATCGTTACAACGAACACGGCTTAATCGACAAAATCACTTACGCTGATGGCTGCGTTCATAAATTGGTGTGGAACCTGAATGGACACCTCATTGAGGAAGTGACGCCTCAAGGTGAAACCATTCGTTATCGCTACGATGTGATGGGACGTTTGCGCTATCGTCAGGATTCGATGGGCGTAAGTGAAATGCACTATGACCCTGTTGGGCGACTGCTTAAACACGTATTGCCGGGTGGCCATGTTCGGACCTACCAATACAACGCTTACAGTAAAGTCACTCAGCAGACCGATGAGCAAGGGCGTAAGACCGAGTTTGAATACGCTTGGCCAAACCACCAAGTGACCCGTCGAGTGAATCCGGATGGTTCATCAATTCGCTATGCATACAATAACCGCTTTAATTTCCTGAGCGAGATTGTCAATGAACGTGGCGAACATTATCACATAGAGTACGCGCCGACAGGACACGTAAGTCGAGAAGTCACTTTTGACGGTCGTGAGTTTCGTTATGAATACGATGCGCACACCCAGCTTATCGCCAAAATTGAAGTGGGTAGTGAAGGCACGGAACTCATCACTCAATATCAATATGATGCGCTCGGCAATGTTGTGCTTAAAACTTTGCCCGATGAAAGTGAAGTGCATTACAGCTACGACGACCATGGTCGATTAACACAAGTAGATGATGGCCAATGGCCTCTTGCTTACCGTTATAACTTACTCGGGCAGTTGGAAGCGGAGCATCAAGGGTGGGCAAGCCAAGGCTATCGCTACAATCCGATGGGGCAATTAAGTGCGATGTTGCTGCCTGATGGTCAGGTGGTGGAGTACCAATTTGCAAAAGGGCAAGTGCAGCAGGTTAACCTCAATGGCGAAAAGCTCACTACACACCATTACAAAGCCAACGGATTAGAGACCAGTCGCCAACAAGGGAGCTTAAACAGCCAATTTTTGTATGACGATATGGGGCGTTTGCTTGAGCATACATCGCATCAACAAGCACAGTTGAAACTGCGTCGTCGATACGAATATAGCCAAGCGGGTAACCTTACTAAGATAGAAGATGCCCAACGGGGTCAAACGGAGTATGAATATGATCCGCTTGACCGTTTAACGGCAGTTCGTGGGGTGATCAACGAAACGTTTATGCACGATCCGGCTGGTAACTTGCTGTTGGATCGTAAAGCCAACGTTGAAGGCAACAAATTACTGTTCCAAGGTGACAAACATTATCAATATGATGAGTTTGGGAATCTTGTTCGTGAAAGCCGTGGCCATGGTGGTAAGTTAGTAACGGATTATGAGTACGATGCTCAGCATCGACTGATTAAAGTCACAAAACCCGATAGCACAGTTGCAACCTATCAATACGATGCGTTTGGTCGCCGTATCGAAAAATCGGTCACGGATAAAATCGGTCAGAACAAGACGACTGAGTTTTTATGGCAAGGTAATAAACTGCTTGCTGAATCGTCACAAGAAGGCTATCAAACTTATCTCTACGAATATGGTTCTTTCCGCCCTCTTGCACTGATAACTGGGGAAGGAGCAGAACAAGCTCAAGCCTACTTCTACCATTTAGACCAAGTGGGAACGCCACTTGAGATCACTGACGTAGAAGGGTCGATCGCTTGGGCGGTGGATTACCAAGCCTACGGTAACGTGGCCCGTGAACGCGTGAGAGTAGTGAACAGCCCACTTCGTTTCCAAGGTCAGTATTTTGATGAAGAAACAGGGTTGCATTACAACCGCCACCGCTATTATAGTCCTGAAACAGGGCGTTTTATCACGGCAGACCCAATAGGTCTGGCGGGTGGTTTAAATAACTATCAGTACGTGAAAAACCCGACGGGTTGGGTGGATCCGCTGGGGCTACAGCAGATTCCTGGGGATTGTCCTCCGGGAGAAAGTAATACACCAGAAGCTATTAGAAAACGCGTTCTTGAAAACATTGCACAAAGCAAAGCTGCCAGAAATGCTTCGAATTTTGAGATTCATCTTGCGCAGTCAGACCAAATTCGTTGGGGTTACTTAGCTGATGAATGGAATCTCACTTCACTTAAAGCTGGTGATCAACTAGTCGGTGGATTACCTGGGCAGTCATCTTACTATACTACGTTTAGAACTTTGGATGCTTCCGGTGGAAGTAGAGAAGCTTTATTTAAGAGTTTGCAAGTAACTCCACATAAAGAGTTTGGCTTTAGACCTCAAGTAGGTATTTATGAAGTTCAAGAAGATTTGTCTAAAATACCATCAGGTATTGTGAAGGCAAATACTGAATTAGGCCCTGGAGGAGGCGATCAATTTTGGATTCGGGACTATGAAAAAGTACTTAAATTAGTGAAAGTGATTGATTTAGGAATGTAAAAAAATATGAATGTTAATATTAAGTGTGAACATATTACCGATGTTGTCAAAATAATTGAAAAATTTGGAAATGAGGTCACGGAAGTTAGTGAAGGCTGGTCAAGGATTAATCAGGTTGTTTATGTGAAAAATAAACTTTCAGAATCAGAAAGAGAACAGATCGAATTAGAACAGCTCAATTTACGTTACTGGGAGACAAAAAGAACCCCTCATAATGCTGCAGAGGAAGGTTATATATGTGATATTTGCCATGTTGGAATAACATTTCCTAAATGAAAAATAGCCGAACTGAGATTTAACTGAGATACACCGCGTTAAATATTTTCATTTCAATATTTTTAAGAGTTTAACAAGAACACCCACCGTTAAACGAGTGAAATAATGGGGTCAAGTCTTGCCTTTTGTCTAACTGGCTGTGTTGGACTTCATTTATCTTCTACACAATAGTCGATAAGAAAAGATGAGTCGCCCATTAAGGATTGAGTACGCAGGAGCTTTGTATCACGTTACGTTCAGAGGAAATACCCGTGCGCCGATTTATTTAGATGAGGCGTATTTTGGGCTTTTCTTGAGGCGTACGTAGCCTCAACCTGAGAACGGTTTAATTTGGTGATTCACAGCTTCTGCCTAATGACCAACCATTACCATCTTTTAGTCGAAACACCAAACGATAATCTGAGTAACATTGCAGCATTTCAAAGTGGTGGTTATACACAAAAGGAAATAGATGAATACTTTGGATTACATTATTTTCGTAACAGTTGAATAGTGGTAAAAAACAAGACTGACCCAATGTTCACACTCCGGAGGAGTAATGATTGATTTTGATAAATTATACCATGATGAAACATATGCTTTAAAAGTTCTGATTAACTTGATAGATAAATACTTCACTACTGATGAGGAAAAAATCAGGTTAATTAGAAATCTTGTTTCTTTAGTAGGGAACATTCCAGGTAGAAGAGTAGGGGCGATTTTTTACCAAAAAGGTTTATCTACAGAAGATCAAAATATAATTCAGGAGATTATTAACATATATAGCTAAAGAGGACGTTTAGAATTCTGTGTCAGCTATTTTGACTAAATCTCTAAGATGTCATATAAACGACCTTCAAAGTGGATCGCCAACTAAAACAATGTCGTATTCGCATTGTTCATCTCTTCTGTTTCTTTACTGACTGCTCGGTATTGTTAACCTCCCCCTACGAGTTAAATCTATTTAGCGTGTTTTTACCGTTCATGTTCTCGCCAATACAGCCCAGCTTTACCCACCACACTGTTAGTTACTTTACTGGCATACCAATCAATAAAACCCTTAAGGTGTGCTTTACTACCCATTTATCAATCAAACAACCACGGTGTACAGTAAACTGCGGTATTATTGGGAAAAATATTCCAACATAACAATCAGAAGGCTAGTTTATGGAAAGTATTCCTTATCTTTTATTGTCAAATATCGTGCCTGTTGTGGCGCTGATTTTTATCATTGTCATCCTTAAAAGCAGCATTAAGTTTGTACCACAAAACCAGGCTTGGATTGTGGAACGATTCGGTAAATACCAGTCGACAAAAATCGCTGGTCTCAACTTCATTATTCCTTTCATTGATCGCATCGCCGCCATTCGTAGCTTAAAAGAACAGGCGCAAGATGTTCCGTCGCAATCTGCCATCACCAAAGACAATATTTCTCTCGTCGTTGATGGTGTGCTGTATTTTCGTGTGCTCGATGCTTACAAAGCGACTTACGGTGTTGACGACTATACCTTTGCGGTGACGCAGTTGGCACAAACCACCATGCGTTCTGAGCTAGGTAAAATGGAGCTGGATAAAACCTTCGAAGAGCGTGATGTATTGAATACCAATATCGTTGCTGCGATTAACCAAGCTTCTGAGCCTTGGGGTATTCAGGTATTACGTTACGAAATTAAAGATATCGTGCCACCGCAATCGATCATGGATTCCATGGAAGCACAGATGAAGGCTGAGCGGGTTAAACGTGCTCAAATTCTTGAATCTGAAGGGGATCGACAAGCAGCCATTAACGTGGCGGAAGGTCAAAAACAAGCCCAAGTTCTTGCGGCAGAAGCGGATAAAGCAGAGCAAATTCTTAAAGCGGAAGGTGAAGCACAAGCCATTTTGGCGGTAGCTGAAGCGAAAGCCAAAGCACTGCATATTGTGGGTACCGCGGCAGATACGGAAGAGGGTCAAAAAGCCATTCAGTTAGAATTGGCGAGCAAAGCCATTGAAGCTAAACAAGCGATTGCCAAAGAGTCATCAGTCGTACTGCTGCCTGAAAATGGTTACGATGCAAGTTCTCTTGTCGCACAAGGAATGGCTATCATTAATAAACTGAGTACGAAAGGGTAAAGCGAATTATGCTTCTCGACTATCTTCCTCAAATATTGATCACTTGCGGTATTGTTGCACTGGCGGTGGAAGTGGCGGTATTGGGTTTTGCAACCTTTATCTTATTTTTCCTTGGGTTAGGGCTGCTACTCACAGGCTTGATGATGCAATTTAGTTGGCTCGCAGTCGATATCAATCATGCTATGTGGTCGGTTTCTATCATTACATTGGGTTCCGCATTGCTTCTGTGGAAGCCATTGCGTCGTATGCAAAACAAGCCTGACAACAATAAGATTGAATCGGATTTTGCTCAAGAGACCTTTCAATTAACTGGCGATGTCGATAGTGAATCTAACGATGTTTTGTATTCCTACTCAGGGATTAGTTGGAAAGTTCGTAGCCGCAGCCCATTAACAAAAGGGCAATGGGTCAAAGTGGTCGAGACAGCAGTCGGTGTTTTGTGGGTTGAACCCAAAGATCAATAAGCCGAAATCCTCTAAAAAGAGCGCTCTCACAGCGCTCTTTTTTCTTTGTGTGACTGACTTAGTTACTCACCAATCAGCTCTTCAACCGCAGCATAGGCTTCAGAGCCGTAGACGATAGAAGGGCCACCGCCCATTAATAACGCGATATCAATCGTTTCAACCAGTTCTTGCTTCGTCGCTCCGTGTTGAATTGCGCCTGCCACATGTGCGCCGATACAGCCATCACAGCGCACGGCAATCGCAATACCTAATGCAATCAGCTCTTTTTGCTTAACACTTAACGCGCCTTCTTTTAGTGCCGCTTGTTGAAGTTTTCTAAACCCGGCCATCACATCTGGGCTGGCTTTTTCATACGCTGCAGTGAGTTGTTTTTTATGGCGATTAAATTCTGTATAAGATTGTTCCATCTTGATTTACCTTCGCGGTGACTTTGCTAAAAACCTTAAAGTAAATGACTAAACAAATCTAGAACAAGTTAGATTGGCTCTCGCAACGTAAGGTAGCAAATTGAGCCAGTTGGATATTACGACTCCCTAAACGCGAGTGACTCAGCTGATGATCTTTTAGATTGGTATTCGAGTGGTTGACTTCTGCTTTGCAAGTGTAAAGCAGCAGTAGAACAGATGGCATTGATGTCATTACCTGAGTAATATGCTCGGGTACATTTTTGGAGATATCAATGAACACGCAAACTCTTCCCAACGTGTCTAAAACGACATTGATTGTTTTATACCTTATTATTTTCTTGGGTTCCGCAGGCTTCTTTATCACGATTCCAGCCTATGTGGGACTATTTCTTACCGATGACCATTCGATGGCAATTGCGCAAAATATGCCATTAGAGCAGCGTCGTGCCTTATTTGGTACGGTGATGTCGGCAGCGCCTTTTATTTCCATGTTTTTCACGCCTTTTATAGCGCGTTTTGCCGACCGTTTTAGCCGTAAACTCGTTATGAGTATCTGTTTGTTGATTGGCGCACTAGGCTTTGCTATCCCCGTCTACGCTATCGTGATTGGCTCAGTTGCTCTGCTATTTGCGGGCAATATGATCAACAGTATCGGTTCTTCTAGCCAGCCTATTGCTCAGGCAATTTTGGCAGATAACAGCCAGGGGAAAACCAAAGCGACGTTAATGAGTTGGGTAGCAGTAGTGATGACAGCGGCGATGTCATTTGGCCCCGCTTTAGGCAGTAAATTGTCGGCACTTTATGGCCCGCAAGCGCCTTTCTATGCTTGCCTTGTGATTGCACTTGTCTGTTTCGCGCTACTTAATATGGTTGCAGTACCAAAGCAGGTTATTACCACTCATGAAAACCCATTGTCGATGGCGGCGCCATTGTCTCGTAGCAAGCCGGGCATTATTCGTTGTTTACTCGTGGTTTTTCTATGCCAGTTTAGCTGGAGCCTCTATTTCCAAAACATCTCATTTATTTTCCCAGAGCGTTTTGATTTGACCGTCGCGAGCACCACTTACCAGTACTACATGATGGGGATTGGTATCATCATGATGGCATCGTTGTTGTTTGTACCAAGATTAGTGCTCTCTTATTTTCCGCTTATTCCTGCTCTAAAAGTGGTCTTGAGCGGAGCCGCATTAGGCATGATTCTGTTAGCTTATACACCCACTTTCACCACTCACGTTGTGGCGATGGTGTTCACCACCATTCTGGTAGCATTATCGTTCCCGCTTTATTTCACCGTGTTGTCAGACCGAGCAAGCGCTCAAGACCAAGGTTGGGTGATGGCACTGGCGAGCACCATGATTGGCCTTTCTTGGACGCTAACCGGGTATCTCACTGCCATTATGGTCAATGTGAACATTATTTTGCCGACGATTGTTGCTGCGGTTAGCTACATCATTACCGTTGTGATAGTTCCGCGTACGCAACAAACCAAATTAAAAGAGGTAACAGCATGAAGCATTCATTAGAAGAGACCTTAAAACGTCATACTTTTCATCCTGTGATTCCAGAGAAACTGCAGCATGGCACGCCATTGAATATCGACTTATCACCAAGCAGTGAACTTTGGCAACGCATCAATGCCGAGCATAGCTACGCCCAAGAAATTAAGCGTTTAGCCGCTGAAATCAATGCAACGGTTGAAGTAGGGCGCTATAACGAAGAGCGTATGATTTACCAAGATACGGATAACTTTAGTGGACGTGAGCAGTGCACGTTGCACATCGGTATTGATATGGGGATTCCTGCGGGTAATCCGGTATTTGCACCTCTTGCTGGTGAGGTGTTGGGATTTGCCGATCACGCAGCTGAAGGAGATTACGGCCCAACCGTCATTCTTCGTCATGAATTGGAAGGTCACGTATTTCACACCTTATATGGGCATTTAGCTCGCACCTCTTTAGCAACGCTTCAAGTTGGGCAAAAAATCGCTCAAGGTGAGCAGTTTGCAACGATTGGTGAATCAAGTGAAAACGGCGGTTGGCCCACTCACGTGCATTTTCAAATAGTGCGCGATATGGAAGGTCAAACCGATGATTACACTGGTGTGGTTGATCCTGCTAAAGCAGATTTCTACTTGGCTAACTGCCCCGATCCTAATTTGATTCTGAATTTGGCGATTTGATTGAGAGGTGAATACGATGGCAGTAGTCGTATTCACCTCCGTTTAAATTTCTAGTGCACAGATATAAATTTATTAGCAAGATGACTATATGGATAAGTATGATATTGATTTTTTGGCTGAGCAATTAAAACGGGAAATGACAACATTGGTTTTAAGTGTTCAAATTGAAAAAAAGTTGGACCAACATTGTTACCTTAGGCTGATAGACATACTCAAAAATATCACCGTTACTTTAAAAGATGTTGAGTGTGTTCCTAAGTCAATGTTATTGAATATTCATATCACAATAAATTCAATAATTAATGAACGTCCTTATCTTTCTGAAGATGAGGTTATTCTTTCGGAAACAGTTGTCTCAACATTTAATAAGTATTTTTATTATATATTGAAGAATGAAAAGTATGACGAAAGGGTTCCAGGAGTACCCAGAATCTTCTGACATGAGATGGTATATTGAAAAGTGATGGGGTAGCCCATCACCCACCAATTAATCTGAACTGCTACAACTACTGCAGCTACTACAACTGCTTATATCTGAGTTTGAACTGCAGTCGTTATATCGATCATTGTCACTGTATCTATCTCTATCATCACTGTAGCAAGAACTGTTACTATCGCTTGAACAGCTCGAATAGCCGCCTGTTGCAAATTCACTCACGCAGATCAAGGTGACACTGTTGTATTGGCTGTCATTGAAGTTGGACGAGGATTTGGAAAGACGTCGCGATTTTTTTCTTTTCGCATTATTTGAGCATTGCATATTATAGTACTGACCATCGGGTATCTTTAATAACTCATCAATGGCGAAGAGTAACGGCATCGATAAATGTTCAACTTGTGAGTATTCACTCTTAGAACTTAATCGCCATGCTGATCGCATCCCATTTCTTGCAGACTCTTGTTGTACTTGCACATTCTTCGATACTGCAGCTGTTGGGCTATGATGTAGAAAATAGCCAAAGGCTTTCTTACAAAATTGAGAATAATGTTGGGTATGCAGAATAAATTCATGCCAAGCGAGATCAACGACTTTGGAAGGCATTGCAATTTTCTGATTTTTTGTTCGTGCATTCATTAAAAAGTACTCTTTTAATGCACGCAACACTAAATGAATATTTTCCTCATTTAGATGAGGATATGTTTTCTTTATTTTATCTACTATGGATGAAGAGAATTGATACTCTTGAATGTATTTTTCTCGTCTATTTTTACTCCGTTCTGTCGGAGAAATAATAGCGACTATTATACTCGATATAAATAGAGCAATTAGGATAAATTCAACTGACATTTCGTAATAACCATTTAATAATTTTTGTGGCAGAAATATATCGAGTGATGGTCAGTTAGTAAATATCTCTTACGGCATAGGCGATTATCAAAAAACGTGAACCATTGGCCTGTGAGTAAGTTAATAGTCTAAAAATTAAATAAAAACATTAAGTTAATTCGATCGAAGTCTTCTTTAGTAACGAATGATGGCAAGAGATTGTTTGGTATTGTTTGGAGAAGTATCACGATTTTAGTATCTCAGTGAATTCACAATATAGCCATATCAGTACAGCTCAGTGAACCCATGCCACGGTTGTTTACCGTGGCTTGGATGTCTGAGATTTCACTTACGCCTTAATCACAAAACCAAGTTGCGTGGCGTGGTTTAGACGTTCTTCACGGCTACCTAAATCTTCAGTCCCATTGACCCACAACGTTGTACAACGTGTTCCGGTGCGGCAAAACGCCAAAACAGGGGGGGTAGCTGTGGCCAATGCTTGTGCGAACTCGACATAATCTTCAGCACAGATAGCGCCCGCAATGACGGGTTGCTCAATAAAGTCCATACCAAGTCGCTCTGCTAGCATTCCCAGCTCACCATTTAATGGTTGTTCTTCTGCTTCACCGTCAGGCCTGTTGCAGATAATGGTTTTAAACCCTAAATCGGCAATTTTCTTAAGATCCATCTTTTCGATCTGTGGACTAACAGAGAGGGTGCTAGTGAGGGTTTTGATATCGAGCATCGTGCTTACCTTTTGTATGAATTTGAACCTTATCGCTACAGTACAGCAGACGAAAATGCTTTGTAGTGATAAGACAATGTGACTCGAGTGAGTGTAACATGTTATCGAGTTAAGCCAAGTGAGTGTGCTGGTTGGCTCAGAGTCGCGAATCGGAATGTGTGAGGAGATAATAATGCGTTATTTGTGGTTAGCGGGGTTAGTTGCCCTTATGTCAGGATGTGTGGCTGCTCCGATGGAGTCTGACGGGGGCGTTCCTGAGTTATCTGGCGCATGTGACCGTATCGCTCAATATGACTTTGCGTTTCCACGTTTTGATGAGACAGCCCAACAGCTAGCGCATGCGACAGGCTGCTTTATTGAAACGGATTTATCACAGACAGCAGCGATAGGGGTTAATCCGGTCAAAGGACAAATGTCGATTCGCCAAGCACTTGCTGTAGCGATAAAAGACACACCATTAAAGATCGTGAAGCAAGAGCCCAACTTGATTTCAGTCTCCGTGTCAGGAGAGCCAAAAAAATGAGAACTTGTACCCATTTTGTTGTCGCACCACTACGAGCTAACTCTATGATCAAGTAGTCTATTTAGTGGCTAGAAAAACATTCAGATAGCACTAAGTCGCAACATCTCTTATACCGTTTAACTTTTGCTCGTCATGATAAGTCTTGGGTTTAGACATCGTCTATTTATCACCGTGAGATGTTCGAATGACATTTGCATTGTCGATGAGATAAGTCTTAAATAACTATCTGATTTTAAATAATTAAATTTTATTAGGAAGTGATAATAACCGATACGATAATCGGTCACTTTCCACAAATGAACGGATTCTTACCAAGAATAAAAGAGTATGAACCGTATAACGATTGAAAGATAAATAACGTCCAGTTGGTAAATATGAAATCACAGGCTTTTTTAAGTCTCTTATTATTATTTTCCACAGCTTTACTTCGTCGATGTAGTGATATGAAGTTTATGCAGCTTCATTCAAGACAAAAGAGAGTGGTGGTAAAACCAATACCTACCTCGACCAGAGATGTCCGGCTGGGCGTTCATGATTATTCTATTTTTCTCAAATGGGTTAGCGATACGCTAGCTTGGGTTATGACACTTAACCTCCTTCCTGCTGTTTTTCTAAGCCAATCTGCACATCCATTATTGCGTCATGTTTTATTCCCTTGTCCAACTCTTATCTGGCGTCGCCGATACCTAGGAGAAGCTTATGAATGAAATGGCATCAGCTTCGATGACCTTTAGCTGTGATTTTATCCAAGCACCTGAGCTTATTTTGTCGCAGGCAGCCCTTGATTTGGCAGAGACATTCGATCCCCTCGATGTTGTAGCGATGAAAGATTTTGGCATCGCAGTGGTGAATGAAATGGTGGAACTAGCCCCGCAATTATCTGCCCATCAGCAGCGCGTTGAGTTGGGTGAGACGGTGAATCTATTACAAGCCATGGTCGATGTGGTGGAGTCTCCCGCACTTGAGCAACTTTTCCAGCCCTCTTTCCTATCGAAATTGCCTTTAATTGGTGAACGATATGATCCCGTGAAGACGTTCTGTTGCTACGTAGATTCCCAAAAAGTCCAGTTCGATCGACTGATACTAGAGCTTCAAGGTCAAATGGTGAAACTCGGCCAACAACTGAGCCAATTCGAGCAGTTAACTCACTACTGTGCCAATCTACTTCAGCAGTTGGAAATGCATATCGAAGCGGGTCAGTTTCGATTGGCTCAGCTTAACCATACCGTGTTACCTCAGCTTCAAGAGCAAGCACAAAAGAGCGGCCATATTATCGATGCGCAGCAATATCAGGAAGCGACTCAGGCGGTGATGAAACTCGATGAACGAGTGGATCAACTTATGATGGCACGATTCGCTGCGCTCAATCTCGCACCACAAATTCGTTTTACACAACAAGGGAACCAGATACTACTTGCAGGTATCGAAGATATTATGTGTGACACATTAAGGTCTTGGCAGCAGGAGCTGGTTGATGCTGCAGAACAAAAGGAGCAAGCCCCTGAGTTAGCCGTGGTGCAAAAGAGAGTGAATGCCATGCACCAAACGCTAAGCAACATGCTTACGCATGCCAAGACCAATAAAGCGAAGAGTGAACAAGCTCAACTGAATATTCGACATCTATTTGATGAGCTTAATCAGACGTTATCACAAACGCTGGCTGAGTGTGATTCACTGTAAATCGACCCAATTCATTATCTAATTTAGGAAGACAACGTGGCTACGTTAACTAATATTCTAATTATAATCATGAGCTTATTTATGCTGGTTTTCACCGCAGCAGGTTTTTTTCTCTCGGGAATGGCGGGGAGTTTCGGGTTTGATTCGACGGTCGGTTCGCTCATGACCATTATTCCCATCCTCTGTTTGATCATGGCGATATTGGGCATTTGGTCGGTCGTGAAAGATCATCGAGCAGGAAAATTGGCTTATGGTGTGCTGCTTCTGCCCGGATGGCCTGCGGGGACGATCATCGGTGTGGTCGTGCTTGGGCTGCTGTTTGCTACACAATCGAAAGTCCCACCGTCACTGAGCCATAGCTCCACCTCCGAGTCTCATTAGAGCATTTCTATCTCGGCAATAACCATTCAAGGTCATCACTCAGCGATGGCCTTTTTTGATCCTCTGGTTATTGTTTCTCCACTAAACACATTTTTTAATGTCATTTTTCCTGCGCCTAGTTGTTCATATTGCTATCGAACAACTCCTTTGCTTATATTTGGAATAAAGCACTGTATTTCATAATTTTTTAACCGAAATTGCTGTAGATCAACGCGTAATTTTTCCTTTCTTTATGCATCGTATTCCTTATCTAAAAATGATTCACAACAATTATTTGTTCCTTTGAACATGTCAATATTGACATGATTTCAAACTTAGATAGCGATTAGATTCGCAATAATGGTGAACATGATGAAAGAAAAAAACCTCTTCATTTCAGTAACAAGGAGGCTTTAACGATGGATACATCAACAAAACGCTGGTCTATTTTGGTTGCGTGCTGCTTTATCAACTTATGCGTAGGCTCTATGTATGCGTGGAGTGTTTTCTCAGCACCGATGGCCGACTACTTAAATCAACTGCATGGCAGTCATCTTACGGGGGCTGATCTGGCGATTGTGTTTATCGTGTGTAACTCGGTAGGTCCAATTACGATGATCACTGGCGGCAAAATCAACGATACATTTGGCCCTAAAACGGTGATTTTCATTGGCGGTCTGATGTTTGGCGGCGGTATGTTCCTGTGTGGCATGGCCACTGAAGTAAAACATCTCGTTTGGGCCTATGGCTTACTAACTGGACTAGGTTTAGGCATGGTGTATGGTGCCACCATCAGCACCTGCATTAAATATTTCCCAGACAAACGTGGTTTAGTTGGCGGTTTAACGACCGCGATCTTTGGGATTAGCTCTGTGATTTTGCCTCCCATCGCCTCATTGATTACAGAAAATATGGGCGTTATCGCATCATTCAAAATCATCGGTGCAGCGTTCATCATCATTGTTTGCGGCAGTGCATTCTTTATCAGTAAATGCCCAGATAACTATAAGCCAGCCGGGTGGAATCTAGACGCTAACAAAGCCAAAGGTTCGAAAACGGTCGATAAAAACTGGCGCCAAATGTTGGCTAGCCCAATGTTCTACGTCTTGATTGTGATGCTAACCAGTGGCGCTGTCGCTGGGATGATGTGTATTGCTCTTGCCGCGCCAATGGCTCAACGCATGATTGGTATGTCGACTGCAGCCGCGACGGCCGTGGTGTCTACTTTGGCACTGTTCAACGTATGTGGACGTGTGATTGCGGGTTGGCTCTCTGACCGTATCGGGCGTAATAACACCTTAGCTCTTGCCTTACTCTTTACCATGTTTGGCTTGTATTCCCTTTATATCTCTGGACAAGGTGATATCACTAGTTTTTACATTGGTATTTGCCTAGTGGGTGGCTGTTTTGGGGCATTTATGGGCGTATTCCCTGGCTTCACTACTGACCAATTTGGCACCCGCCACAACAGTGTGAACTTCGGCATTATGTTTATCGGTTTTGCGATTGCAGGCTATACCGGTCCAACCATCATGCATTCCATTTTGACCAGCACTGGGAGTTTTAAAACTTCATTCCTTGTTGGTATCGCCTTTAGTTTCGTCGGTTTAGTGCTCTCCTTTGTTTATCGTGCCCTGAATAACCGCGCTCAATTACAACTGAATTATAAAACTCAATAACGCATCCGGAGCAATGTCATGCAAAGAAAGTTTCCTCATTTAAGTAAGCCGATTCGAATTGGTAACGTCTATTTCCGCAACCGCATGTTCGGTGCGCCTATGGGCGGTACCGACATTACTGCAGATTGTACGATTGGCCCCAAAACCACGGCATTTTATGAATACCGTGCCAAAGGTGGTGTCGCAAGTGTGACGGTCAGTGAGCTGGTGGTTCACCCAGAAACTGAAGGCTCGCATATGTATCATCTTGATCTGCAAACACCCGGATCGCTAGCCAGCTTTACTTACACTGCCGATGCGATACGTCGTCACGGCGCCATTGCGAGCGTGGAACTGTCGCACTCTGGTCAATATGCGGGAACTTACCTTGTTGATAAAGAGAAGAAAGCGGGTCTATGTCAGTGGGGGCCAAGTGCGACCGTACGTCCTGATGGTCGTGAAGTCCGCGGGCTAACACAAGAGCTTATCGACGATATCGTCAAAGCTTATGGTGAAAAAGCATTGCTGGCGAAAAAAGCTGGCTTTGAAATGATCATGGTGCATGGCGGCCACGGTTGGTTAATTAACCAATTTTTGTCGCCATATTTTAATAAACGTACCGACCAATATGGCGGCAGCTTAGAAAACCGTGTTCGTTTTGCTCAAGAAGTGTTAGACAGCGTGCGCAAAGCGGTTGGCCCAGGTTTCCCTATCGAGTTTCGTATGAGTGGTTCAGAGCTGTTCGACGGTGGCTATGATTTGGAAGAGGGAATTAAAATTGCGCAACTGATAGAAAGTCGTGTCGATTTAATCCACGTCTCTGCTGGGACTTACCAACGCGGCTTTGGCGTGACGCACCCATCAATGTTTTTGCCTCATGGCAGTAACGTCTATCTGGCTGAAGCGATCAAAAAGAACGTCAGTGTGCCAGTGGCAACTATTGGTGGCTTAAATGATCCTCAGCATATGGAAGAGATCATCGCCTCTGGCAAAGCCGATATTGTGGAAATGGCTCGGGCACTGCTTGCCGACCCTGAGTTACCAAAGAAAGTGATTACCAACCAAGATGATCGCATCGTGCGTTGTTTGCGCTGCTTCACTTGTATGGCTGAACGTGCTGAAACCTCGACGCGTCGCTGTACGGTCAACCCATTCATCGGTCGTGAACTGGATGGAATGGAAATTGTGCCTGCTGCCGATAAGAAAAAAGTGTTGGTGGTTGGGGCTGGCCCTGGTGGACTTCGCGCCGCATTAACCGCTGCTAAACGTGGTCACGAAGTGATTTGTTGTGATCAAAACGCTGAAGTAGGCGGGATCTTAATTGGTGAACAAGCCATTCCATTTAAGTATGAGATGTACCAATTGGGTGGTTCTCTTGGTCGTTTATGCCAAGATGCGGGCGTCGAGTTTCGTTTGAACACCAAAGTGGATAAAGCGTACGCGGATGCGGTGAATGCGGATCACATCATTATTGCTGTAGGTTCTGAGCCTTTCGTTCCGGCAATTAAAGGAATTGATGCGGCGAACGTGGTCACCATCAATGATTATCACAGCAAACCAGACGTTATTACGGATGATGTTGTGGTGCTCGGCGGTGGATTGGCTGGGTGTGAAGCGGCGATTCACTTTGCACGCGAAAACAAACGCGTGCGCTTAGTTGAAATGAACGATGCACTGTCACCCGATGCCAACATTCGTCATCGCCCCATCTTGCTGGCAGAAATCGAGAATATGGGCATTGAAGTACTCAAAAACCATAGAGCTTTAGAAGTGTTGCCTCATGGGGTGTTATGTACCACTGACCAAGGTGAGCAAGTATTAGTCGAAGGAACCAGCGTTTTGTGTGCGGTTGGACAGCGATCGCGTCGTAAGGCTGTTGATGAACTGTGGGATTGTGCACCTATGGTGGCGCAAGTGGGAGATTGCGTGAAAGTCTCTAGCATTACCACCGCTATCTATCAGGGGCATCATGCGGCGTTAGATATCTAGCCTCCCAGCGTCATAGACATCGAAAGTAATACTCAAGGCAGTCCATGTGGCTGCCTTGTTATTGTGCGCTGACCGTTTTTAGTTAACCACTCTAAGCGAATGTAGGTCATTGTATTAACTCAACACGCCATTAATCACCTAGATATTGATCACACTTATTGGCAATTCCCTTACTTTGAGTAGTAGAATGGCCAGCCCAAAATCAATAGTAAGTCAGTGGAAGTTGTCGTGAGTAAAAGTCAGTTTGAATTGTTGGCCCCTGGTGGCGATCTTGAGTCGATAAAGGCGGCCATCGTGGCAGGTGCCGATGCGGTTTATTGCGGGCTAGAACGCTTTAATGCTCGTAACCGTGCCTCCAATTTGACCCTCGATGACCTTAAAGCCATTCTGGTGGTTGCCCACGCTCACGATTGCAAAATATTCCTGACCCTTAATATCATCTTGCTTGAAAGTGAAATTCGAGCCGTAATACGCCTGCTGAACCAGTTAGTACACACTGACATTGATGGTGTGATTATTCAGGATTTAGGCCTGGGTTACATCATCAAACACTATTTCCCGATGCTGGATGTGCATGCCTCAACACAGTTAAACACCCACAATGAAGGGCAGATGAGTTTTTTGGGTAACCTCAATGCCAGCCGGGTCAATGTGTCCCGTGAGTTGGATTTACCCGAAATCACGCGGTTAGCCAACTTTGGTCGCCAGCACAATATGTTACTGGAAGTGTTTGTGCACGGTTCTTACTGCATTGGTTATTCGGGGTTGTGTTACATGAGTTCAGCGCGTAACGGCGCTTCCGGTAACCGCGGGCGTTGTAGCCAACCATGTCGCGATACCTACCAAAAAACCGATGTAGGTGTCTCTCATCCGCTGAATATGAAAGACAACTCCGCTTACGAAGATTTTGCGCCATTGGCCGATGCCGGCGTCTATTCCCTCAAAGTGGAAGGGCGCATGAAGCAATCGCACTATGTGTATACCGTAGTGGATCAGTGGCGTAAACAGATCGACAGCTATGAACAAAAAGGGCAGTTGCTGACCGATACGAGCGAGCTGTACAAGGTGTTTAACCGCGATTTTTCAGCCGGTTATTTAACAGGCACTATTAATCGCGATATGTACATTGATAACCCGCGTAACCATGCGGGTGACCATTTTGCTCAGCTAGCGGGCGTGTCTGATCAAGAGCAAAAACGCCTTATCAAGCAAAAAGTGTATGACGACAACACGCAAATCATGACGCACATGCAGCAGCGTATCGCTGACCTTGACCAAGAAGTGCATCAAGAGCCTGGGCGTAAAAACAAGATTGCGGATATTCAAGTTCCGGTATTGAAATCTCAGCACAGGAGTGATGAGCCCAATGTTATGCGGCTAAATGTGCTGATTGGCGACAGTGCTGATGCGGCTCGCTACCGTGGGCAAGAGGTGAGTGTTTACTACGCTTTACCATCAGCACTCGCGCGTCAGTTGCCAGCGATGCTTGAGCTTTTTGCGCAGCATCCGCACTTGATTGCGTGGTTCCCAGCGGTGCTGATTGGCGACGATTTCGATGCAGCGCAAACATTGCTCGAGTCTTTATCTCCAGCGCTTATCGTGACCAACAACACTGGGGTCGCCACCTTAGCTAACCAGTTAGGGATTGCATGGGTTGCAGGCCCGCAGCTTAACCTAACCAACTCCTATGCATTGCACTGCTTACAGGAAGAGTATCAATGTGTTGGCGCATTTTTGTCGAATGAGATTTCTGCAAAACAGATGAAGCATGTGGTGCGTCCAGAGCAATTTCGTCTTTGCTACAGCGTCTACCATCCTTTAGTTCTTCTAACGAGTCGCCAATGCATGTTCCAACAAACCATTGGTTGTCGTAAAAAGCGGGTCACTAAAGGGTGCTTGGCGAGCTGTAAGAAGTCTGCGTCGATCATCAATCTCAATGGTTCATCCTATGTGATTGATAAACAAAGAGGCGAACACAACAGTATTTATCATCAACATCATTGTATGAACCTGCAAGTGGTGCAGGATCTGCCACAGCTCTTTACTGATCTGTTCATTGATTTACGTGACGTACCGACCGAAACCAAGGTGAATTTGGACCGTGAAACGCTGGTATCACTGTTTAAACAGCTTTGTGAACCTCAATTGCGAGAGAGCGCAAGTGAGCAGTTACTTGCGTCGGTAGCTCCGACCACCAATGATCAATATCTCAAAGGATTAGCCTAAACAAAAAAAGAGAGCCACAGCAATGTGGCTCTCTTTTTTCATGTTACTTGGGTATAGAAGCTAACTTGGCTAAAGGACGCAGTGTTTAGCGTAAGATGTGGCTTGGTTAGCCGTCCAATCGCCTTTGGGTGTGTTGTCCATCCCTTTACACCACTGCTCACTGCCCACTTCATTATTGAGTAGACAATGTTTGGCATAATCGATGGCGTTTTGACTACTCCAATCGGTTTTGGGTTTATCACGCAAGTCTTGGCACCAAGATTTGCTCCCAACTTCATCGCCACAGGCGGAGAGTGTCATCGCAGTAACAATCAATAACAGCGTTCTTTTTATCATGAAGAGTATCCAACTTCTTAAAGGGAATAGGAATGGTGCATGTCCATAGCCATTAGTCTAGCCGGATCTGCTGTTGCTATGTTAAATCCCTGCCAAATGTCCTGAGCTTCCCTTAAGTCTACGTGATCCTTATCACTCATTTTTTTGTAAATTGAAATTTTTTACTGACTGAACTCACACTCTGATTTTGATCGTGATGAAAACGTTTCGCTGACTCATTACTATGCCATCGAAACGTTTCGATGGCGATTTTATGAAGATTCGATGATCGGCTCTTTTGCCACCAAATGTATATGAATCGCATGCCATATAAGGTGAAATCATGAAAAAAGCGACACTTCTTCACGCTGAACTCTCTCATTTAGTGGCGACTCTCGGCCACACCGATGAATACACCATTTGCGACGCAGGTTTACCGATTCCAGCATCGGCGCAACGTATCGATTTAGCATTAACCAAAGGGATTCCTGCTTTCATCGATACAGTGAAAGCACTGTTGTCTGAATCGCAAATTGAAGGTGTGATTTTGGCGGAAGAGTTCGTCAAAGTGAGCCCTCAATTGCACGATGAGCTGTTATCGGTGCTGCATAAAGAAGAGCAGCAGTGTGGTAAAGCTTTCGCTATCACTTACCTGCCACACGAAGAGTTTAAAACGCGCACTCATCATAGCAAAGCCGTTGTCCGCACAGGTGAATGTACGCCTTATGCCAACGTGATTTTCCAAGTCGGCGTGGTGTTTTAACTCACACTTATCACGTGTTGCAGTAATGAATTCTAGCTTAGTAAAACAGAACAATTGAGGACCGAACATGACCCAGCCAATTTTAGCTCTGACTCAGATTGAAAAGGCATTTCCAGGTGTGAAAGCGCTGGATAAGGCGAGTCTGAATGTGTATTCGGGACGAGTTATGGCGCTTATGGGGGAAAACGGCGCGGGTAAATCCACGTTGATGAAAGTCCTCACCGGTATTTATAACAAAGACGCGGGTAGCATTGAGTACCAAGGTCTTCCCGTCAAGTTTAAAGGGCCAAGAGAGTCGCAATTAGCAGGTATCAGTATCATTCACCAAGAGTTGAATTTGATTCCTGAACTGACGATTGCTGAGAATATCTTTCTTGGTCGAGAAATGGTATCGCCGTTTGGTCGCATCCTATGGAAGACCATGTATCGCAAAGCCGATGAGTTGTTGGCGCGTCTTAATGTAAAGCACAGTGCGCGCACATTGCTTGGTGAGCTGAGTTTAGGTGAGCAGCAGATGGTGGAAATTGCCAAAGCGCTCTCTTTTGAATCCAAAGTGATCATTATGGATGAGCCGACCGATGCGTTAACCGACACGGAAACGCAATCGCTCTTTAACGTGATCAATGAACTGCGTGACCAAGGTTGCGGCATTGTCTATATCTCCCATCGTCTCAAAGAGATCTTCGAAATTTGTGATGACATCACAGTGCTTCGTGACGGCAAATTTATCGGCCAATGTGCAGTGAAAGAGACCGACGAAGAAGGTTTGATTGAAATGATGGTGGGGCGTCGTTTGGATGAACAGTACCCTCGAGTAGCCGTTAAACAGGGCGATGTCTCTCTTGCGGTGGAACACCTCAGTGGCAAAGGTGTGCATGACGTGAGCTTTACCTTACGTAAAGGGGAGATCTTAGGCATTTCTGGTTTAATGGGCGCTGGCCGTACCGAGCTGATGAAGACCATCTATGGCGCACTACCTAAAACCGCCGGCGAAGTGAAAGTCGATGGACAATTGGTTGACGCTCATTCACCACAAGATGGTTTGAACGCAGGCATCGCCTATATCTCCGAAGACCGCAAAGGGGATGGTTTAATCCTTGGGTTATCGGTGAAAGAGAACATGAGCTTGTGCGCTTTGCCGCAATTGAGTAAAGGCATGCAAATTCAACATGGCGCAGAAAAACTGGCCGTGGATGATTTCATTCATCTATTCAATATCAAGACCCCGAAACGCGAACAGATCATTGGCAACCTTTCTGGTGGTAACCAGCAGAAAGTGGCGATCGCCAAAGGTTTGATGACACGACCTAAAATTCTCATCCTCGATGAACCGACGCGTGGTGTCGATGTCGGTGCGAAAAAAGAGATTTACCAACTGATTAATGAGTTTAAAGCGGAAGGCATGAGCATCATTTTGGTGTCCTCAGAAATGCCAGAAGTGCTCGGTATGAGCGATCGCATCCTAGTGATGCATGAAGGTCGTATCAGTGGCGAATTTAGCGCTACCGAAGCAAACCAAGAAAACTTATTGGCCTGTGCTGTAGGGCGAACCCCTCAACGCCAAACAGCGAATCAGCCAAAGACCTTATTAAACGAGGAACCAGCATGAGTACCGAAACCATGAATAAATCCACCGCGACTCCAAGTAAGAAGTGGTTAACCAAAGAGACATTAGTTGAGCAGAAATCGCTGATCGCGTTGCTTGTCCTTGTGATTGTAGTGTCGGTGCTTAACCCTAACTTCTTCACCTTTGGCAACCTAATGAACATCCTGCGTCAAACTTCGGTCAATGCGATCATCGCAGTTGGGATGACATTGGTGATTTTGACTGCCGGTATCGACCTAAGTGTTGGTTCAGTGCTCGCACTCTCCGGTGCATTTGCCGCCAGTATGATCGCTTTAGAAGTGCCGGTGATTGTGGCTGTTCCTGTCTCTTTATTGGCGGGGGCTGTACTGGGTGCCATTAGTGGTGTGATCATCGCCAAAGGTAAAGTTCAGGCCTTCATCGCCACTTTGGTTACCATGACCTTACTGCGCGGCGTCACCATGGTGTATACCGATGGTAGACCAATTTCGACAGGTTTTAGTGATGCATCGGATGCATTTGCTTGGTTTGGTACCGGTTATCTACTGGGTATTCCAGTGCCAGTGTGGCTGATGGTGGTGGTATTTGCTGGTGCTTGGTATCTGCTTAATCACACTCGCTTTGGTCGTTATGTTTATGCCCTTGGTGGTAACGAATCGGCGACTCGTCTTTCTGGGATTAACGTTGATCGCGTCAAAATCGGTGTGTATGCCATCTGTGGTCTGCTGGCTGCTCTAGCAGGATTGATTGTGACCTCGCGACTCTCTTCTGCTCAGCCTACCGCTGGTATGGGTTACGAACTGGATGCGATTGCTGCCGTGGTGCTTGGTGGTACCAGCCTCATGGGCGGTAAAGGCAAAATCATGGGAACCTTGATTGGTGCGCTTATCATCGGTTTCCTAAATAACGCGCTTAACCTTTTGGATGTGTCGTCTTACTACCAAATGATTGCCAAAGCCGTTGTCATTCTGCTGGCTGTGCTAGTGGACAATAAAAACAAATAACAACACACGAGTCTGGCTATGACCAGACTCAACCTCTACCCCGAAGGAACCTACTTATGAAAAAATTGGCGATGCTTATCTCAGCAGCTCTTTTGAGCTCAACTGTTTCAGTAGCAGCACAAGCGCAAGATACCATGGCGATTGTTCTCTCTACCCTAAATAACCCATTCTTCGTGTCTATGAAAGAAGGCGCAGAAGCAAAAGCAAAAGAATTAGGTTACGACCTAATTGTGCTTGATTCGCAAAATGACCCAAGTAAAGAGCTTTCTAACGTGGAAGACTTGACTGTACGCGGTGTAAAAGCGATTTTGATCAACCCAACCGATTCGGATGCGGTATCAAACGCCATTCGTCTGGCTAACCGTTCAAATATTCCAGTGCTCACCCTCGACCGTGGCGCAAGTCATGGCAAAGTGGTTGCACACATTGCATCGGATAACGTGGCTGGTGGTGAAATGGCCGGTCGTTTCATCATGGAAAAAGTAGGTCAAAAAGCCAAAGTGATTCAACTTGAAGGCATTGCCGGTACTTCTGCGGCGCGTGAACGTGGTCAAGGTTTTATGCAAGCAGTCAAAGGTTCACAAATGGACTTGCTCGCTAGCCAACCTGCAGATTTCGACCGTACTAAAGGGTTGAACGTTATGGAAAACCTAATGGCTGCCCATCCAGAGGTTCAAGCGGTATTTGCACAAAACGATGAGATGGCATTGGGTGCTTTACGCGCTGTGCAAGCATCAGGCAAGAAAGTATTGATTGTTGGTTTTGATGGGACAAAAGATGGTATTGCAGCGGTAAAACGTGGCAAATTGGGCGCAACCATTGCCCAACAACCTGATTTGATTGGTGCATTAGGTGTGGAAACAGCAGATAAAATGCTAAAAGGCCAAACTGTTGAAAAATCTATCCCAGTTCCATTGAAGATAGTGACTCAATAATTTTATGGGTTCAGGCTGCTCCTCAATGGGGAGCAGCGCTGAAAGAAATAGGTTCTGACTTACTGATTCCATGCGATGGTATCTAGTGACGAACAGTTAGGGTGCAGAGCGTATTTCTTTCAGTTTTTATCACGTAAAGGAAAGTTTCTATGAATAAGTTAGTGGTGTTAGGCAGCGTTAACGCAGACCACGTACTTCAGGTTCCTCGTTTTCCTCGTCCTGGTGAAACGCTTCACGGGAATCGTTATCAAGTTATCCCTGGTGGTAAAGGTGCAAACCAAGCAGTGGCGGCAGCTCGTTTGCAAGCCGATATCGGCTTTATTGCCTGTGTGGGCGATGATGCCTTTGGCCGTGATATTCGTGACCATTTTGCCCAAGACGGTATGAACATCGAGCATGTGCGTATTGAACAAGATTGCCCAACTGGTATTGCGATGATCCAAGTCTCTGACGAAGGTGAAAATACCATCTGTATTTCCGCAGAAGCGAATGATCATTTGACCACTGAGGTTGTAAACCAAAGTCGCCAAGCGATTGAGCAAGCCGATTATCTGCTGATGCAACTGGAAACTCCGATGGAAGGGGTGATTGCGGCAGCGGCTATGGCAAAACAAGCGCACACACAAGTGATTTTAAACCCAGCGCCAGCGAAAGCCCTACCTGCACAATTGCTTGCCAATATCGACATCATTACTCCAAATGAAACTGAAGCCGAAGTGTTAACTGGCATTGCGGTAGTCGATGAAGCATCCGCTGCGAAAGCGGCTCAAGCACTGCATGATCAAGGCATTCATACCGTGATGATTACCCTTGGCGCTAAAGGCGTGTGGGTGAGTGAACAAGGACAAGGTCGCATTATCGCTGGTTTTCGCGTTAAAGCGACTGATACCACAGCAGCAGGTGATACTTTTAATGGCGCGTTTGTGGCTGGTCTGCTAGAGAAAATGCCTTTAGAATCAGCGATCCAATTTGCTCACGCTGCGGCGGCAATCTCGGTAACACGCTTTGGTGCGCAAACCTCGATTCCGCATCGTCAGGAAGTGGACGAATTTTTGGCACAGCATTTTCACTAGTACGAAGGACCTTATCCTATGCCGACCATGAAAGACATCGCGAAACTTGCAGGAGTATCGACTTCCACGGTCAGCCATGTGATCAATAAAACTCGCTTTGTCAGTGACGAAATTGCCGAGAAGGTCAACGCCGCGGCAAAACAACTCAACTACGCGCCTTCTGCTTTGGCGCGCAGTTTGAAAATGAATCGCACTAAAACCATAGGTATGCTCGTTACCACGTCAACTAACCCCTTCTTTGGCGAAGTGGTAAAAGGAGTGGAACGAAGCTGCTATCACCAAGGTTACAACCTGATTTTATGTAACACCGAAGGGGACAGCGAGCGCATGCGCGCCTCGATTGACACCCTGTTACAAAAACGGGTTGATGGACTAATGCTGATGTGTACCACCCTCGAAGGCGAGCATCTTGATGAGTTTGAGCGCTATCCAGATATTCCCGTGGTGGTGATGGACTGGGGCCCAATGGTGAATGGTAGCGATAAGATTTTGGATAACTCGTTTCGCGGCGGTTATATGGCGACTCAGCATCTGATTGATTGTGGGCATCGGCGCATTGGTTGTATTACAGGCCCGCTCAATCAACATCAGGCCAAAAGTCGTTACGAAGGTTACCAAAAAGCCCTCAGTGATGCCGGCTTACCAGAACATCTTGAGTGGGTAGTTGAGTCAAACTTTGAATGCGAAGGTGGCTTTGCTGCGATGAATCAGCTCATGGCGGGTGATTCATTACCCAGCGCACTGTTTGTCAGTAACGATATGATGGCGATGGGAGCGATCAATGCCGCTGCTGAGCAGCAAATCAGCGTGCCGGAACAAATTTCGATTATTGGTTACGATGACATTCGCATCGCCCAATTTATGACGCCGTCGCTGACCACCATTCATCAGCCTAAATATCGATTAGGCAAAGCGGCGGTTGAAGCGCTGCTGGCCAAATTGCAACATCCAGAAAGTGCCCCACAGATCATTCAGTTAGAACCGACGTTAATTGAGCGTAAAAGCATTAAAGTGCTGCGTTAGGTCATTCCAAAATACACGGGCATCCTTTATCGGATGCCCGGTTGTTTACGTGCTTTGCACTGCAAACATGGACTAAGAGTGATTACATCTTGCCAAACAGGCGTTCACCGTAGACAAAAAATACCAGTCCACTCAACATAATCGCCAGCCCTGTAAAGTGCCACCAGTGTACTGGGCGCGTCGGCATTTCAAGCCAACCCCATGTATCGATACATAAACCGGTTGCCAATTGGCCAATGATAAAAAGAAACATCACGTTGGTAATGCCGATTTTGGGGGCAAGGAAAATGGATGTGAAGACAAAGGCGGCACCAATCACGCCTCCTAACCATTTCCAACTGGCTTGGTGCACTAAATTAACAGCCGTGCCTTGCCAATTGGCAAAGGCAAGTGAAGCAACGCCAAGACATAAGGCTCCAATCCCAAATGAGAGACAGGCGGCGATCAAAGGTTGTGAGCCGACCGTTACACTTAAACGACTATTCACCGCCGCTTGTATGGATAGGCCAGCACCGCCCGCTAAAGCGATGACAAAATAGAACAGATTCATCGAAGACCTTACCGTTCAAATTAGTGGGTTAACTGTTTTTCTAACGCTTGAACGACAGCTAATGCCGATTGAGGGTTTTGCCCGGTGATCAGCTCACGGTCTTGAACAATATGGCTCTTAAACTGATTGCCCACGGAGAATTTGGCTCCAGCGTTGGTCAATGCGGTTTGTGGGGTAAATTTCAACTGACCGCCATTGAACATACCTTTGGCTGCTTCTTCCTCATTATTGGTAAACGATGTCATTTTGTAGCCAGCATAGATCCAATGAGCATCGGTTGCTTTGGGGTTTTGTTCCAATTTTTGCGTGTATTGTTGGGCATCAGGCAAAGCGGACACTAAGGCTATTGGACCATGACAAACTAAGGCGGTTGGTTTCCCGGCCGCATGAAATGCTTGAAGCAGTTTCCCCATTGCTGGGCTAACGGAGAGATCTTGCATTGGCGCATGACCACCAGGGACAAAAATCGCGTCAAAATGGTTGTAACCAATTTGCTCTACACGGGAAAGACTGATGACAGGAGAGTGTGCTGGATCGGTGAGTTTGAGGTCTTTAAGCAATTTTACATGTGCGTCGAATGCTTGCTGATCACCACCAAAATCTTTCACGTTAACTGAGTGTTGGTCTAAAGTCGGTGCTTTGCCAAGTGGTGTGGCGAAAGTTAAGGTATCACCGGCATCAAGCAGTGCCTTAACCGGTTGCATTAGTTCATTGAGATAAAATCCCGTTGAATAGGTGACACCATTTTTTAGGTCTAAATGGTCACTATCAGACAACACGACCAACACATTGGCCGCGTTAGCCCAAGTACTTGTCGCCATTAATAGAGAAGCGAGTAAGCTAAGTTTGAACCCTTTCATGTGACATATCTCCATAAAGTTAAGCTAATAAGGCATCGCGCAGTGCTTCACCGACACTCAGCGCTGACTGTGGGTTTTGTCCGGTAATTAACTTACCATCGACAACCACGTTATTGGTCCAATCAGGCGCGGATTGATGCAATGCACCACGCTGTTTTAGAGTGGTTTCCAGAAGAAACGGTACAAGCTCAGTCATGCCGACCGCTTGTTCTTCAGAATCCGTAAACGCGGCCACTTTTTTGCCTGCGACCAAGTAATCTCCATTGCTGAGTTTGACGTTGACTAAGGCACTTGGGCCATGACATACCGCGGCCACGATTTTATCGCTCTCGAACAGTGTGCGAGTTAGAGTTAATACCGCTGGATGTTGTGGAAAATCCCATACGGTGCCGTGTCCACCGACAAACAAGATGGCGCTGTACTCCTCCGCATTGGCTTGCTCCAGTGCGATAGAATTGCGCAATTGATCTTGAAACGTCTCATCGTTCCAATAGTGCTCGTTAATTGGGTCAGAAAGATCAACCCCATAAACGGGAGGTAAACCGCCCTGAATCGAGGCCAATGCGGTGGGGATGTTGGCTTGTTCAAGAACGTGAAGTGGGTGAGTCAATTCAGGAAGATAAAATCCTGAATCATCATGGCCTTGACCTAAGTCTTTATGACTGGTGAGGACAAAGAGTACAGGTTTGATTAGATTTGCCGCTGGCATAAATAGAACCTCTTAATTCAGGCTGTTATGTAAAAATTGAATAGAGTTTGCAACTGTTTAAAAACGAGCCACAACCGGTGTGGCTCGTAAACAATAGTCTTAGCTTTGGGGGCCGCTGTAGGTGGGGTAGTCGGTATAACCGTGTTCATCACCACCGTAATAGAGATCTTGATTAGGGATAGCAATCGGCCAACCATGACGATAACGCTCCACCAAATCGGGATTGGCAATGTAGCTTGCGCCAAAGGCCGCTAAGTCAATTACACCAGAGTCCAGAAGTTGGTTGGCTTTGGCTAAATCAAGCCCGCCAGCGAGAATTAAAGGGCCTGTGAAGGCGCGACGAAAACGCGCTAAAAATCCCTCGGGCATGGCTGGAGCACCGCGACTGGCTTGGTCCATGATGTGGACATAAGCTATCTGGCGTTTATCTAATTCAGTGGCAAGGTGAAGGAAGGTTTCGGCTTCTTGTGGAAAATCACCCAATTCATGCAGGCGTCCAAAAGGAGAAAGACGAATACCGACTTTGTCTGCACCGATACGAGCGATGCAGGCATCAACCACTTCCAACGCAAAACGCACGCGATTGTCGATGCTTTCGCTACCGTATTGGTCTTGGCGATCGTTGACGGCACCATTGATAAATTGTTCGACTAAGTAGCCATTCGCGCCGTGAATTTCTACGCCATCAAAGCCGGCTGCCATGGCATTCTCGGCGGCTTGGGCAAATTCATTGACGATGGCTTGCACTTCTTCGGTAGTGAGTTGGTGTGGTTTACTGGCGGTAACAAAACCGGGTTGTCCCTGCTTATCATACCCAAACGCTTTACTATGAATGGCTTGTGTTGCCGTTGAACTCACCGGCGCTTGACCATTGGGTTGCAGCGACACATGACTGATTCGACCCACATGCCAAATCTGCGTAAAAATAACACTGCCTAAGTCGTGAACCTGCTGCGTCACTTTGCGCCACGCTTCTATCTGCGGCTGATTCCAGATCCCCGGACAATCGACAAAGCCACAGCCTTGCTGACTAATCGGCGTTCCTTCCGTCACAATAAGTCCAGCATCGGCACGCTGGGCGTAGTAACGCACAGTGGTTTCATTTGGCACATTACCAGGCGCGCGAGCACTGGTCATCGGCGCGACAACCGCTCTATTTTTGAGTGGTTTTCCGCTTAAAATATAATCATCAAAAAGCACGGTCATAGTGGGTTCCTCTGGTAAATGACAGATGAGGGAATACCCGAACGGTTAACCGAACGGGTATAACAGAACCATGCTAGTGCGATGAGATTAGAAGGAAAATGGCGATCTGTTTATGTGCCAAATAAATGAAATTTATATCAGAGATGATGAATTTGGCTCGCTTCCAAACAGAGCGCGCGAATCCATTGGTGGGCGGGGTTGCGATGTGAACGCTCATGCCAAGCCATGCTCTTGGTAAACCCTTGCACTTCCAGTGGTGTGTCCATGATCACCACGTGATCATGGCGACAAGCCAGTCGGCGTGGCACTACGGCTATCATGTCGGTGATCCGCAGAATCTCCGGCAACACCAAAAAGCTATTGACGGACAGCCCGATGCGACGTTTCACACTAATTGCTTCTAGTGCATCGTCAGTTGGTCCCCAAAAGCCGCCATGGTTGGAGACCAAGATATGTTCAAGGGTACAAAATTGTTCTAGCGTGATTTGTCCTGTTTGCGCCGCTGGATGTTCGGCGCGCATCATGCACACATAGTGCTCTTGATACAAAGAGCGACTATGCAGATCGACTGGCGTAGTTTCTGGGGTCATTAAGGCCAAATCGACATCCCCTTGCTCCATCTGTTTCACCATGGTTTCGGGATTAATCGCAATCACGGCGACGCGAATTCCTGGAGCTTGTTTCTTTAACTCGGACATCAAAGGTACGATCACCGCTTTTAATGCATAGTCGGTCGCCGCGATGGTGTACGTCATGTCTGCGGTGAGAGGGTCAAAATGGACGGGTTGTAAAAGCAAGTTGATGTCGGTCAGGACTTGTTTGATGGGTGGTGCAAGCGCTAGTGCACGTTCGGTCGGGATCATGCCACGTTGAGCACGTACAAAAAGAGGATCATTAAAATAGTCGCGTAGGCGGGTCAACATCGCGCTAACCGCTGGCTGAGTCAGCGAGAGACGTTGCGCGGCATGGGTGACGGTTCCTTCATCCATCAAGGCATCGAACGCTTTCAATAAATTCAGATCTAAATTGCGGATGTCATTGTTCACCTTGCTGCAGTCTCCTTTAGCCATCAGATATCAAGTCAAAATAGGGCGAAGTTCATTGCATCATGGTCAGCCCCAGTTTTATTTACAGTAAGCAGCGATTGCACATTCGTCAAACCACGAAATGGGTACACATTTGTCTAGCTTCTAAGCGTATAACCCTTAATGCCTTTCGCTTTATCTGACCATTATTAAGGAATTTTTTAATAATGTATAATTATTAAAAATAGAATAATTAATAATTTTTTATTTGAAAAATGAGTTTGTAGAATGACCTCATGATCAGAAATACCATGGTCAATAACATCAAGAAAAAGCAGTGAGGAGATCTTTGATGTCTAACCCAACGCAATACCCAAGAACCTTTTCTCATATCGGACTTTCTGTTCCCGATCTAGATAAGGCCGTTAAGTTTTATACCGAAGTGCTCGGTTGGTATCTCATTATGGAGCCAACTACCATCGTCGAAGATGAGAGCCCGATTGGTGAAATGTGTACTGATGTTTTCGGTCAGGGCTGGGGGAGTTTTCGTATTGCTCACCTTTCTACCGGTGATCGCATTGGTGTGGAAATCTTCCAATTTGAAAATGCACAAAATCCAGAAAACAACTTCGAATACTGGCGTACCGGTGTGTTCCACTTCTGTGTGCAAGATCCGAATGTAGAAGAGTTAGCAGAAAAAATCGTTGCAGCTGGCGGTAAGAAACGCATGCAAGCACCTCGTTTTTACTACCCTGGTGAGAAACCTTACCGCATGATTTATATGGAAGACCCATTTGGCAACATCCTAGAAATCTACAGCCACAGTTATGAGTTAACTTACTCTAGCGGCGCTTACAACTAAATCGAGACTTGTCTATGAAAGCCATTATTTATCAACCGGATAATGATATTTTTTGCGCCTTTGATATGGCGACACCGCAGCTTGAATCGCCTTACGATGTATTGATTGAAGTCGATGCGGTCGGTCTTAACCCAGTCGATGCCAAAGTCAATTACTGGTTTGGAATAGTGGCTGACGGGACTCGTGAGTTTGTGGGTGGTTTGGATGTATCGGGAACCATTGTTGCTAAAGGCAAAGAGGTTCACCAATGGCAGCTAGGGGATCGCGTCCTTTATCATGGCAATATGCGCCGTCGCCAAGGTGGATTTGCTCAGCTGGCAGTACAAGATTCTCGTACACTCACGCCGCACCCTGAGGTGAATGCCTGCGAAGCTGCAGCTTCACCTTGTGCGGGGTGGACTGCTTATCGAGCCATTAATGATAAACTGCATATGGCGAGTCATAAACAGAGTGTCGCGATTTACGGTGCGAGTGGCGGGGTGGGTAGTTACGCTGTTCAGCTTTGTCGTTATTTCAACGTACCGCAAGTGATAGCCATTTGTTCTGAGCGAAACTTCGACTATGTGCGTTCGCTGGGGGCGACTCACTGCTTCGATTATCGCGATGAAAAGCTGCTTGAGAAACTGGCAATGGCGGTGGGTTCGGATGGCATTGATTGCGCTTTAGATTGCTTTGGTCAAAAGGGACAAGGAGTGCTTTCAGCAAGTTTGGGCTTTGATGGTCAGTTAGTGGAGTTGGTCAATACCATCGACTCTGCTCAACATGAACGAGCATTTGAACGTGGTCTGACGCTTCATCAACTGAGTTTAGGCTCCGGGCATGTCTACGGTGACCGTGGTTTCCGTTCAATTGTTAATGCGGGAATGACGATGAATCTGTTGATGGAACAGCAAAAAATTCAAGCCCCTAAACTTACCGTGATCGAGTTGGCTGACATACCCGATGCGCTTACTGAGATTCGCTTAGGACATACCTGCGGCAAATATGTGGCTGCCATACAATAGTCACGACGATTTTTGGGACGACAACGCTGTTTAAACAGAATCGTACCTTGCTACCGCGAACGTTTCTGATCTAAAGATTCGTTATATTAGGTATCGTTTAATGTGATTGGAGTGAACCCGGCAAATCTCAGATGATATCGACCTCAACGAAATAATCCGTTTAATCCAATGTTACGAGAGGAAATGATCATGAGCGATATTATTTGGCCTGAAGGTTTTGTACCAGGGTTCACTGACAACTTTTGTTCTAATGAAGTGATTGTGGTTGGTTTGTCTACAAAAGAGATTTGGCCACTATTAAATACCCCAGCACAATGGCCAACTTACTACGCTAACTCAGCCAATCCCCGTTTCTATGATGACAAAGGGCCTGAACTTACCGATGGCGTACGTTTTTACTTTGAAACCTTCGGTTTCCCTGTCGAATCTCAATGTGTTGAGTGCGTAGCTCCTGTTGCCGGTCAACCAGCGCGTCTTGCTTGGCACGGTTGGGCTGGTGAAGGTGAAACACGTCTCGATGTACACCACGCATGGTTGATTGAAGATTTGTCGGAAAATCGCGTACGCATTCTGACTCAGGAATCGCAAAAAGGTAATCCAGCTAAAGAGTTAGCAAACACTAAGCCAAATCCAATGATCAATGGTCACCAAGAGTGGTTAGATGGTCTTGTTGCTGCCGCACGTAAAGCAAAATAATCGAATAGCCGTCTTCAGGGCTGATGGTTTTAGTCAGAAAGAGAGCTGCGAAAGAGGCTCTCTTTTCTTGTACAGAGAAAACCCCCAGCTTGGCTGGGGGGTTCCGTTGAGCTTATAGCTATAAGTCAGTTATAAAACCCCTTTCAATTTGTTAGAAATACCTTGTGGTCTGGCAACTACAAGAGTTAATCAGAAATTGAAAGGGGGTCCCAATATGGGGGACGAGAAGAGCTTAGCTCACACAAGATGGAACTGTAAATATCATATAGTATTCGCACCCAAATATAGAAGGCAGGTGTTCTACGGTGAAAAACGTCGAGCAGTTGGAGAAATCTTGCGAAAGCTATGTGAATGGAAAGACGTGAATATACTCGAGGCTGAATGCTGTAAAGATCATGTTCATATGCTTTTAGAAATCCCACCGAAGTTGAGTGTTTCAGGTTTTATGGGATATTTAAAAGGTAAAAGTAGTTTGATGCTCTATGAGCGATTTGGGGATTTGAAGTTCAAATACCGAAATCGAGAATTTTGGTGCCGGGGTTATTACGTTGATACAGTCGGCAAAAATACAAGCCAGATCCAAAGTTACATCAAGCATCAATTAGATCAAGATAAAATGGGAGAGCAACTGTCGATCCCATATTCAGGTAACCCGTTTACGGGTCGCAAGAAATAGTCATATGCAAATGTCAGATCACGATGCGCCTGCTAGGGCGCTGCTGGTAGGAGAGCCTTATAGGCGCATATGAAAAACCTCCGGCTATGCCGGAGGATATTTTTTTCTGTAATGCGGGGTTAGGCTTCTTGCAAAAAGTTTAGCTGTTCGCTGGTTTTGCTTGGCACAAATTCGGTGATTTCATAGCTTGCCGCTTGGTTACGATAGAAAGGATCAAACGTAATCATCTCTTCTAACTCTGCGCGCGTCATTCCTTGCGCCAATATCACCCCGCCGGTACGCGGCTCTTTACGTCCCGATGCAATAAAATGACCTTTGGCATAGTGCTCATCAAGATACTGCCGATGCTCTTCAAGGTGTTGGTTAACCTTTTCAATACCATTAGTGTAGGTTAAAGAAACCACAAACATAGAGAGACTCCTTTTCTAGATAATAAGCTTCATCCTACTGAATTTATTACAATTTCCCAACCACTTTCTCATGTCATTTCTTGACCTATATTTGCCAATAGCTGATTATGAGCCCAGTTGAGTGCTTGTGACCACATAGACATGTTCTGACGTATGTGAACGCAAGGAAGAATATGACCTATAGAACAGTATGTTACTGGCCGTGTGTCTTTATTTTCTGAACATACTATGAAGACAATGTCTTTAGAAAAGATGATGTCTAAGTCGCTGGGTTATCACAGTAGTTCGATGCTTCAACCTACTTTCCAACATCTGGCAGAAACTCGCTCAGCCATAGCACGAAACCGTTTCTGCTGAATCCTCGCTATAACTCGGCTACACTTTTCGCTTTCCCATCGCTGCTCTCTCATCACAATCGATAGCGTCGAAAACGCACAATACCGAGCAAACGGTATTGTGCTTTGCGATTAGCGGAAGTTTCTTTCTACCAATGGGCGAATGGTTAATTCGTCTACGCTTGCCACGCCTTCTTGGGTGGCCATAAAGAGAATCGCATCACAGACACTTTGTGCATCGAGATAGTCCGGACGCTCAGTGCTGCGAAATGGTGTATCAACGCCGCCGGGATAGAGTGCACACACTTTAACGCCCATCGGGCGCACTTCTTTGCGAAAGACTTGAGTGAGCGCATCAAACCCGGATTTAGCGGCAGTGTAAGCACCGATATTTTCATTAGCAAATTGGCACACGGTAGAGAGCACGTTGATGATGGTGCCTTGCTCGCGAGGTTTCATCGCCACATTGTATACCTCTTGCATAAAGACAAAGGGGGATACGGTATTTAAGGTGATGAGATGTTGCAGATCCGCAATCGCCAAATCGGCGACGGCACTGCGTGCAGTATTGGCACCAGCGCAGTTAACCAGAACATCAATACTGCCTAAAGTGGCATGTGCGTTAGCAACAAACTGTTTTACATGAGCAAAATCGGTGGCATCAAAACTATCGTGATAAAGAATGCTTTCGGTTGCGCCAATGTCCAGTAACAGTTCATCCATTTTGGCCGAAGAGCGACCACAAAATGCCACGTTCGCCCCCAACGCCAGCAGCTGTTTAGTCAGTAATTTACCGATCCCAGAGGTTGCGCCTGTTACTAAGAAATTCAGTTGTTTTGCTTGTTTCATTTGAAATGCCCATCAGCTAAAGAACGCATTATTCTAGAGATAACACCCTGTTGATTCAGCGAGTTATCTCATAGTTTGTGATTTCCTTTGTTGATCTGCACCCTGCGTTGCTACGCGCTAGCGGTAATCCTTAACTACTGTAACGCTTGTTTAAGCTCATTGAGCGTTTGTTGTAGCAGTGGATTGTCTTGGACGGTCAGCGCACAAATATCAGCGGCAATCACCTCACGCAGTGGGATAAAACGGACATGGGGCCAAGCAAGGCTGGCATAGCTTTCTGGCACAATCGACAAAATGCCACGCGTTGAAATCACCGCCAGTAGCGTATTCGGCTCCACCACTTGCTGCACAATATTGGGGTGAAAGCCGCTCTGCTGACAGCGCTGAATGATCCAATCGGTGGAGGATGAATTTTCGCGACTGAGCATGACAAATTCCTGCTCAGTAAGGTGGTTGAGGCTGAGCAATTTGTGGTTAGCCAAAAGGTGATGTTCGGGCAGGGCAACCATCATTTTCTCGCGGTAAAGTGAGGTCATGGTAAGTGGCGCAACGTTGACCGTATCGGCATAACGTACCAACCCAATATCAATGCGTCCTTGCTCTAGCGCCTGTTTCTGTTTCCCTGGTGACATCTCAATCAGATTGTATTTGGTCGCAGGATAACGCTGTTGGAGCTGGTAAAGTGCATCGCCAAATCCCGCCCAGAAAATCGAACTCATTAAACCGATATTGATCGTCTGGTGGTCAACTCGATAGCGCTGTTTGACTCGACTGATGGAGGTGTCGAGCACATCAAAAATCAAACGACACTCTTTTTGTAGTTGCTTGCCTGCGGGTGTCAGTTGCACGTTACGCGTATCACGCAGAAATAATTCGACCTCCATGAGCTGCTCCAACTCACGAATTTGCGCGCTGAGCGGTGACTTGGTGATATTGAGCTGCTGGGCTGCTAAGCTGAAATTTTCAGTTTGCGCGACCTGATAAAAGTAGCGCAGCATTTTGAGCGTGATGCGTTGAGTAGCGTTATCCATAGCAAACGTTTTCTATTGTGTTGGTAATCAGTACAATTGTGCCGAATTTTGAGATTTTGTCAGCATGATAATTAGGGTAAAGTGCAAAAAACGGTTACAGCGAAGGAAAAAACATGTCTGCCGATCCAGTGAATCAAGCTCTCGAAACCATTTATGCGCGTAAGCCAGGCTTTGCGCCAAAAGCAGGTTTTATCTTAGGCTCAGGCCTTGGCATTATCGCCGATGCGCTAGAAGATAAAGTAGTCATCCCTTATGAAGAACTCGCTGGATTCCCTGTTAGCACAGTGGAAGGTCACTCTGGTGAGTTGGTGCTCGGTAAACTGTTTGGCATCGAAGTGGCTTGCATGAAAGGTCGTGGTCACTACTACGAACATCGCAGCATGAAAGTGATGACGAACGCTGTGCGTACGTTCAAGCGTTTAGGTTGTGAATTCATGTTAGTTACTAATGCTGCGGGCTCTTTGCGTCCAGACCGCATTGATGTGGGCTCATTAGTGGTATTTAACGACCACATTAATACCATGCCTGAATCACCAATGACTGGGCCAAATGATGATGAATACGGCCCACGTTTCTTCAGTGTCGCTAACGCATACGATAAAACTCTGCGTGCAGAAGTATTAGACGTTGCTCAACAGCAGAATATTCACCTCAACCAAGGTGTGTTTGTTTCCTACACTGGTCCTAACTTTGAAACCGCTGCAGAGATCCGCATGATGCAAATCATTGGTGGTGATGTGGTTGGTATGTCAGTGGTTCCTGAAGTGATTTCAGCCGCGCATTGTGGTTTACCAGTATTAGCCGTGTGTGCGATCACTAACATGGCGGAAGGTTTGAGTGATGTGGTGCTCTCTCATGAGCAGACCTTAAAATGTGCTAAGTTAGCCGAGAAAGATTTTATCGCGCTGATTCATGCCTTTATGCGCCATCACTTTAACGTTGCCTAACGTTGCAATAAGCGCTAATGGATAACAAAAGAGGACCTAAGCCAAGGTCCTCTTTCTGTTTTGGGCTCATGTCATCTAACGCAATCACATATCGAAGATGGGCTAGAGATCAAGATGAATATTGAAGCCACCTTTACCTTGGCGTTTCACTCGATACATGGCGGTATCGGCAATGGCGAGCCATTTTTCTTCATCATAATTTGCCTCAATATTGATATAGGTGGCGCCAATACTGCAACTGCATGGCACGCAATTTCCTTCAATTTGCATGGCGACTGGGAGAGTCGCTTGGATGCGTTCACAAATATCAATTAGGTTTTTTTCCGGCTCATCTAAGTTAGCCAATAACACCGTAAACTCATCGCCCGCCAATCGAGAGACAACATCATTGGGGCGTAGAGTGTTTTTTAGCAGATGAGCGAAGCGTTTAAGGAGTTCATCGCCGATATCATGGCCAAATTTATCGTTAGCGACTTTTAGACCATCCACATCAATAAACAGTAAGCCCAAATCCGCTTGTTTACTTTCCAGTGCTTGGCGTAAAGCTCGCACAAAAAAGGTCCGGTTGGTCAATCCCGTCAGTGAATCATGATAAGCGCGATATTCGAGCTTTTTCTGGAAGGAACGCAACTCAGTCACATCTTGCGCGAAGATGTAATAGTCTTGCAGACCACTCTCTCCTGGGACTAACTTGAGCTGTAAAAGACGAATCTCATCACCAAAAAAGAAAGCGTTATCAAACACCACACTTTCGCCCATTTTGACTCGGCTTAAAAATGGCTTTCTTTCTAAATAGGCATCGGTTCCAATCAGTTCTTCTACTCTCTTGCCAATCACCTCGCTTAATGGACGGTCGAAAAACTTTTCGTAGGTGCGGTTGGCAAAAATGTAACGGTCTTGATGGTCAACATGGGCGATCAGTACAGGAAGGTGATCAACAATAGTCTCCAATTTAATGTTAACCCTGAGGTTATTGACCACCGATGAGGTCAGGTCTTCGATAAAAAAGAGCAGTAAGGCGTTGCCTTGAATTTTGAGTCGGCTGATTTTAATCACACACCAGTCGTGTGTTTGACCATGGCGTAGATATTCACTATCTGCATGATTTTCAATCACATGAATAGGATTGCTGTCTTTCTCTAAGCGCTCAATAAAGTGATCTAATGAGAACTGAGCAAAGGTCGATGGAAAGAGATCTACAATCGATTCTTCTGCTTGAGCATGGAAGGTGCGCGCAAATTTTTGGTTGCAGAATACCAGAGAGCCATCTAAGTGAGTCACTGCGATGCTAGAAGGACATTGATTGACGATCTGCGCCACGAGCTGTGCCTGATCATGGGGAATAGGGGGGGTAAGTTCAACGTTATTCATTTAGTTTTTCTATCCAATCCCATACGTTGTTTTGGTGAACAACGTTATTTTTATAAAGCCTAATGTATCCGTACTGACGATGATGAGCTGATGGTGCTGTTGTTCACCTTTTCGCGTGACAGTGCCCACTGCCGATATGACACATTGTACCTAGCTAAATTCTTTAGTCTGATCCGTTCTATGCTGTGCTCTGCGGCCCGAGTTTATTTAGGATCACACCTTTTCCGTTCTTTTTATTGTTTCGGTTAAAGCAATGGCTGACGACCACGACTAGCTCCCTTTTTAATTTGGCATCCTGCCTAATGAGTAACCAGCTTAATATGAAACTTATTTATTATCTAATCATTATGATATATATCAGGAAAGACTAAACAAAGAGTGCGACATATTACATATCAAACTGTCTCTGCAAAATATTTTGGATAAAAATTCTGCATTTAGAAATGTGGCTAGGAATTGTTATCACAATGCTATGCAATTCTTTGCTCTGCATTCTCTTTTTAGAGATATTTCATAAAGTAACGAATGTAATTGATTCTTGTCAACAATGTGATACTCATCCCATGATACAAATTGTCAAATTGTAACAACTGGTTTTGCCACTGAGTTTCCAACCATGACAAAGACGAACAATAAATCGTATCCAGAGAGTATTAGCTTTATCTCTACCACAGACTGTTCAAGCTATATCACTTATGCGAATAAGGAATTTTGCGATATCGCTGAGTATTCAGCAGAAGAATTGCAAGGACATCCCCATAATATTGTTCGTCATCCGGACATGCCGAAAGCGGCGTTTGCTCAGTTATGGAGCTATGTTAAACGCGGTGACAGTTGGATGGGGTTAGTCAAAAACCGTTGCAAAGGCCCACGCCACTATTGGGTGTCGGCTTTTGTTACGCCAATTAAAAATGCCGCAGGCGAAGTGGTGGAGTACCAATCGGTTCGTTCTAAACCAACCGCAGAACAAATCCAGCGCGCTGAAGCACTCTACGCCAAAATGAATGCGAACAAGAAAGTCTCTTCATGGCGTTTTTCCTCACTACTGACGACACAAATTTTGGTTGCGACATCGACCGTTCTCTCTTTAGTCAGTTGTGCGGTTACTGCTCCTTGGTGGCTCTCTGCGTCAAGCGCTGTGTTGGGTATTGGTGCACTGCTTGTAAGCGTTTATTGCAAAAGTCGGATGACGCAGGTAAACAAATTGGCCAAGGCGGCTTACGATAATCCGCTGATGGAGAGTGTTTACACGGGGCATTTTGATGATTTGTCGGCCATTGAATTAGCACTGATGATGCGTAAAGCGGAGCTACGAGCGGTTGTTGCGCGCAGTGCTGATACATCAGAACAGATCCTTGACGATGCCAATAAAGAGCTTGCGAACTTGCAAGTGGTTGAGCAAAGCTTAACCTCGCAACAACATGAAACGGATCAGGTGGCGACGGCCGTAGAAGAGCTCACTTATGCTATTAATGATATTGCAAATAATGCAGCCGAGAGCTCCCGTTTTACGGAAGATGCGCAGATCGAATCTCTTACTGGGTTGAAAAAAATCGACACGACTATCGAACAGATTCGGGTATTGGATAGGGAATTGGCTAACAGCCGCACCATATTAACCAGTTTGTCTGAACATACACAAAAAGTGGAAATGATTCTGGATGTGATCAATTCGATTGCAGAGCAGACCAACTTGCTTGCGTTGAACGCAGCCATTGAAGCGGCTCGAGCTGGGGAGTCTGGCCGAGGTTTTGCTGTGGTGGCGGATGAAGTGCGTCAATTGGCGGCCAAAACCGGTCACTCTACTCATGAAATTCAGACCATGATTGCTCAACTGCATGAATTGACTAATCAAGTTGTCGACAGTATGACGCAGGGCTCTGATCTTTCGGAACTTTGTAAACAGCGCGCTGATGAAACGGGTCAAGTGATTCGCAGTATTTCAGATAAATTGGCTTTGATTACCGATAAAAGTCAGCAAACTGCGGCGGCAGTAGAGCAGCAAGCTATTGTCACTAAAGAAATTTCAGCTAATACGATGAACATCAAGTTACTGGCGGAAAAAACATCATGTGCTTCTGGTGAGTCTGTTGATCGTACTCGAGATCTGGTGGACAACTTGGAAGATCTGTCGCGTCTTATTAATCAGTTTAAAGCTTAGCTTTCGTCATACAATCGAAGCGGTAGAACAAGCTAGCGATATAACAACATAGCAACAGAACAATATAGAGGGGGTGCTGTAACAGGCATTCCTTTGCCTTTTCGCTACGGCTATCAGTATGAATAGGATAGCGGCACAACAGCATTAGCTGTTTTTACTCTCATGCACTGTGTAGTGGTAGTTCACATCCACTTGCGAGCGGTATTGTGTTGTACCGTCTTGCTGCATAAAAGGTTCTACTTGTACTTCCATATCGCGCAGTCGTGTGCTGCCGTAAACCATATCTGGGTTGTAGATAACAAGTTTGTCTTTCAGCTTGGTGCCTGGTAGCTGTTGCAGGTCATGAATTTTCTGTAAACCAGCATCATAAGCTTCTTGTTTAGTACTGTAGACACCTGAATCGATGGTTGTTTCACCGACGTTAAGGTGAGTTTGAGCTGCGAAAGCTCCTGCGCTAACTGTCATTGCGGCTAGGATAAAAATCGTCTTCTTCATGCGATATCTCCTTCATGTATTTTTGTCGTGATGTTTCTTTTGAACACGAATTCATCCTATCAATGCCTAAGTTAGGAGTCTGTCAGGCAATGTCAGATGTTGGATAGAAAACATTTGGGATTTTTGCAATTTCACCGGTTAGTAAGGGATTTTTCAACACTGTTAGCGTTGTGTCAGGAAGCTGTCAGTGGCATTCATATGAGGTTCATTTTCAAAGGCCTTTTTATCACCCACTCCTCTTAGGTTAACTTGCTAACCACCGAGGAGGAGTGAAGGGGAGTGATGACGCTTAAACGCGAGGTTTAGAAACTTCGTCGAGCAGATAAAAGAGTGACTGATAGGGAATGCCGCTGTGATGAGAAAGCCCGATTTCACAGGTACGGCTGTTACTAAAGCCGCGATGACAATCTGCGGGCACTTGCTCTCTTAATGTGGCTACCGCAGCAGCATTGAGCTCTGGTGTCACAAATCCTTTATCACCCGCCCAAGCACAACAAGTGATGTGTTCAGGGATCACCACATGGCTCACACACTGCTCGGCAATCTGCCGCATCTCTTTGGCCAAGCCTAGATGCTGCGTGCTGCAGGTGATATGCAACATGATGGTTTCCTCTTTTTGTTCGATAGTGAGATAAGGCAGCAAATAGCGGGTGATAAAGCCGACTTGCTCGTAGATCTCAAGTGGCATGTGAAAGAGTTCAATACTGCGTTTGGCACAGGGGCTCATATCCATTAATACGGGATAACGTCCTTGCTCAGAGGCTTGCCATAAAATGGCTTCTAACTGGTGCGCTTTTTGTGTTGCAATCTCAGTCATGCCTTTACTGTCGTAAGGCATACCGCAACAGGTGTCATTGAGTGCGGCTGGCAAGATAACATCGTAACCTGCCTTGTTTAATACAGAGAGCACCACTTGCGTAATAGGACGTTGATCGGGATTGTCTTGCTGCTGTCCCATATTGCGACTGGCACAAGAGGGCATGTACACCACGCGTTTTTTGCCCTCTTGATGCATGGCTTGAACTTCTTGCTCTAATGGAAAACGGTTTGCGGTTGGCAGCTCTGGAATCCATTTGGGAATGGTATCGAGAGAGACTCTTCGTATGCCGGAGGTAATCGCACCAACGGCTTTGGTGCCGATAACCGATGTAGTGAGCTGATTGGCTTTAAGACTGGCGTTAACCAATTTGGTGGTGGTCGAAAAGTGTTCTGATGTCCAGCGCGCAATCGGAGTAAAGCGGCGGTATTTGGCGGTACGCAGTTGTTTAATCAAGGCACCTGTGTTGATTTCAACAGGGCAGCGCTGGGCACATAAACCTGTAGCAGCACAGGTTTCAATGCCAAGATAATCAAACTCTTTTTCTAAGCTTTTCGCTCCTTCAGTGTCGTTTTCACGACGACGTCTTTGCAATTCACGATAGAGTACAATGCGTTGCCTTGGGGTTAGGGTTAACCCACGTGAAGGGCAGACTGCTTCGCAAAACCCACATTCGATGCAGCGGTTAACCAAAGGATCTGCGGCGGGCATCGGTTTAAGATTTTTTAGGTGAGCACTTTTATCATCGTTGATGATAACGCCTGGGTTCATGAGCCCTTCTGGGTCAAAGAGGGCTTTTATCGCTTGCATCAAACGATAGCCTTCCTGTCCCCATTCCAATTCGATAAAGGGTGCCATGTTACGACCAGTACCATGTTCTGCTTTGAGTGAACCCTGATATTTGACCGCAACCAACTCAGCGACATCCTGCATAAATGCCCCATAGCGCGCGATCTCTTTTTCATTGTCAAAGGCTTGGGTAAACACAAAATGCAGGTTACCCGCCAAAGCATGACCAAAGATAATCGCTTCACTGTAGTGGTATTTGTCAAACAGAGTTTGTAAATCGCGAACGCCTTGGGCGAGTTGTTCGATAGGGAAAGAGACATCTTCAATGATGACTGTGGTGCCCACTTCGCGCACCGCACCGACAGCAGGAAACATACCCTTGCGAATGCCCCACAGAGTGTCGACGGTTTTGGCATCGGAAGTAAAAGGGATCGAGTGCAGCATTTGGTCTTGATTGAGTAGCGCCATGACACGTTCGCATTGTGTGACTAGTTCCTCATGCTCAGTGGCGCGACATTCCATTAGGAGAGCGGCGGCTTCCAAATCCAGCTCGGCGATAAAATCAGGCATTCCCGCTTTATCGGCAACCGAACGCATTGCCCGTCCATCCATCATCTCAATGGCTGCAATCTCCGTTTTGGCGAGCGCTGTGACGGCTTGGCTGGCTTGCTCGATATTGGCAAACACAATCAGACAGGAGGCTTTGTGGCTGTGCTCAATCACAGTGCGATAAGTCACTTCAGCGATAAAGCCTAATGTGCCTTCAGAGCCGATCATCAGATGTTTAATCACATCGATGGGATCGTGGTAATCCACCAAGGCATTCAGCGCGTAGCCTGTGGTGTTTTTTAAGCGATATTTGTGTTTGATGAGTTGCGACAGTTCGCTATTGGCTTGAGTTTGATTGACGAGCGTGGAGAGCTGAGCAATCAGCGCTGGATGGCTTTGATAGAACTGCTCGATACTGTCAGGAGAGGCCGTATCGAGCAGAGTGCCATCGTAAAACACGATTTTCATGTTATCGATGGTTTGATAAGAGTTTTGCGCGGTGCCACAACACATACCACTGGCGTTGTTGGCTGCAATGCCGCCGATTTTACAGGCGTTAATTGACGCAGGATCGGGCCCAATTTTACGTTGAAAAGGGGCTAGGTATTGGTTGGCATCACTGCCGATAACACCGGGCTGCAAACGGATGCGCTCACCTTTATCTAAAATCTGGTGTGAACGCCATTTGTCGCTGAGCGTAATCAATACGGAATCGGAGATTGCTTGACCCGATAAGCTAGTTCCTGCCGCACGAAAGGTATAAGGAATGGCCAATTCGCGGCATTGCTTAATGGTAAAAATGACTTGCTCTAAAGAGTCTAAGCGCAAGATAAGTTCAGGAATGAGGCGATAAAAGCTGGCATCCGTCCCGTAAGCAAGGCGGCGGGTCGCATCGGTGATGATTTGGTCGGAGTCGAGTTTGCTGCGTAAGCGTTCTAACAATAGAGGATAGCGCTTTGTTTGTGGCTGTGATGACGAAAGATCTGTTGGCATATGGCTTCCTAGTGCAGAGACTGCATTGTTATTATTTTGGGTTGATGGGGTTATTTTGTTATGTTCTGCAGAGTTAGGGCTTAAGGTAGATCTTTATTTTTTGTGGATATATGGAAATAATGAAATTCATTATTTCCAAAAGTGATGAAATTATGCGTGCAGATGATCTGATTTTGTTTGCCCAAGTGGTGGACTGTGGCAGTTTTAGTTTGGTAGCCGAGCAACTTAACGTGACCAATTCGGTGGTCAGTAAACGCATCTCCCGTCTTGAGCAAGATTTAGGTGTGCAGCTTTTGTATCGCACCACGCGTAAGTTAAGTTTGACCGAAGCTGGCACGATGTTACTGACTCAAGCTCGTCACATCCACGCTGCAACACAAGAGGCATTTGATTCAGTGGCCGGTATGGGAGAGCAGATTAGCGGCACCCTTCGCTTGTCAGTACCGACTATCTCTGGCGAGTTATTGCTTGCTGAGGCCGTTGCCAAATTCTGCCGTATGCATCCACAGCTACGTGTTGATATGTCCCTCGATAACCGATTTGTAGATGTGGTCGCCGAAGGCTTTGATCTGGTTATTCGAACTGGGCAACTCAACGATTCAAGCTTGATCGCCCGGCATCTGGTTGAATCGGAATGGCTCATCTGCGTTTCCCCGAGTTATCTTGCTCAATTTGGTACCCCCAACGCTCCTGAAGAGCTGAGTCAGCATAATTGCGCCCTCTACCATCAATCTGGTGCGACCGCGGATGACTGGCATTTTCGTCGTGATGGAAAAGATTTCAGTGTCAAGGTAAGTGGGCAAATGAGGCTGGATAATGGACAAGCGTTAAGACGAATTGCATTGAGTGGTGAAGCGATTGTGTTTTTGCCTCGTGTCTTGGTTTATGAAGATTTGCTTGCTGGCAAATTGGTTGAGTTATTCCCTGGTCAGGTACAAAAGACGCTCGGCATTTACGCGGTTTATCCTTTTACCCGTAAAGCGCCATATAAAATTCGTTGTTTAATTGAGTTTTTGCGAGAGCAGTATCAGCGCAAGCGTTCCTACTTCAACTCCCAGCGTTAAGTTCCTATTCAATGGTGATCTTAGTCACTATATGGGGCGGCTTTACCTATCCACGAACAGAGCATAATCGCGTATATTGTCTTTATACGAATGAAGTCGGGATCAGCAAGTTGGGCAAAAATAAAAATACGATAGGGGCGTTGTTAGTACTGATTGCGACGTTCACGCTCACCATCAAAGACAGTGCAGATAAGTATCTGATGTTACATCACTATCATCCGGTGCAAATTTTATGGTTTCGCTTTGCTATTCCAGCGCTTATTCTCGCTTTTACGATGCGCAAAGAGTTTGTGGTGTCAGTCAAAGTGACGCAGTGGCGCCTTCTCGCCCGTTCAGCGATGTTTTTGTTTTGTGCCTTGGTATCGGTTATCGCGCTAAAAGACATTCCACTTAACACCTACATTATGATTGCTCAGCTTGGCCCAATTGCTTACATGTTGGCTGGCATCCTGTTTTTCAAAGAGAAGTTTTCCGGATTACGGTGGGGAGCAACCCTGCTTGGCTTTTGTGGGGTGATGGTGATTTTGCAACCCTCGGGCAGTGCGGATTTTAATTGGATGTATCTATTGCCCTTGTTGATTGTGTTTGCGGCAACGGGCTACAACTTGATCACCAAAACCATCAGCAGTGATGTGAGTTTTCTTTCGATCTTTATCAACACGTTTTGGGTGTTGGGTTGTGTTGCCTCGGTGTTGCTGCTGGTGAATCCGAGCTGGTGGGTTACGCCACACTGGCAAGATGTGCCATACCTCTTAGCGGTTCCTATTGTGACTCTGGTTTCGCAGTTTTGCCTAATCAAAGCGATGAAACTTGCTGAAGCAAGCTATTTGGCACCTTTCTTCTATTTCCAAATCGTCTTCGCTTGTTTGATTGGCTACTGGTGGTTTGGCGAAGTACCGACCCATGCGAGTCTTATTGGGGGAATACTGATTGTGTGTGCTGGGGCACTGCTGATGCTAAAACGATCCCCCGCGAAGAAAACATCGACAGAGCAAGCATAAAAAAGCTCAGTCCGCTTATCGCGGACTGAGGTTTTATTAGGCTAATGATTTGGATTGCTCAACGCCCATGTTTCTATTTTTGGGGGGGAGCTTGATTCGGTTTAAGCGGCATCCTCAATAGTAAAGGAGGCTGCAATTAGCTTTTTCGTATACTCATGCTGCGGGCGGTGGAAGATATCGCTCGCGCTACCTTCTTCCATTACTTCCCCTTTTTGCATTACGAGTACTCGGTCAGACAAGGCTTTAACCACGCTTAAGTCGTGACTGATGAACAAAAATCCGATATTACGACGCTGCTGAATATCTTTAAGCAGATCAATCACCGTCAGCTGAACAGAACGGTCGAGTGCCGAGGTCGGTTCATCGAGCAAAATGAATGAAGGTTCCAGGATTAAAGCACGCGCAATCGCGATACGTTGACGCTGACCACCTGAAAACTCATGGGGGTAACGGTTAATCGCGCTAGCATCAAGACGAACTTCTTCTAGTGCCTGTTTTGCTTTCAACATCCGTTCATGTTTGCTCATTTCTGGGCGGTGAACGGTCAACCCTTCGGTAATGATCTCGCCGATGGTCATTCGTGGTGACAACGAACCGTATGGATCTTGGAACACCATTTGAATGTCTTTTTTCAGTTCCAGCTTCTGTTTATTAGACAGCGCGCGATAATCTTGGCCTTTGAACTCAATGGTTCCTGTTGACGGTAAGAGACCAATCAAGGCTCGTCCCAGAGTGGATTTGCCGCTGCCTGATTCGCCTACGATACCTAAGGTTTCACCTTGTTTGAGTTGTAGTGAAATTCCTTTCACCGCTTCAAAGTATTCATTGCGGCTTTCAATGAAATGAGGTTTGACCAGAAACTTAACTCGAATCTCTTCGGCTTTCAGGAGCAGTGGCGCAGCTTCTTCGACCGGTGTTTTTTGCCCGCGAGGAATGGAGTTAATCAGCATACGCGTGTAATCCTCTTTGGGATCACGAAACAGCTGTGCGGTTTCTCCCTCTTCGATCACATCCCCATTGCACATGACCAAGACGCGATCAGCCACGTGTTTAACGACGCCTAAATCATGGGTGATGAAGAGGATTGCCATGCCCATTTTGGCTTGAATCTCTTTAATGAGGTTGAGCACTTCGGCTTGAACCGTCACATCCAAAGCGGTGGTCGGCTCATCGGCAATCAACACATCGGGCTCATTAATCAGCGCCATGGCAATCATGATGCGCTGCAATTGACCGCCTGAAAACTCATGAGGGAATTTCTTGTAAGCGCCTTCTGGGTTAGGCAGTTTTACCAGTTCAAATAGCTCAAGTACCTTTTGCTTGGCTTGGGCACGAGTGACGGTTTGATGGCACATCACCGCTTCTGCGACTTGAATTCCAACACGCAGGTAAGGATTGAGAGAGGTCATCGGCTCTTGGAAGATCATCCCCATGCGGTTGCCGCGTACCTTACGCATTTCTGCTTCAGTGCGATTAAGCAGCTCTTCACCTTCGAACAGAATGCTGGCACCTTTATGTAACAGGGCATTCTTGGGTAACAGTTGCATTACCGCATTGGTGGAGACCGATTTACCACTGCCGGACTCGCCTACAATGGCTAATGTCTCGCCGATGCTTAAGTCAAAATTGACGTTACGCACCGCGTCGACAATACCATCGTTGGTAGTAAAGCTGACCGACAAGTTACGTACCTGTAAAAGTGGTGTCTGTGACATGCATACTTCCTAATTAATTCATTACTGCCACACTCGGCTGTAACTCATTAAAACGTTTAAGTTGAGTAAAATAATGGTGTGCGCGTTCGACTTGTTCATATTCTAATTGCCATTGCGCATTACGTTGCGCATGGCAGAACGCACCCATGTGTTTAAGCAGGTCTTCACTCTGTTTTTCAAGGACAGGCGCGACGCTGCCAATCAGATCTGAAGACTCGATAGCGAGAAATTGCATTAGCCCATAAGACTGATTCAGTACCTCAAACGCGCGGTGCTGTTGTCCCATGTTGTTGAGAATTTCCGCTTGATATACGGCGGTATCTCTTAGGCCAGCAATCAGACAGGCGAACTGACACGGTTTGGTGTCATGATCACTGGCTGCTTGATGAATATGTCCGGGCAAGTCGTGAAGCACGTCCTCAAGCAGATAGTGAGCTTGTGGCCAATGGCCCTGTTTAAGCAATTCTTCAGCTTTAAGGAAGCTTGACCAGCACTGTTGTAAATCCATCTTCGGTTCTCCAAGGATTCAGATGAACTATTATTTAAATGCAATTAGTTCTCAATTGCAAATGATAGTTATTGTTATAAGGGGTGTTGTTGGTTGATTTTTGTCCACTTAGACGGGGGTAAGGGGTAAGTCACTAAATATTCGATGATTTCATTCTAGACTTAGGCTAAAACAATATTCATACCAATGAATGGAGGGGGAGTGATGGCGATTAAGACTCTAACCGCTGAGGAGCTGTACAAGGTTGCAGACCTTGAAGCGCTGCCATGCAAGTCAACAAAAGAGCTGCCACCGATCGATGAAATCGTCGGGCAAGAGCGAGCACAAAAAGCGGTGGAATTTGCCATGTCTATTCGGGAAAAGGGCTACAACATGTATGCCATTGGCCGAAATGGATTGGGCAAACGCACCATGATTCTCCGTTATCTAAACCGTCACCAACACGGTAGCGAAGCGCTGTTTGATTGGTGTTATGTGGCGAATTTCGAAGATATCCGCACGCCAAAAGTGCTGAAATTGCCAAGTGGTATTGGTGTTAAGTTGCGTCAAGATATCGAGAAATTGATGGCGCGCTTAGTCAAAGCGATTCCGCTCGCGTTTGACAACGAAATCTATTTTAGTCGTTCAGAGAAACTCAAAAACCAATTAACCCAAAAGCAAGAGTCTGAACTAGAAAACATCACTAAAACCGCGAAAGAGCGAGGCGTAAACCTTACGATTACTCCACAAGGCGACTACCAATTTGTGGCGATGAACGGCGAGGAGATGCACACCGAAGAGACATTTGATGCGCTGAGTAAGAAAGAGCAAGAGTACTTTAGCAATACCATCGATGAACTCGAAGTGGCACTGCGCAATATGGTGCGCCAACTGACCGAGTGGGAAGAAGGCTACAGTGAGAAAATCAAGAAGCTAAATGATGAAGTGACCATGAGTGTGATTGGTCATTTTATTAAGCAACTGAAAAAGAACTACAACAAATATCCTGAGATCAAAAACTATCTCAATGATTTACAGAAAGATATTGTCGAAAACGTCGACATCTTTTTGGAAGAAGATACCGATCAGGCGGAAGTGTCGACCGCGGCGCTGGATAAGCGTTTACCGCGTCGTTATAAAGTGAACGTGTTGGTCAGCCGTCCTTCGGATGAGTTGCCGATTGTGGTCGAAGAAAACCCTAACTATCACTCTCTATTTGGCTACATTGAAACAGCAACCTACAAAGGAACCGTCTTTACCGACTTCTCATTGATTCGTGCTGGTAGCTTGCACAAAGCCAATGGTGGCGTGCTGCTGATGGACGCTGTGAAAGTGTTAGAGCAACCTTACGTGTGGGATGGTTTGAAACGGGCACTGCGCTCACGTCAGCTCAGCTTCACCTCACTGGAAAAAGAGGTCACGCTGACGGGGACGGTATCACTTGATCCTGAACCAATTCCATTGGATGTGAAAATCATTCTGTTTGGTGATTACCGTACGTATGAACTGCTGACTCATTACGATCCAGAATTTGGTGAGCTGTTCCGGGTTACCGCCGATTTTGAAGATGAAATGAAGCGCACACCAGACTCAGAGCTGCATTATGCACGTTTGATTTCCAGCATGGTGCACGATAATGGGCTGTTGCATTGCGACCGCAAGGCGATTGCTCGCATCATCGAGCACAGTTCGCGCATTACGGGCAGCCAGATGAAACTGTCACTGCATGCGGCGCACATTGCTAATTTGCTGCGTGAGGCAAATTACGTGGCGAAACAAGCCAATTCGACCATGATTCGCCAAAGCCACGTTGATGATGCACTGCATAACCAAGAGCTGCGTGTTAATCGCTTGCAAGAAAGCGTGATGGAAACCTTTATGGATGGCACCACGCTGATTCAAACGCAAGGCACGGCGATTGGCCAAGTGAATGCGCTTTCGGTGTTGGCGACCAATGATTACGCGTTTGGTGCGCCGAACCGTATCACTGCGACCACCTCTTACGGTGATGGAGACATTATCGATATCGAACGCAGCGTGGATTTGGGCGGCAGTATTCACTCGAAAGGGGTGATGATTCTTTCTGCTTATTTGAACTCTGTGTTTGGCCGTACTGCGCGTGTACCGCTCACAACGACCATTACGTTTGAACAAAACTATGGTGGTGTGGATGGCGACAGTGCGAGTATGGCGGAGTTTTGTGCTATCGTTTCTGCGTTCTCCAAACACCCGAACCGCCAAGATATTGCGATTACCGGTTCCATGAACCAGTTTGGTGAGTCGCAACCGATTGGTGGCTTAAACGAGAAGATTGAAGGTTTCTTCAATGTCTGTCAGATCAAAGGTCGACACGATGAACAAGGGGTGATCATTCCTCGTTCGAACGTGCATAACTTGATGCTGCGCTCTGACATCGTAAAAGCGGTTGAGAAAGGCGAGTTCCACATCTGGGCAATCGACCATGTTACTGAAGCGATTGAAATTTTCACTGGCAAGCAAGCGGGGGTGGCAACTCAAGATGGTAGCTATCCTGTCGACACCATTTTTGGTTTGGCTCAAGCCAAATTAAACGCATTGCGTAAGTAAAATTATCGACCGAGTGAAAAGCCTGAGTAACCGAGTTTACTCAGGCTTTTTTTATGTAAAAAAGGTCGAATTTAGACCATGTTGCTGCCTATCTTTGCCTTGGGCATTACGATATAGTGATTTTCCTCTTTGTTTTTCATTTTATAACCGTAATGGTTTCCTCGGAGTTGTGATGGAACATGACGAATCCCTATTTCGTTGGGATCGCGTGCGGCGTTTTACCAGTCCTGTTTGGGCGGTGTTGCTTGGCACTTTGTTAGTAAGAACCACCTATTTTATGGCGTGGCCATTTTTGATTGTGTTTTTGTATCAAGATTACCAAGCGAGCGCCGTGTTTATTGGGACAACATTGGCGCTTTCTGCCACCGTTGGCTCGTTTACTGGCCTCTATGCGGGTTATCTTTCCGATCGTTTCGGTCGCAAAGTCGTCATGGTGGTAGGCGCATTGATTGCCATTTTCTCTTTTGGTGGTATCGGCTTGGCGAATCAGTTGTGGCAATTTACTTTGCTGGTGATTGGCACAGGATTGATGCGCCCGATGATCGAAGCGCCAGCCAAGTCGGTTATCGGCGACAGTTTAGAAAATAAAAAGGATCGCGAGTTAGCACTGAACTTACGCTACTTCTTGATCAACTTTGGTGGGGCGATTGGTCCTCTGATGGGGATTGGTTTAGCGTTAGCGCATCCGCAAGTGCTGTTTCTCGCCACGGGAGTCAGTTATCTGATTTACTGTGTGGTGTTGATGGTGTTTTTGCCTTCTGGTCGAGTGGCTACTCCAAGTGGTTCCGATCTGCCCAATTTTGCTCAAACACTACGCGTGATCTCAAAAGACAGTCTCTTTATCAAAATGCTGGTGGCGAACTTCTTACTGATGTTTATCTATGGTCAGGTCGAGAGTTCATTACCGCAGATCATTGTCCGTTCAGGGTTTGATGAAGCTGCGACTTGGGTCTCAGGCTTGGTGTTAGTCAACACCGTTACTGTAATTGTGTTTCAATTTCCTACGCTCAAACTGATGGAGCGCTTGCCTCTGTTTGCACGCTCACGAATTGGCATGAGCTTGGTGGGGCTGTCTCAGGTGGTGTTTCTCTTTTCGTCGCCAGAATGGCCAGAGGGTTGGTATATCGCTGCATTTATCTTGGCGTTAGGTGAAGTGATCACCTTCCCAACCCTTGGGGTACAGATTGACCGTTTAGCGCCACCTCATTTACGGGGTAGCTATTTTGGAGCTGCGGCACTCTACTCATTAGGCTTTGCCGTGGCGCCAGTGGTGGGTGGCATATTGATTGCCTGGGGCGGTTCGGTGGTTCTCTTTGGTTTGTGCCTGCTGATGAGTGTCGTGATGGTCGGGCTGTATTGGCTAGCGGAACATCAACCCGATACCATGGTGCGTGAAAGTGCAGCTCAGTTGTAGCAATGATGATTACGATTGTTATGCCTGCTCGAAGAGCAAAAAGCGAAGCTCGTGAATACGCTCTATGCTAAGTGAAACAATAAGGCTCACCTCGGTGAGCCTTATTGTTTTGGCTTAGATTTGACGAACGTAAGCGGGTTGGCTAAGGTTGTGATGACTTAACACAAACTGCCAAACATTGATGTTACGAGCGCGAAACGCACCAGCACAGCTCAATAGGTAGTAACGCCACATTCTTCTAAAGCGTTCACCGTATTTTTCGGCCAATTCCGGCCACGCTTTCTCAAAGTTTTCACACCATGCCACTAGAGTCTTGTCGTAGCTTTCACCGATATTGTGCACATCTTCAATCACGAATTTGTTTTCCACCGCTTGGGCCAATTGGACAAAAGAGGGGCACACACCGTTGGGGAAAATGTATTTATCAATCCAAGGGTCGGTTTTCTCTGCGGACTCTTTGCCACCAATGGTGTGCAGGACAAATAAACCATCGTCTTTGAGCATGCGTTTGGCACAACGAAAATATTCGTCGTAATTACTTGGGCCAACGTGTTCAATCATGCCGACAGAGACGATACGGTCGTATTTCTCTTTAGGTTGGTATTCGCGATAGTCTTGCAGCACAAACGTAACGGGTAGGCGTTTGTCATCAGCGATTTGCTGACCTAGCGCGGCTTGCTCATGAGACAGGGTAATACCATCGCAAATCACGCCATATTTTTCAGCAGCGTAATTCATAAAACTGCCCCAGCCACAGCCGATATCCAACACTCGCATCCCAGGTTTTAAACCGGCTTTACGGCAGATGAGGTCGAGTTTTGCTTCCTGAGCTTCTTCAAGATTTTCTGCATGATGCCAATACGCACAGGTGTAGGTCATGCGTTTGTCGAGCATTTTCTGGAAAAGATCGTTGCCTAAATCGTAGTGAGAAGAAACGTCCTGTTTAGCGCGATTGATACTTTGGGGATTGACGAAATCTCGGAGCTTCGCCCCTGCGACATTCAACCCAATTTTAAATTTGGCTTTGTTATCCAGATGGGCTTCCAAATCGTGGCGCAACACGCGGTTAATGAGCTCATCAATCTGCTCGCATTCCCACATACCATCCATATAACTTTCGCCCAAACCTAATGAGCCTTGGCTAAATACTCGGTTGTAAAAAGCGTTATCCAAAACTTTGACGTCCCAAGGGCGAGAACCATTGATTTGAATATCAGTGTCTTTGAGTAAGTCCTCAAACAAGGACTGTAACCCATGCTGATCAATGGGGTTAGATAGTATCATCTGTGATCTCTCCATTTTCGTGCGAATGTTTAAGCGACGAGAGAGAACAAAAAAGTTGTTCCTAACGACTCTGGTCGCTCATTTATCTAGCGAACAATAGGTCGGATTCAGAGGGCAAAGCTGTCTTTTCATATCGGGTATGAAGACAGGCAGTTTGAGAGCGGCGTGTATGACGATGCGCGAAGCATTGCGATAGGGAAAAAACCGAGCGCGGTCTTTTCCCTAAGAGATTTGAGGTCAGCGAATAAAGCGTTTATTCACTCGTTTGGTCAGTTTGATCATCAGTTCATAAGGGATAGTTCCGATATGCGCTGCGACGGTTTCAACTGGTAAATGATTACCCCAAAACTCTACGTCATCTCCCACTTTGTCCTGAGCATTAGGACCTAAGTCAACGGTTATCATATCCATGGACACTCGGCCTGAGATAGGTACGATGCGTCCATTCACGTACACAGGGGTTCCCTGTGGTGCGGTGCGGGGAAAGCCGTCACCGTAACCCAGCGCGATAACCCCCATAGTGGTGTCGCGTTGGGAAGTCCAAGTTTGGCTATAACCAACAGGTTGATTAGCTTGGTGTTGTCTTACTGCGATCAGCTTGGACTTCAATGTCATTACTGGTTGTAAACCGTGTTGGCGTCCAGTTTCACCTTCACAAGGTGAGACGCCATAAATGGCAATCCCGCCACGGCATACTTCAAAATAAGCGTCATGCCAGAAAAGAATTCCGGCGGAATTGGCTAAGGTTTTCGGACCAGCATACTGGCTTGTTGCTTTTTTGAACAGGTTTATCTGTTGTTGAGTTGTGGGAGAGTCCAGATCATCCGCGCAACTAAAGTGACTCATAAACCCGACGTTTCCGGCAATTTTACCCGTACGTTCAATTTTACTAACGTAGTCTGAAACTTCGTGAGGTTGGACACCTATGCGGTGCATCCCAGTATCTACTTTTAGCCACACCGAAATGGGTTTGGTTAACTGGGCTTCTTCAAGATCGCGTAGCGTTTCCTGACAATGAATTGCTGTATGTAACTCCAATTCGGCTGCAGTTTCAAGATCTTCTTTGCAGAAACATCCTTCCAAAAGAAGGATAGGTTGAGAAATTCCCGCTTCTCGCAGTTCTACCGCTTCCTCAATTCGCGACACGGCAAACATGTCTGCTTGAGGAAGTGCTTTGGCCACTTCGACAGAGTTGTGACCATAAGCGTCGCCTTTTACGACCGCGACAAGCTTTTGATTTTTAAGGCGTGCTTTTAAGTTATCGTAATTGTGCTGCAGAGCGGTTAAGTCAATGATGGCTTGTGCTGTAATCATAATCTTTCCTGATTTTTTATCGAAGTTATCCTCCTCATTGCTGAGGAGGATTGAACTTACTTATTTATTGGTTTCCATAGTGATTGCTTCTGCCTTACGTTCGGAAGCAAAGTAGCCTTTTGTCAGTTTAATCACGACAGGGCTGAGTACTGCGAGTGCAATTAAGTTCGGAATCGCCATCATGGCATTGAGGGTGTCGCCAAGTAGCCATACAAAATCAAGCGACATGGTTGCGCCGACTGGCAGAGCGAGAACGAAGATAATGCGAAACGGCAGAACCGCTTTATGGCCAAATAGATAGGTTGCACAACGCTCCCCATAAACAGACCAACCAACGATGGTAGTGAAGGCGAAAATGGCCAGCGCTACGGCGACCAAATAACCTCCAATACCAGGCAGAACTTGATCGAATGCAGCAGAAGTTAAGGCTGCACCTGACTCACCAGATGTCCATTGACCTGTGATGATGATAACTAATCCGGTAATCGAACAAATCAAAATGGTGTCAATAAAGGTTCCTAACATGGCAATCAAACCTTGACGGACAGGATCGTCTGTATGGGCGCTGGCGTGAGCAATAGGGGCTGAACCTAAACCCGCTTCGTTAGAGAACACGCCACGAGCAACACCGTAGCGGATTGCCATCCACACCGTTGCACCAGCAAAGCCACCTTGTGCAGAAGAAGGAGTGAAGGCTTCTTGAATTACCGTACCAATGGCAGGTAACACCGCATGCGCATTTGAAATGAGAATCACCGCGCCACAGCCAATGTAAGCCACTGCCATGAATGGAACGAGCGCACCAGCAAAAGCACCAATACGTTTGATCCCACCAAGCAATACGGCGCCAGCAAGCACCATAACCACAATACCGACGACCAAAGGTGAAATAGCAAAGGTGGTGTCGAGCACTTGGGCAATCGAGTTAATTTGCACTCCATTACCGATACCGAAACAGGCTACCGTACCAAACAAAGCAAATAGGGTACCCAGCCACTTCCATTTTTCGCCCATGCCATTTTTGATGTAGTACATAGGGCCGCCAACATAGCTGCCGTTTTTGTCTTTTTCGCGAAAATGTACCGCAAGAACCGCTTCAGCAAACTTGGTTGCCATGCCAAGTAACGCCGTCATCCACATCCAGAAGAGTGCGCCAGGACCACCGATAAACACTGCGGTCGCAACACCGGCGATGTTACCTGTCCCTACTGTGGCAGAAAGAGCCGTCATCAATGCTTGGAAAGGAGGAATTTCACCTTTTCCTTTGTCGGTGGTTTGACGTCCACTCCAAAGCAGTTTAAAGGCGCGACCAATATTAAATAGCGGCATAAACTTCAAGCCGATGTTTAGAAAAATGCCCACACCCAAGATCATCACTAGCATGGGGACGCCCCATACTAAGCCGTTAATCTTCCCTAATATATCTTGAATCAGTTCCATCCCTGTCTCTCTCAATTAATCCCTAACGTACTGACAAACTTGGCGATACATCCACTCACATCTTCCTTAATTGTCGCCAATGAGCGTAATGCTATCGCTCAGTTTTCCAGTCATTGGGAGTGCTGTTTAGATTTTCCTTCTCCAAACCGTTAGCAATATATAGACCAAAGGTTAACATTTGTTACCAAACTAGCGTAGTTGCCATATTTGGTGGAAAAACCCAGAGAGATATGCTGACGAAAGATTCTGTTAGATTGCTAGCAAAAAAAGACAGCGAGTTTTATAAAAAACTTTAAAGTGTATAAAAAATAATATTTAAAACTTTTATTTAATTTGGGGAAAAATAGGGTGATAAACCAACTAAAAATAGGGTTATTGCTTGTTGTTGATTGAGTGTCGAATGCATAAAAATAACCGTTTATGCACTATATTGGGGCTTGATATGGCTATATTTGCCTAATTTGGTGCATAAATAACTTGGCTTTTGAATATATAGGCTTGGTATTTTTAAGGTTATTATGTGATCTATTTCAGGTTTTTTAGAATAAATTTCGCAATATTTTCTTCGGATTAATTGACTATAACACCAGTCATAAAGCGAAATTATATAAAATTAAATTTGGTTCGATAGCCATGGGATATTCTGAAACTGATCACCTAAGCTTTTATCATTCTCTATATTTGAATACATTTAAAGCATATTGTGTAAATTTTATCCTCAAGACTGTTTGTGAATTAATATTCTATTATAAGTGTTAAATGTGAATAATAATGCAAATTAATGGCTATCTATCGATTCAAAAATCTCATTTACACATTTTTTCTGTCATGTATTTTGCACTGTAGAAGTGAAAGAAACACAACATTAATCACCAGTACCGATATTTAAACAGATTATTTAATGGAGATAGAAAGATGGAACTTAAACAACCTTATTTGCTTTTCTTAGGTGACGCAGCCGACTCATTAGCCGCTAAAGTAGCGCAAGGTATTAAAACTTGGCGTCCAGAAGCGTGCATGGGACAAATTCGTTTAGAAAACTGTCATGCTGATGTTGGCTTGAAAGATGTGACTATTCAAGAAGCGGCTAAAGCTGGTGCTAAAACATTAGTGATTGGTGTTGCTAACCGTGGCGGCATTATTTCTAAAGAATGGGTGAGTGTATTATTAGAAGCCCTAGATGCAGGTATGGATCTCGCAGCAGGTTTGCATAATCGCCTTAACGATATTCCAGAATTGGTTGAAAGCGCCGCTCGTAATGGTTGCAAACTTTATGATGTTCGTTTCCCTACTCAAACTTACCCAGTTGCCAGTGGTAAAAAACGCTCTGGTAAACGCGTATTAACTGTCGGTACTGACTGCTCTGTAGGCAAAATGTACACCTCTTTAGCGATTGAAAAAGAGCTGAAAGATCGTGGCGTAGATGCTGATTTTCGTGCAACAGGTCAAACAGGTATTTTGATCTCGGGTGCTGGCGTAAGTGCTGATGCCGTGGTCGCTGACTTTATCTCTGGCGCGATCGAAACCATTTCTCCAGCGAACAGCGATGGTCACTGGGACGTGATTGAAGGTCAAGGTTCTCTGTTCCATGCTTCATTTGCAGGTGTAACAACTGGCTTGATTCATGGCGCGCAAGCTGATGCATTGGTGCTTTGTCACGAACCTACTCGTACTCATATGCGTGGCTTGCCAGAATATGCGTTACCTGGTCTTAAAGAGTGTATGGAACGCAATATCGCCACAGCAAGTTTGACCAATCCAAAAGTGCAATTTGTCGGTGTGTCGATTAACACCTCAGGTCTTGAAGAAAAAGCCGCTTTGGAATACATGGATAAAGTCGAATCAGAACTTGGCTTACCTGTTGTTGACCCATTCCGTCAAGGTGTGGCTCGCATCGTTGATCGTTTGTTGGAGTTGTAATGAAGGTCACTGTCACTACTGAGACTTGGCCGATCCGTGGGAGTTTTACTATCTCCCGCGGTTCAAAAACCAAGGCTGAAACCATTATTGTGCATCTTGAACAAGATGGATATCGCGGACGTGGCGAGTGTGTCCCTTACGCCCGTTATGGTGAGTCTATTGCCAGCGTTATGGCGCAGATTGAATCTGTGATTCCGGCTCTGGAGCAGGGACTTACACGTGAAGCATTGCAAGAGGCGCTACCTTCTGGCGCTGCGCGTAATGCGGTGGATTGCGCCATGTGGGACCTAGAATGCAAAGCATCAGGTGAGAGTGTGTGGAACAAGGTTGCGATTAAGCCAACGTCCCTTACCACCGCCTTTACTTTGTCGCTGGATACACCACAAAAGATGGAACAGGCTGCGATTGAAAATGCTTTTCGTCCCTTACTGAAACTGAAATTGGGAGGGCCGGAAGATCTTGAGCGTGTGCAGGCGGTTCGTCGTGGTGCTCCTAACGCGAAAATCATTTTGGATGCCAACGAAGCGTGGTCTGAAGAGGTTTATGTCAAACTGATTCCCGAGTTGCTGAAATTGGATGTTGCAATGATTGAGCAGCCTTTCCCGGCCAATGCCGATGAAGCGCTTGACCATTTAGACAGACCAATTCCTATCTGCGCTGATGAATCCTGCCATGACCGTGCAAGCCTCAGTAAAGTGATTGGTCGTTATGACATGATCAACATTAAGACCGATAAAACCGGTGGTTTGACCGAAGCGTTATTACTCAAGCGTGAGGCGCAACAAGCTGGGTTACATATCATGGTCGGTTGCATGTTGTCTTCATCATTAAGCATGGCACCCGCGTTTGTCGCCGCTCAAGGCGTTGAGGTTGTAGATCTCGATGGACCTTTGCTGTTAAGCGCAGATATCGACGATGGTTTTGAATTTGAACAAAATACTATGATGCCTTTTGCAACAACGTTGTGGGGCTAGGAGAAAAAACGATGGAACGTACAGTTTATCTAAATGGTGAGTACATCGCCGAATCCGAAGCAAAGATCTCAATCTTTGACCGTGGCTTTCTGTTTGCCGATGCAGTGTACGAAGTGACGGCAGTTCTTGGCGGAAAATTGATTGATAACGCAGGCCACTTAGCTCGTTTAGAACGCTCATGCAAAGAGTTGGGCCTAAAGCTTCCTGTGACAGGTAAAGAGCTTACTGCCATTCAAAAAACGCTGATTGAGAAAAATAAGTTGGAGGAAGGGGGCATCTACCTGCAACTGACTCGTGGTGATGAAGGGGATCGTGACTTCTCCTTTAGTGAAGAGATCACGCCAACCCTAGTTCTGTTCACTCAAGCCCGTTCATTGATTAAAAGCGCTAAGACTGAAACAGGTATTCGTGTTATCTCCATTGATGATATTCGCTGGCGTCGTCGCGATATTAAAACCACACAACTGCTTCCTGCATGTCTGGCTAAACATATGGCTCATGCAGCCAATGCCGACGATGTATGGTTGATTGAAAATGGTTTTGTGACAGAAGGTGGTTCAAGCAACGCGTACATCGTCACTGAAGATAATACCATTGTGACTCGTCCTTTAAGCAACGACATTTTGCATGGCATTACCCGTGCTTCTTTGATGAAACTGGCGAATGACTTTGATTTTAAAATTGAAGAGCGCCACTTCACCATTGAAGAAGCGTATGCCGCAAAAGAAGCGTTTATCAGTTCAGCAACTACGTTTGTTTGGCCAGTAGTGGCGATTGACGACAAAGCGATTGGCAATGGTAAGCCTGGTCCATTGGCGCTTAAACTGCGTGAAATCTATATCAATACCGCACTTGAGCTCGCCGAATAACCTTCTGCGTGTTCAACGAAAAAAATGTACGAAGTGATTAAATAAAACTCTTTGAAAAGAAAAGTATGCTGCCCGCAATAAGCCCTCCGAATGGAGGGCTTATTTATTAGTTCGCTGTTTAATTGCAGCGCTATTTGCTATTTGCTGTGTGGTGCTGCAGGTACAGATTCGACTTGGTTGGGTTCAATAATCAGCGAGCGAGTCGGGAACGCGATATCCGCATCGTTATGACGAATGATCTCGATAATTTTAAGCAGCACATCTTGCTTGACTTCGTGGTAACGAATCCAGTTTACCGTTTTGGTAAAGGTGTAAATAAAGAAGTCTAACGATGATGGTCCAAAAGCATTGAAATTGACGATCAGTGTTTGATGACTATCGATCTCTGGGTGATTTTCCAGCATCTCTTTCACTTGCGCGATGATGGTATCCATCTTGCTGCTGTCTTGATAACGCAAACCAATGGTTTCATTGATACGGCGGTTTAGCATGCGCGATGGGTTTTCGACAATGATGTTGCTGAACACTGAGTTTGGCACGTAGAGTGGACGCTTATCAAAGGTACGAATGATGGTCATACGCCATCCAATACGTTCAACCGTCCCTTCAATTTGACGGTCGGGAGAACGAATCCACTCGCCAACTTTGAATGGGCGATCGAAGTAAATCATCATGCCGCCGAAAAAGTTGGATAGTAGGTCTTTAGCTGCAAGACCGACGATCAAACCACCGACACCACCAAAGGTGAGTAAACCCGAAAGGCTTAAGCCAAATGCCTGCATGAACGATAGCAGACCAATGATGACAAAGAACGTTCGCGCTACTTTCGCCACGGCTTGTACCGTTGTTTCATCCCGTTTTTTATCTTTTAGCAGCTGTTTTTCTATCTCAGTGACTAGGCGAATCAAAATCCAGACAAAGATCGATATCACCATCAACAACTTTAGTGTTGCCAGCCAGTTGAACTGCATCTTGACGTTATCTTCGAGGATCAGACCGATTGAAATTGTCGCCGGCCAACACCAGATTAACGTACTGATAGGGGTTTTAAGCGCATGTAAGAGCAAATCATCCCAATGGAAACTGGTACGCTCTGAGAGTGACAGCAGCCGTGTGTAAGTAAATCGCCATATTCCCCAAGCGACGAAGCTAGCGAGAGTAATTAAAACAACACTGTTATCCCAATCTTTAAGGTAAGGGGAGTCTTTTAACAGTTGAATAAATTCGTCCATACATCCTATTACTGTGTATCAATTAAGCATCACAAAAGTAACAGAATTTGTGCGGATTCACCACCAATAACCGCTGCGACTTAGGCGCAGAAAATAATCAGTTACGAATGGTAAATCTAGATAAGCACATCTATAAATATCGAGATTGGTTTCATCATTGAGGATGTGGACAGCAAGCAGCTGTAACAGCTTACAGCTGGTTAACTTGGCGCTGTTGCCAAATGCGGGTTCGATTCCATTTTTTAAGACCCCAAGTTTATTTAGCTGCCTGATTCCTATGGGAAATGTCTCGGCATAGTAGACAGAGAGAGATTTGTTCGGCTTAATAACGGGCACAATAACAACAGTAAGGCTTAGTATGAAATTTCGAGATAAACAGTTTGCAGTGGTTGGGTTAGGCCGTTTTGGGCTATCCGTCTGTCAGGAGCTTGTCGATTCTGGCGCACAAGTTCTGGCCATTGATGTCGATGAAGAGAAAGTCAAAGTCGCAGCGAACATTGCGACCCAAGCTATTGTGGCAAACTGCACCAGTGAAGAGACTGTCGCTGAGCTTAAATTGAACGAATATGACATGGTGATGGTCTCGATTGGTGAAAACGTCAATGCATCGATGTTGGCTACGCTCGTCATCAAAGATCTCGGAGCAAAATCGGTGTGGGTTAAAGCGAATGACAAAGCTCACGTCAAAATTCTCCAGAAAATTGGCGCAGACCACATCATCATGCCGGAGCGTGATATGGGCGTGCGTGTCGCGCGTAAAATGCTGGATAAACGTGTCTTGGAATTTCAAGAGCTTGGTAGTGGCTTAGCCATGACAGAGATAGTGATTGGGTCCAAGTTAATGGGTAAGAAAATTGGCGATTTGCCTTTCGCTGAACAAGAAGGTGTGCTGATTTTAGGTTTTAAACGTGGTTCTCATGTGCGCCCAACCCCAGACTTGGATATTGAAATGGAAATCGGCGATATGCTGATAGTGGTTGGCCCGCAGCTCACACTGACCAAGGGATTGAAATCGTTATGATGTATCAGCCACGGGGTGGTTCGTTCTTCAATTATCAGAGCAAAAAACACAGTAACAAAGGTAATGAGCCAAGTGTTATCTTTATCACCTTTCTCTTGGTATTGGTTCCTGCCGCGTTGCTGTTAACGTTACCGGTCTTTTCCGTTAATGGGCTGAGTTTGGTCGATGCACTGTTCACGGCAACGTCTGCTATCAGTGTCACTGGACTTGGCGTGGTGGATACTGGGCAACACTTTACACGGGCTGGTCAGGTATTGCTGCTGCTGTTGATGCAAGTAGGTGGTTTAGGTCAAATGACCCTCTCTGCCGTATTGCTCTATCTATTTGGGGTGCGTTTGAGTTTGCAGCAGCAAGCGTTAGCGAAAGAAGCATTAGGGCAAGATCGTGGCGTCAATCTGCGCTCACTGGTGAAGAAAATCATGACCTTTGCTTTGTGTACCGAGTTACTTGGTATGGCACTACTTGCTTGGCGGTGGGTACCGCAACTGGGGTGGGGCGAAGGGCTGTTTTATGCACTCTTTCATGCAGTCTCCGCATTTAATAACGCGGGCTTTTCTCTTTTTTCAAATAGCCTTACTGGGTATGTCGGCGATCCGCTCGTCATTTTTACCCTATCGGGTCTGTTTATCCTAGGCGGCATTGGTTTTACCGTGATTGGTGATGTGTGGGCTAATGGTCTAAGAGGTTGGCACAAGCTGCATCTGCACAGCAAAATCATGTTAACGGGCACGCCAACTTTACTGATTGTAGGCACGTTACTGTTCTATATCTTGGAACGCCATAATCCGCACACGTTGGCACCTCTGTCGACCCAATCTCAATGGTTGGCGGCATTTTTCCAATCAGCCAGTGCGCGTACAGCAGGCTTCAACAGTATTGATATCAGCGCCTTTACTCAACCAGCACTGCTGATCATGATTTTGCTGATGTTGATTGGTGCGGGGTCAACCTCGACCGGGGGCGGGATTAAGGTATCGACCTTTATGGTCGCGCTGGTGGCTACGTGGAGTTTCCTGCGGCAAAAACCTCATGTGGTGATGTTTCGTCGTAGTGTCAGTTGGCCAACGGTAACGAAGGCGCTCGCTATCATTGTTGTTAGTGGTGCGATTCTCACCTTAGCGATGTTTTTGTTGATGATTACTGAGAAAGCTACTTTTGCTCAAGTGATCTTTGAAACCATCTCTGCTTTTGCAACGGTTGGGTTAACCGCAGGATTAACCGCTCAATTAAGCGAACCGGGTAAATGGATTTTGATTGTCGTGATGGTGGTGGGACGTTTAGGGCCATTGACCCTAGCGTATATGTTGGCTCGTCCTGAGCCGACTTTATTGAAGTATCCAGAAGATAACGTTTTAACCGGCTGATTATTTGCCTTCTTTAAAATGTTCGGACAGCATTAGGCGTCTATCGTGAGAACCGTTAGACCCTTCTGTTGCTTCTACTTTGGCTTCATATCCATGTTTTACCAGTAGCTGTTCAGGCATACTTGGTTTAATACGTTTCAATTGTGGTGCGGATTCACTGCCAGTGAATTCGTATTCCGTTACCCCTTCACCAGTGGAAATCGAAACAGTGCTACCACTGAATTCAAAGGTTGTGCTGATCAGATGGTTGTTGCGGTAAACGCCCTTATCTGACAGTTGTAAAATTTCGGTTTGATAAGTTGGTGTACCCACTTCAACCCACTTACCGTAGACATTGCTCGGGTCAGTGTAGGCTTTGTAAGCATCGTACCCATAAACACCGGATACCACCAAAATAACGAAGGAAATAGAGAAAAATACGGCTTTAAATAATTTCTCGTTTAGCAAAATGTCGCTCATACGAACAGTTCTCAAAGTCTGGTTTCGGTTACTTGACACTGACATTCAATTATCTCCCCACGTGGTTTCTAACACTATCTCTAGTGACACAATGTGCCGCAAGAGTGGGGAACGGCTGTTTTTTAATCAAATGTAAAATGCGAAAAATTAGACTTCAAACTCACTTTTAACTTGTTGCTGTTCGCACTGTAGCATATTGATGTGGTTGCTTTTGAACCACTTGTCGTCAGTATAGAGACTAAGACTAAGTCTTGCGAAAATTATTGGTATAGAGTAAAAGAATTAGCCAGTTAGTGTTATACCCTACAACTTACAAAGCCGTTTTTGCGGGTGAGGGTAAATCTTTGGACTGAGCTTAACATTTTGCTTAATGGCGAGGTCTTGGTGCACTCCATTCATAAAATTTCGAACAAGGAAGACGTATGATCAAGGAAAATAGTTATTTCAATGAGACTGTTAAATCATTGGGTTTTGAACAGGAAGGCAATTCAGTGACTGTTGGTGTGATGCTAGCAGGAGAATACACGTTTTCTACTGGCGCACCGGAGCGTATGACGGTTGTCAAAGGCCAATTGGTCGTTAAACGTGAAGGCGAATCAGTTTGGCATACATTCAATAACGGTGATCTTTTTGAAGTAGCTGGTAACTCTTCATTTGAGCTTAAAGTCGCTGTGAATACTGCCTACTTGTGTGAATACCTATAAGGTTTCTGCAGTTAGAAAAAAACCACACCGCAATGCGGTGTGGTTGAAACAAACAAATGGCATGGATGTTTTACGTTTCAAATCCGGCCAAAGCCAGAAAAAGCAGTTGATGGATTCTAAACCCTAATAGGTTTCAAATACGCCGTTGTTGAAGTCATTAATCGCTTGTTCAATTTCACGCACGCTGTTCATCACAAATGGTCCATAGTGAACCACTGGTTCATTGATCGGCTCGCCAATAAAAATCAACACACCGCTATTCTCATTGGCTACAAGAGTGAGCTGTTCACCTTTAGTGAATACGGCCATTTCACCTTGCTTGATGGGTTTACCTTGCACTTTGATGTTGCCTTGATAGACATACACCATGACATTATCACCAGTGCGTGTATTGAACGTGATCTCTTGACCAAGATCTGAGCGCCAGTCGGCAACCGTTGCTGGAACACCCGTTTGGGTTAGCGGTCCGGTCAAATCATGATCTTCAAGGGATAATTGCCCCGCCAGAACACGCACTAGGCCGAGAGATTCATCGCGATGTTCGGTAATCGTTTCCGGTTGGTAGTCGTGATAACGCGCTGGAATCATCTTGTCTTTTGCTGGTTGGTTAATCCAAATTTGGAAACCGAGCAACTGACCATCTTGCATAATTGGCATTTCACTGTGAATCACACCGCGACCTGCCGCCATCCATTGGGCGCCGCCACTACGTAATTCTCCTACATTTCCCATATGGTCACGATGTTGAAAGTGACCTTGAATCATGTAAGTCAACGTTTCGATACCACGGTGTGGGTGAGGAGGAAAGCCACCTACATAATCAGCACGTTGATCGGATTTTAATTCATCAACCATTAAAAAAGGTGACAGAGCCGCATTATTGAATCCAGCGATACGGCGGATTTTTACACCGTCACCATCCGAGGTGGGTTGGGCTGGAATCAATTGGCGTATTTCTCGTAAAGTGCTCATAACAAACTCTCCTAATGGACTATGTGGCTATTTTAGGTTTGTCTTATAAAAATGAAGAGTGGGACGAATTGAGAAACATATTCGAAAAATTCGAACTAGTGTGTTTCCAATCGTAAAATAACCGATAGTGTTATTGGCAAAAGCCACAATTAGGGATGGCTTCCAGATTGTTTGTGACCAGAGTGTATATACTTAAACTGTGTCCCAAAGAGTGGGAGGTTCCAATGCCAATTATTCATGACAAAACGCCACCGCCCCATGTATATGATCCGAGTGAAGATCTCACTAAGGAACAGCTGCATAGTTACACAGAAAAGGCCAATGAGGCCGAGCGCAAACACGAGTTGCAACATGAGATGGATGTGTTGGTCGAGAAACGGCTCAAACGTTTGTCGCTGTTGCGTCGAGCCAAATTGATGGCATTGCGTCGGGCACGTCGCGCTCGCAATCAACCTTCACCTTTGCGCCGGTTTTTACTGTGGTTTGGTGTGTTCTGTGTGCTTTGCATCGGTTTTGTTTACATGCTTAAGCCTTAGTGGCTGGCGGATTAAACTCAGCTCGTAACCAATGCCGCAGAGTTAATACGCTTTCTTGTTTCAGTTTGTCGACCGAGCAAGCAAAAAAGAAGCTTTGCGTTGGGTGAGGAACCTCTTGCCCTAAAGTCACTAACAGTCCTTGTTCTAAGCTCTCTTTGACAAAAATCTTATGGGTAACAAACAGTCCCAGTTTTCGATAAGCCGCTTGCACTGCTTGTGCTGACGACGTAAATGACAAGTTATTCTGTTGTTTCGGTTGTGGCAGATGGTGCGCTTGGCACCATACTTTCCAATCGTTAATCCTACGTGAGCTGGTGGCCATAATAATCGGGTATTGATTGATCACTGCAGCCAAATCAGAAGTTTGTTGTGATGGCACCAATTCAGGATGACAGACCAACACCAGTTGGTCATCACCCAGCTTTTCACAGTAGTAATCTTGCCACTCATCTTTAATGCCATGGATTAGCGCCACATCAACGCCTTCGGCTTCTAATGAGAAAGGGCCGGATAAGTTCGAAATACGAATATCCAGTGAAGGAGCAATTTGCTGAAACTTGGGAACTCGTGGAATCCACCAATGCAGAGTAAGCGACGTGATCATGTTGAGAGTTAAACGATGGTCATTCGGCTTATGCAGCATCGCTTCGGTGGCGTCAACAATATGCTCTAGCGCTGGGCCAATCTTTTTATAGTAACGGTAACCGGCGTGATTGAGCTCCACATTACGGCCGATGCGATTAAACAAAGGCTGATCCAGCTGAGTTTCTATCGATTTGATTGCCTGACTCACCGCTGAGTGGCTCACGTTGAGCACTTTAGCAGCCTCACTCATGCTGCCTGTTTCAGCAACAGCAACGAAAGTGTACAGCGATTTAAGAGGTAGTAGTTTGCGCATTGGTAAGTTTTTCTTACAAGACCGTTAAATAATACTCGTTATTTCTTGAGGATAGCACTTCTTATAATAGTGAACACGAAATAAGGAGTCATCATGCCAAGTCGAATTTTTGCTATCGCATTTATGCTTTGCTCAACGTTAAGTTTGTCTTTATCTGGGTTAATCACCAAATATCTTTCAGACAGCTTCGCGACGCAGCAATTGGCGTTCTTGCGTTTTGCACTACCTGGCTTACTGCTCATGGCAGTACTGATGATGACCAAGTTTCGTCTTCCCGTGAAATCGATGCGGAAAGCGCTATTTCTGCGCTCGTTATGTATGGCAGGTTGTCAACTCTGCTTTATTTATTCACTGCAGACGTTAACTTTGGTGGAAAGTGTGGTGCTGTTTAGTACTGGGCCGCTTTTCATTCCTTTGTTAGAAAAACTGTTTTTTCGTGTTCAGCTTAAAGCGATCACCTTGGTGAGTTTAGTCATTACCTTTACTGGCGTTATGTTGTTAGCTGGGGATGTTTCAGGCATCCATTGGCGGCCAGAATTAGGTATGGGCGTACTGGCCGGTTTGCTTAATGCAGGTTCTCAATTGTGTCTCTATCGTGTGACTAAAAGTGAGATGCGTAATACTGAGCTGAACGCGTGGAGTTTTGTGATGGCAGCACTAGTGTTACTGCCTCTTCTCGGGACATCCCCTTTTTCGTTTTCCCCAGCAGGTAGCCTAACGGGTCACGATGTCTTGATGGGAGGTGCTGTGTTTGCCATCGCTCTTCTTGTTATCAACACGCAGTTGTTTCGAGCTAAAGCCTATCGCATTGCCGAATCTGGCTCACAATTGGCGCCGTTGATTTTTACCAACCTGATGTTTTCGGCGGTTTGGCAAGTGTTGTTCTTCGATGTTCATTACTCAAATGCGCAGCGTCTGGGGTTGACCTTGATTATCGCCTCCACCGTTTTAGTGGCACTAGGGCCAAAACTGGCTCAGTCACTTCAAGCACGCCGACCACATCACGCTTAGTCGTTAAACGATTTGGCGAAAGGTGAGATTAATGCGAGGCTCTTTAGGCCTCGCCGTTTTTGGCACACTGTGCTGCCAAAAGTGTTGCAGTTCACCGGTCATGATTAATAGCGAACCGGACGTCAGTTCGTACTCCATTTTTGATTTACAATGTAAATGTCGTAGCAAAAAACGACGTGATTCACCCAAAGATAGAGAAGCAATGACTGGGTTTTTTCCTAACTCAACCTCATTGTCTTGATGCCAGCCCATCGAATCTTGCCCATCCCGATATAAATTGACCAATACCGAGTTAAAACTCTGTCCAGATATCGCTTCACATTGTTGTTTGATGCTTAACAGGGCAGGTAGCCATGGCGTTGCCGGTAGGGTTAATCCGGAATATTGATACCCCTTGTCCCCACACCAAGCCTGCAATCGAGGTTGCAGAACCGATTTGCCAAAGAGCGTAATGACTTCTTGTTTCCACGGTACATCGCGTAGCAACTGTTCAAACAGATCGGAAGCTTGGTCATCACTAAGAAAATGAGGAGACCAGTACAGTCGACCATTTTCAACGTTGAGCCATTCTGGCTGTGCTGATGAAAAGAGCGATAGTTGATCCATGATGCGTATCCTATGACTTGGTTGGGGATAACAAATGTGCCACTGATAAAAACTCTAACCAGAAAGTAACTCGATGGAAAGCATTCAGCGAAAAGTTGATGTCTTGCGCAAAATTGCTTTGCATTTTGAAATTAAATTCGCAATTTGCAAATCACATATTCCACTTGATGCCTAATTTGTCAGCAAAAATTAGCTATTTAGTGGTATAAAAACCATAAAATTTGCCTTTTTAAAAGTTGGCACGCTACCTGCATATATACAAGTGACCCTTATTAAGCCGAGGGTCACCTAGCCAACTGACGTTGTTAGTGGACCAATTTGTTCACAAATATCTACAGCCAACCACTCTTATTGTGATTGGCTTTTTTTTTGCCTGCAATTTGTCGCTGGCTAAAGAAAAGGCCATCTTAACGATAGCCTCTGTGATGCTTGCGAGCTTGGGTTTACCACTAGGTTGCGTTATTTGGATCTTGGTTCGCTTCACTTCCTGCCGTGGTCTCTTCACATCCGGCATAGCAGCTTGGGTTTCTCGGGCACACGGCACCCCGAGAACAAATAAGTCGCGCCTCGGCTTCAATGCCCCGTTCAATCCAATTGATGTTCAAAATCTTGGCGATGGTTTTCAGGTCGCGTTTGATTGGCAAAGGAATCGGTGTCGAGCCACCTTGACGAACACAGGATGCTTTTAATTGCTCCGCTATCATCACGGCATCCCCGCCTTGAGCATCAATCGCTGGATTAAGATCAATCCCAGCACACAACACCCTATTGTTACCTGCGGCATCGGTCATGTTAACCGATTCACAGCAATAAATTCGCGGTTCGTTACCCACGTTGAGAATCGATATTTGCGCTGAACTTCCCGATTGTGGATTGGCCAAGCGGCGAAATACTGCCCAATGCTGACAGGGGTCGTTAACGGTTCGCATATTGCCCCACGGGAGAGGAATCCCATTACCACGGTAAACCGCCTTGAGCTTTCCTTCCCCATAGGCATCGAAGTAATGCCAATGTGGGTAGGGGGAGACGACCGTCATTCGGCGCATTGCCACGGAAGGAGAGACCCCCGCTTTTTTGTGAACATCGATTTCATAGCCATTTCTATCCAGTAATTGGCGATAAGGTACTTTGGGGCAAAGCAGTGCTCCGGCAAAAAAGCTTGATTCAAAATCGCGCCATGCTTGCAATATGTCCTGTGAGTTCAGTTCCGACGAAGCCGTTCCTGTGGTCTCTTCTTCCCAACGATTGGTGTGACCTATCGTCAGAACACTTTTCAAACCATCTTTGCTGTGCAGTACGTTATGACCGATGTACACCGCAAGGTCATATTTGAGACGGGTTGGGTAATCTCGAAGCATTTCATTGAGATAAACATGACCTGGCGGCTCAAAAAAGGAGGTGACCAATTGTTTGGCACTGATCCCCAACTCATCAACCACCTGTTTCGGTGTGCGTTTGATCCAATGAACGGTGAGCCCAACATGTTTAGCGAGATCCAACAGATCTTGCACATCAAGATTGAGCTGCTTTTTGCCGACGTCTTCTGCGGCTCGCTCTAAATCAGGAAAATGGTTTTGTAAGCTTTCTTGATGAGCTCGAATCAAAAGATGCGCGAACTGGCGACCAGTGATGCCAGTTTGTGACAGCATTTCTGGGATAGCAATTTGCAGAATGTCTCGAGAGAAAAGAAAACTCGGTTCGAGCGCCATACCACTAATGCCGCCACGATTACCTTTATCGGGTGTGATCTCTTCTTGATCTGGCTCGTCATCTAAAAACCAAGTGGGTGGCTTTTGAAAGACTTCTGCGATTACTTCTAGCATCTCGGCGCTTGGGACACGCTTGCCCCGTTCAATCATCGACAAATAGGAGACCGATGGCGCGTTTTCAGGGTTGATCCTAATACAACGGGCAGAGAGGTCTTCCATGGTGAGATGGTTACGCTTGCGCAAATTACGTACTTTGGTTCCCAAAAAATGGGATTGTCGAATAAGACTTTTTGACACGGCCATTTGTAAAATTCACATTGTAAAATTTTTGTTGTGAAATTGTAGTGAGAAATCTATTACTCTTCCAAGTAAGCCGAGTCACAAAATCGATTGAAATTCAGTTGAGCTCTGTGAACAGTGAATGGCATCAATAAAACAGAATGAATACGTGAAACATCCTAGAAGGAACGATAGATGAACATGCTGACTTTTGACAAAAAACAACCCCACCACTCGACACCGTTTATTGCTGAACATGTGTTTGCGGTGGAGAACATCAGCGCCGAGCAGCAAGATGAGAAGCAGGTCAAAGCCAAGCAGCTGTTGGATCGCCTTTTCCCACTTGAGCAGGGCTCGCACCAAGATGTCACCAGTTACCAAATTGATTACCACCACATGCTGGCTTACTTCAAAGATGGCACCCATAGTGGTTTGAGCAACAATCAACAGTTTGTTGCCTTTGTTGGTGAGAAAGACCGCCCGACCTCAATTCTGTTCCGCGATGGAAACGGCAGTCATGTTGAGCTATTGATTGCGCGCCATCAAGGGACTGGCGAAGTGCAATTAGTCACCATCGATGATATTCAGCTTGAAACCAATACCATGTTCAATGAAACCTCAGGTATGCGCCATTGGATTAGCCTAGTCAAAGGTGATGAACAAGGTCGCCCTCAAGCGTGTTCTGAAGATAAAGAGTATCGCGGTAAATGCGGTGAAGAGTATTGTCTAACGTATTGTTATGAATTGTAAAAGTCGATTCATTTGAGCTTCACGCCCTGACCAAGTCAGGGCGTGGTCTTTTCTAAAGGGGCATTACTCGGTTGCGGCCTAAGTTTTTCGCTTCATAGAGCATTTTATCGGCGCGTTCTAATAGGGAGGTTGGGTTGTCTTGCGGTTGGCGCTCAGCCACACCAAATGAGGCGGTGACGCTACTCACTTGCTCACCCGTACGGCGGTCTTTGATATTGAGTTTTTCGATTGAACGGCGTTGGCTCTCTGCAAACTGACGCGCAATACGTAAACTCTTCTGCGGCACTAATAGGATAAATTCTTCCCCACCAAACCGATACGCATTAATACCCTCGCGGCAGGAAGACTGTAAGCGCTTGGCAATCGCGCGAATCACACTATCACCAAACAGATGACCGTAGGTGTCGTTCAACTTTTTAAAGTGGTCAATATCGGCCACAATCAAGCACATGGGCTGATCGATTTCAAATAAGGTCTGGATATCGCGGTCAAAAGCACGGCGGTTATAGAGGGTTGTTAAGCTGTCAAACAGCGCATCTTTTTGTACTTCTGCGAGTTGATCTTTTAAGCGGGTGATCTCTTCAGTTGCCGTGTTGAGCTGATTGTGTAAAAACGAAGTCGAGTGACGAATTTGGCGTGAGTCGGCAATTAACTTACGGATAATGGTCATCACTTCTTCGATGGAAAGATTATCTCGTTCGACTCGTTCTAGATCATTAAAGCTTTTATCAATCAATGAGCTAAATACAGAGGTGTCGGTTAATGTATCGGTCATCGAACAACTAATTTCCCCGACCAACACTTCTAGATTCGACTTAAGGTCATTGATACTGGTTTCTGCTTTGCTCGCGATGTATTGCTGATACATTTGCTCGTTTGCTGATGGTGGGCAGACACCATTTTGCGCGACGATGTTGTCGATCTGGGCATTCATCTCAGGGAGGGTGTTATCGACATAGGTGTACCAAAGAGCGTAATTGGCTGGCGTGGTGGCCACCATATTTTTCATCATCAGTGGTACTGCTTTTTTTAGATTGTCCGTGGATTTTTTGAATTCGTCGGTCATGAGTCACTGTTCGCAAAAGGTATCCGCAATACTAATAAACCCAAAAACGGAAACCGTGGAAGATACTCCTAGTATAACAGGCTGGTGTAAGCTTTCTGTATCAAGAATGATCCTACCTAGACTAGCTGCGTAAAAATCATGCAGTTAAATAACGGGAACCCTATGAAATATACCACATTACGCTTGATTCTTGGTGATCAGCTCAATAGCCAACATCACTGGTTCGCTCAGGTGAACCCTGACACTCTTTATGTGATTGCTGAGCTGAAGCAAGAGACCGATTACGTAAAACATCATGTGCAGAAAGTCTGTGCTTTTTTTGCAGCAATGGAAGCGTTTGCCCATCAACTGCAACAAGCTGGACATCATGTGCTGCATCTTACGTTAGATGACACGGCTTCGTTTGCTGATTTGCCTAGTTTACTGGAATCGCTATTGCAACGTTTTGATATTGACCAGTTTGGCTATCAAACGCCAGATGAGTATCGCGTGTTACAGCAACTGCGCCAATGGCGTCCACAAGGGATCACCAAAAGCGAATATGACTCACAGCATTTCATGGTACCGTTTGACGAATTGGCTGCCGATTTTCCCAGTGATAAATCGGTGTTGATGGAGCACTTTTATCGTCGGATGCGTAAACGTCATCAAATATTGATGACACCAGATGGGAATCCACTGGGAGGTCAGTGGAATTATGATGAAGAGAACCGGTCGGCGCTTAAGAAGGCGGATTTGGCTGACATTCCACCACCACTTCGTTTTGAAAACCCCATCGATGCTATTTTGGCACGAATCGAACGCCATGATGTGGTGACGTTCGGAACCCAAAGTTCAACCTTGTTGTGGCCCATTAATCGTAGCCAAGCCCTTAACCTCTTGGCCTATTTTTGCCAACACTGTGTGGCGAATTTTGGTCGCTTTCAAGATGCGATGACCGCCAATTCTCCTCATCAATGGTCGCTTTATCACAGCCGACTCTCTTTTGCGCTCAATGTAAAACTGCTCAACCCCAAAGAGGTGATTGATGCGGTTATCTATTTTTACAACCAACACACGCAGAGTGTCACGTTGGCTCAGGTAGAAGGTTTTGTGCGGCAAATTCTGGGCTGGCGTGAATATGTTCGCGGTATGTACTGGGCCAACATGCCAAATTTTAAGGAGAAAAATGCGCTAGCAGCACAGCGTAAACTGCCCAACTATTTCTGGCATGGCAAAACGAAGATGCGTTGCATGAGCGCTGCTATCTCGCAATCTCTCGACTACGCCTATGCCCATCACATTCAACGCTTGATGATCACCGGCAACTTCGCTTTGCTGACGGGCTGCGACCCAGATGAAGTCGATGAGTGGTATCTCGGTATCTACATTGATGCGTTGGAATGGGTTGAACTGCCTAATACGCGTGGTATGGCGTTATTTGCGGATAATGGTTTGATTGCGACCAAACCTTATATCGCGAGTGGTTCCTACGTGAACAAGATGAGTGACTATTGCAAGGGTTGTCCTTACCAAGTCAAAGAGAAAGTCGGTTCAAGTGCCTGTCCTCTTAACGCTTGGTATTGGGCATTTTTACATCGTCATCGTGAGCGTTTTGCCTCGAATCATCGCATGAAAATGATGTATCGCGTTTGGGAAGGATTTACCCCTGAACTTCAGGGGCAAATCTTAGCAACGGCGCAGGACAATCTGCAGCGGATTGAAGAGTTATAAACTATGACATTCGCCTTTTAGCGCAAGGGCGCTGCGTCGCGCCTTTTGCCACTGCATAACGCATTGTGGAGCCAATGACATTATGATCATGCCCACCATAAGCAGGTATTGATACGTCGTAAAGGTTTCACCGAGCAGCAGGAAGCCACAACTAATACCCGCCACGGGGTTGGCGATGCCACCAAAGGTAAAATCCACCACTGACATTCGTTGAAGCAACCAAACATAGAGCCCATAAGCGAGCGCGGTATTGAGCACACAAATCCAGATAAGACCTGCAATGTGATTCCAATCGATATGAGTTAATGCTGCTACGTAGATCTCTGGAGCGTTCAGCGCGTGTATCACCGTTACGGGAATTAAGACCAAGCCCCCCAAAATAAGCTGCCAGGTCAGCGTTGTCCACCAGTGTACTTTCTGACCGAGCTTTTGCGTGTAGGTTGATCCTGCGATCATGCACAAAATCGCCCCAAGCATAGCGATCATCCCCAGTGGACTCAGACTTAGGTGGCTGGGATCAAATAACTGCCAAGCCAGAACGATTAAGCCAAAACCACAGATGGCTCGAATCACGCTAGGACGCTGTTTGAAAACAACCCATTGAAACAGCATGGCAAACACTGGCACTGAAATCATTCCCACCCCAGAGATAGCCGAGGGTAGGGTGTGTGCCATTAAAAAGATCAAACAGAAAAAAGCCCCAATATTGATCGTGCCGACGATCAACAGAGGACGCCAATCTTTTGCAGCAGGAAATGAGGGTTTGACCAACCAGAGTAGCAGTCCGGCAGGCAGCGCGCGGAGTATTCCTAGTAACAATGGTGGCCAATCAGGCAGAGTAAATTGCGTGACCGCGTAAGTGGTTCCCCAAAAGAACGCCGGTATCATCGCGAGTAAAATATTCATGTAAAGTATCTTTACGTTAAAATAGTTTACGCAAAGATAAAGAAGAAAAAGAGTTTTGTAAAGTATCTTAATGTTAAAGTAATATGGCAAAGGAACTAAAACAGAGTAGTAGTGAAATGGATGCAATAGACATTATTCGCGGTCAATGGGCGAAAGAATTTCCTGAAATCAATACGTTACCTATGGGAATTTTAGGTCGTCTGATTCGTCTGACCAAACACTTGGAAAATCACATTGCCCAGTGGCTCAAAGAGCATGGATTGCTGATGGGGGAATTTGATGTGTTAATGACGTTACGTCGCTCTGGGGCTCCGTATCAAATGACCCCTTCAGATTTACTCAACTCGATGATGTTAACGTCAGGAGCGATGACCAACCGCTTAGACAAACTAGAGGCGAAGGCATTGATCGCTCGACAACACAGTGAAGTAGATAGGCGCAGTGTGGAAGTGGCGCTTACTGCGCAGGGGCTAGAACTGATTAACGGTATACTTGACGCTTATGTTCAAGAGCAGGCTGCGGTGATGGATTGCTTTTCACCCGCACAACAGAAAGCGCTTGATGGAGAATTAGCCCTGTGGCTGACTAAGTTCGAAGCGATATAAGCAGTATTGAGTTAAATGGATTCCATTAAAAAAGCCTTACATTACAGTAAGGCTTTTTCTCATTCGCTTTCGTTATTAGGCCACTGCGTGACTTAATTGACCTTTTTCGATTTTTTTCGCACCACGCAGCATCGCTTCGATGAGTTCGGTTGCATTAAATTTTTCTAGCGCTTCATGAGCACCCACTTGGTGAGCCCGATCAACACAGATTTCGCTCGACAGAGAGGTATGCAAAATGATGTAAGCATGATGTAGTTCATTGGCACTTTGTACCTCAAAAGCTAATTCATACCCATCTAATCCTGGCATTTCAATATCGCTTACCAGAATATCAATCGCTTTGCCTTCTTTGGCGACTTCACGCATCACTTCCAATGCTTCTGCGCCGTTCTTACACACTTGATAACCAATGTTGATCCGGTCTAAGGCATCGGCAAGCTGCTTACGGGCGATAGAGGAGTCATCAACCAACATGATGTTCAGTGCTTTAAGACGTTCACGTTCAATGTCGGTTAACATCGGCACTTTAGTCGATTCATACTGCGGATAGATTTTGGATAACAAAAGTTCGACGTCAAGTAGCTGAACAATGTGATCGTCAAAATGGGTGATCCCAGTAACGAAGACATTTTTGCCTGTGGTTGCCGGTGCTGATTCAATCGAACGCCAGTTACACTCAATGATCTTCTCTATGCTGCGCACCATAAATGCCACAACAGTACGCAGACAGTCGGTGACAATCAGATAGCAATCTTTGTATTCACTTGGGTCGATACGACGAAAACCAATCGCAGCTGCCATATCAATGACAGGTACTGTGGTATTACGAAACGTCACTGTACCCACCACGTTGTGGTGTGAATAAGGAATTTGAGTCATTGGCATGTAAGGAATGATCTCCCTTACCTTCAGGGTGCCGATCGCAAACAACTGTTTTTGCATGTTCAAGGTGAACATGAGCATACCTTGCGATTGGTTTGCCTTACTGATCGTTTTAGCCATAGTCGATAACATTACTTAGTGGAACACGTATTACGATCTATATTAACTGAATTCCATATTACGGCAATGGTCTAGAGGCAATTAACTGCCTTTATTGACGATTTTATTGATCTGATAGGGAAAAATATTTTCATTGAATTTGAAATGAATAATCGAGTAAACCATGGCGCGTTTAGCAACTCTTTCGAGTGTGATGCATTTTGGCGGCGCTTTGGGTAAACTAGGCCACTTTTTTACACAGATGAGAGCGATCATGGCATCTACAGCAGCAGCGTTGCATATCTTAGTTAAGCACAAGGAACAGGCTGAAGAGATCATCAACCAATTGAAAAAAGGCGCAAAATTTCAAGTTTTGGCCAAAAAACACTCCTTATGTCCATCTGGTAAACGTGGCGGCGACTTAGGTGAGTTTCGCCGTGGTCAAATGGTACCTCAATTTGATAAAGCGTGTTTTACGGGCGAACTATTAACCCCGCAATTGGTAAAAACCAAATTTGGTTGGCACGTAGTGAAAGTGCTTTATCGCACTTAATTCATTGAGCTTGACGTATTAAACGCAATGAATTGAAAAGCCGCCTATTTATACCCAAATGACCTCAATATGCAGAATTCAGAGCTTCATCAACGAGCACAGATCAAGCTCAATGACGGCAGGAATGGTTATTCCCTTTCAATGTCATTGGGCGCAGAAATGGGCTTGTTGATGAGCTCCCAAAGGGCGAGTTGTATTCGCTCCTATGCTGCGTTACCGATTTTCTACGTAGAATAACTATGTATTCAAATCGGTGCCTTGCCTATGAGCGAATACATTCTCGCTGAAACAGCATCTTGAGGTTACTTGGGTATATTAAAATAGGGGCACGGTAAAACGTCTCTATTTGCAGTAGATAAAATGACGGCAGATAAAAAAGCGCCCTTAGTGGGGTAACTAAGGGCGAAATGATAGACTGAACAGTACTATCGGAGTTCCTCTGGAACCTCAGCAATATAGAGTGCTGGGACTCCTTCAAAATCGCTGGTAAACAATACACCGTGGTCATCCGGTGTGAATGATGGGTGTGGGTGAGTGATTTGACGGTCACCGTCAAGCACTTCCCAAGACGTATTGTGTTTGGCTAATTTGGCAAAGGTTTTGTTTTTGGTATTGAGCACGTACAAGAATGGGTCGTTTTCAATACTGTAGCTAGCGTCATCAGCCACATCCACTGGGGTGTCACAACCGTCACCCACCATCAAAGTGCCATCGTAGTTACTCATTAGGTGAGAACAAGGTGGCATTTCCATCACTTTTTCATTTTCTAGGGTGTCTGGGTTCGCTTTATAAATAACGCGTCCAGCTTGACCTTTGAAGTAAGAGACATAAGCCATGGCACTGCCATCTGGCACCCAAAATTCGTGGGTACAAGATTCGCCTGGCGCATGCGTTTTCACTTTACGAACGTTAGTGCCGTCTTCGTTGATCAGCCACATACGAGCATCAACCAAGTCATGAGGACCTTCATGGCAGAAGCCGATGGTTGAATCGTCAAATGGACGATAAATAGGGTGACCTAACCATGTATCTGCTTGATGAATCACTTCCAATTCACCACTGTTGATGTCGACTTTGATCAGGCGGCAAGTTGGATTGGTGTAGAAAAATTCGTGGAATTTTTTCCAGTCAGTGAGTGGCTTCCAGCAGCTTTTCAAAATCTCGATACCAACCAGCTTGGTACATTCAGAGTTGGCTACCCAAGTGCCGTAACCTTTCCATTGTTCATCAACGGTATAAATGACTTTCTCTTCTAGGCTGTTGAGATCAACCTTCATCAGGTTCAGTTCATTTTTTACATAGAAAAGCGATTGTTCGTCAGTAGAGAGGAAACCACCAAAGGTATTATCACCTTTACCTTCAGTTAATTGACGTGCTTTTTGGGTCTTTAGATCCAAGAGATAGTAATTGCGATGACCATCGAAATCACCGGCAAACAACAGCTGAGAACCGTCTTGAGTGAAGCATTTTTGATAGAAATAGTTACGGTGACAAATAACATCGGTAGGGGTTAAACGAGTTACTTTGACTTGAGTATCACTGTCGGTGAAACTTTCAAAATGCAACTGTACTACGTCGCCTTTAGCCATAATCTGTCTCCTTTTTATCGGACAAGCAAATCGCTCGTCCCAGTCATGTTCAGTAAAATCAAGAGAAAATGTGCCATGCTCCTTAGGGGAGGATCGAGCATGGCACAGGGTAATTACGTTTTAATTCGTTGCCACTTTACGAGTCACAAGGCCGGCATTGGCACTGCGGCGCAGCGCAAAACCAACAAAGAACACCGCTGCAGAACACGCCAAGAAGAGTAGACGGCCCCATAATGGGTTAGGAATCAACACCATCAGCACCAAACCAGCAGCCATGCACATTACCAAGCTACCCAGTTTGTTACGTTGTTGACGGTCAACCACATCTTGACCTTCTTCTTCGATACATTCGGTATTAATGTCTTTAAAGAACTCTTCAGTTTGTGCTTTGTAAGGGTCTTTTTCCTCTTTGTAGAACAAGGTGGTGCATAGGAAGAAACCGATAGTCAGAATCAAGTGCGCTGCGATAGTGATCATGATTTTCATGTCGCTAGATTCACGACCAGTTAGGTGTTCCATGCCAAACCAACCACCAACAACTTCTGGTGTCCAAACATTTACAACCATCAGCGAAACACATAGACCGAAGACAACAGTTGCCCATGGTGCCCATTTTGGTGTTTTGCGAATCAAGATAGCCAAGAATAGTGGTACCAAGATTGGTGATTGCAGCAGAGTCGCTACTTGCATCATGAGATCGAACAAGCTCAAACCGCGTAGTGAGACGTAGAACTGAGCACATAGGATAACTAAGATGCCGTTGATGATGCTGGCAATCATACCCATGCGTAGTTGTTCTTTATCGGTTGATTTACCGCGGCGCACGATAGGTGCGTAGAAGCTACGAACAAAGATACCTGAGTTACGGTTTAGCGCTGAGTCCATTGAAGACATAGTTGCAGCGAACAGACCTGCCATTAGCAGACCCACTGTACCAGTAGGCATGTAGTCGCGAGCAAACACGAGGTAAACCGCGTCGCCTGCTTTTTTACCAAGACCTGCGTAAGCAGCGGCAGCGTTTGGATCCAAGATACGTAGCGCCCATGGTGGGATGAACCAAATCATCGCGCCGATGAACATCATACCTAGTGCTAACAGCGCTGCTTTTGATGCGTTGTTAGAGTCCTTAGCATTCAAGAAACGATAAGATTCTTGCATGTTGTTGATACTTTGGAGCTGTTTCACCACAAAGAACAGGAATGAACCCACAATCAGAATTGGGTAGTTCATGTCTGGACCAACAAAGAAACCGCCAGGGAACTTAGTCACGATTTCGCCAGGACCACCAATCACGAATAACGCAACGGCTGCACAAGCAATCGAGATAACCGCAACCACAAGAGATTGGATGAAGTCAGATGCCACCACGCCCCATGCGCCACTGATCAGTGATACTAGCAGTACAGCAATACCTGTGATCCAAATGGTGAGGTTAATGTCAGTGCCGAATACCGCTGAAGCGAATACACCCAAACCGTTCAACCATACCCCAGCGTTCAATACGCTAAGTGGGATAATCACCCAAGTGAAGAACTGCTCGTTACCATGACCAAAACGACGACGAACCGCTTCGGTTGGTGTATCTACGCGCATTTGACGGTAGCGACGAGCGAAGTAGAAATACGCTGCGGCGTAAGCCACCATGTTACCAACAAACACACCTAGAATTTCAAAACCAGAACTGAACGCTTTACCTGCAGCGCCAGTGAATGTCCATGCAGAAAACTGAGTCATAAAGGCCGTAGCACCAACCATCCACCAGAGCATTTTACCGCCCCCACGGAAGTAGTCGCTGGTACTCTTACTCGCCATTTTTTTAAACAGCAAACTGATTGCCACCATCAGGATAAAATAACCAATGATGACTAGATAATCATATTCCATATCCAAACCTCGAAACAGTGTTTTAATTTATTTGAATGGAAGTATATTTTTATGAAACCTTGTTATCTGTGATGCAAATCGAAACAACGGTTCATTTTTTATTTTTTCCGTTGGAATGTGATTACTTTCACGAAACATGGTGTTGTCTTTTTACCGACAAAACGAAGTGAGGGTGTGATAGAGGAAAATAACCGCATCAAATTGTTGCAAAGAGAGATGAAAGGTTAACTTTATGTTTCTGAGGGTTAAAATACTGCATCAATCCATCACTGAAAGTGGCGATTGAAAGGGAATTGAGTTAACGCAATTATTCTCAAGCACAAAATGGATTGTGCCTGAGAACGAAGAGAGGAGAAACGAATGAGAAGTCTTAACGTGACTCCTCTTGCAATTTATTTCTGCGGTAAATGTTTAGCCATTTATCGGTCACCATACGATATGCATAGAGAGCGGCTCTAAACCACCAGTCGGCAAACATCCCCAGCCAAATACCGTATACGTTCATGTTGAAATGGATGCCAAGGACATACCCAAACACGATGCGACAACCCCACATACTCGCGATCGCAGTCCACATGCTGTAACGCACATCTTTGGCCCCTTTAAATGTCGAGGGCAATACAAAGGAGGCAGCCCAGACGGGCATCATGATGGCGTTGAGATAAATAAGGTTGGCAACCACATCGATAACTTTGGGATCGCTGGTGTAAATCTGGGCAATTTGCCGGGCAAAAGGAATGGAAAAAATGCCGAGCACCACTAAAAGTGCCGTGGCAGACCACAAAATCAGGCGCATTTCCAATTTCGCTAAACGGGTTTGATCTTGTCCTAAACGTTTACCGATCAGCACGGTTCCCGCCATGGCAAGAGCGTTACCTGGAATATTGACGAACAGCAGTATCGAAAAGGTAATCACATTCCCCGCCATAACCACAGTACCCATCCCTGCTACCATGATCTGGGTGATGAGTTTACCCACGTTAAACATCAGTGATTCGACACTGGCAGGGATACCGATGCCAAGAATTTCCCATAGCGTCGAACGTTTAAATTTTTGGCGATAATCGTTGAGTCTGACCCGCAATGTGCTGTTGTGAGCCAGTACTGCCAGAATCATCATCGCTCCAACCCAACGAGCTGCGGTAACACCGATACCTGCACCAAAGAGCCCTAATCCGTCCCAACCCCAACTGGAAATTCCGTAAATGAGCGGATAGCTAAACACAATATTGAGAATATTCATTAGGATATTGCTCATCGCTGGCGAGCGAGAATTACCGACCGCACGCAGCACACCGCTACCAGCTAAGGTGATGGCTAGCGCGGGATAACTAAAAGCGATGGTTTTTAAATAGAGTGCAGAAAGTTCGATGACATGATGGTCAGCGCCCATGGCGATGATGTCGAGAATCGGACTAATAAATAGGAAGATAAACAGACATGTGGTGATACTGATCACCACGTTCAAATTCATGGCTTGGATAGCGATATCCAGTGCTTTTTCGCGTTTACGGCGGCCAAAAGCTTGTGCGATCAACACTGAACCGCCCAATTCTGTTGCGGTTAACAGTGAAATGATAAGGTAAGTCACGCTATCGCTAATGCCGACGGCGGCGGTTTCTGCCGCGCCAATATGACTTACCAAAATAGTACTGATAATACTCATCAGTACCACACACGTGAGCTCTACCACGATTGGCCAAGTAAATGGAATAATGCTTCGGCGTAACAACACCTTAGAGCGGTGACGTAGCCTTGGGCGAGTCTGCCAACGCTCTTTTAAGGTGTGCATGGTCGCAGACGCAGAAGCAAGAGCTTGGCTGCCGGAACGTGGAAATTTAAACAAAGTACCTCCATCAGACCGAGCGCAGAGTCCCCAATTCTCTGTCTGATGAAGCTCTTATTTGGCACTCAAAGAGCAATAAGGTACTTCATAGATTAGGCTGGTTCACTGTCGGTTCGGTTATATATGACATCGTAGTCGTAGACTGTTTTGATCTCATGATGAATTTGTACTTCACCATGTAAATATCCGCCTTTGGATATGGCCACCGGTAATTGTGAATAACACTGCAGATGGGCTGCTTCCAGTGCTAACAGGGCGTAGGGGATAGGATCATCCAGGCGAACGAATCGATGTGAGGCACTTGGGCGGAACGCGCCGTCATGATAATGCGCTTTGATTAGATTGTCTGCTATTCGATCGCATAGATACAATAATTGTTGATCCTGATGCGGTAGCGCTAATTCAATCAGTGCCAGTAGCAAGTAAGCCGAGGCAAGGGAAGTCTCTGTCGCAACGTCGCTGACCTGTAAGGTCTGTGGATCCAAAGTCCCTAAACCGAAGCGTTTGAGCATAGCACTGGTGAGCTCACGCAGTTTCGGATCATCGCTTTGATGACTGGCGCGAACCAAGGTTAATAAATAAGCCGGATCCGTTGGGGTGCGCTGTAACACCGTGCCTTTTTTGCCGTAATAACCATCGCGTTGGAATTGGTAGCCAGTCATATCCAGCCCGGTATTCCACATCGGAATAATCTCATTTTGTTCTTCATCCCAAGCGTGCGCAAAATAGGCGGTGATGCCATCAATTGCCCATTGAGCTAATTCAGGATCTTGGGCGATGCGAGCACATTCCAAAATGGCGAGTGGGTTATCCACGACCACTGGCCAACTATCACGAAACAGCACATTTGCTTCTCGCGCAATGTCGCCAAACTCAGGACCAAATTGACGTTTGGCACGATCACCAAACCAAGAAAACGTGAGGTTATCATCTTCTGGAATCGGCTCGCGCTGTTTAGGTGACGAGAATTGATATACCGGCATCCCTGTTTTGGGTGGGCGAGCTAATACAAACTGGTGATAGAGATGTTTCGCCCATACTAAGGCTTGTTTGTCACCAGTGTAACGATAGTAGTGACAGGCGGCGTAAATCAGGTCGGTTGACGCATTCACAAAAGTCAAACCAATGGTTTCAGGTAGCTCGGGCCAACGTTTCGGATCGACCACCGCATGAGGACGATGAGTATCGAACGGATTGCCAATCACCGCTTTGCCATATTGACCATGACGGCTGAGATCGAGGCAGTCCCAATCCAGTACATGGGCTGCCCAAAATCCGGTTAGAAATTGCTCGGTTAAAGGGCCGTCAATGCGGTGTAACTGGTCATAGAATGGGAAATGGTGTTTAAGTTCATGGACGCACTCTTTGGAGGCTGGCCCTTCGATATTGCCCTTGGTTAAGTGGACAAAGCGATGACCGCCCCAATGAAACAAACCACTTTGGGCATCACTGTAATGGTTGAGAAAATAGTGGGTGATCTCATCGGCTTGCTCTTGATAACGGGCATCTTTGGTCACGATGGAAAGGGCAACAAGGCCACGTAAAAAGTTTTGCTGACTGGCAAAGTTACTCATTGGCACTTGATGACCATCTGGGTAGGTCCAGTTGACCGGCTGCTTGGTTAACCAATCTAAGCCATCGGCCAGTAAGGGGGATTGAGTAGAGCGAGCGAGTTCAAGCACTCGTTGATAGTAGCTTTCCAGAAGTGGCAAATTGGAATGGCGTGATGACATAACAAACCTCAAAATACGCAGCGTCAAAGAGTCAATTTTTCTTGTTGATATATCTCACCTAACTAAATGAAATAAATAGTAATTAGGTGAGATATAACAGCAAAAATGCCACCGGTATTGCTACCGGTGGCGTGGGGAGGTTATTTAGCAATTCTCGCTAATACGCGGTTACCACGGCGCAAGAAGTTTTGCGCAGAGTCCGCAGGAGTTGATTGGCCGTAGTCAAGGTGTTCCATCTCTTCTTGGAACAGTTCCATCAACTGGGCGTTGTCAGTGTAGGTGGTTGGGGTGATCACTTGAGGCAGTTGCTGCGCTTGTGCATAACCTTCATAGGACAAGCTTGCCTTATCGATTTCACCACTTGATTTCAAAATTTCTAGGCCTTTGTGACTCATAGGAATACCACGAGCCAAACCAAGTGCTTTCACACCATCTGGATCATTAAGCAGGAAGTTGACCAATTTAGCCGCTTCTTCTGGATGTTTGGTATTACGACCAATTGAGAACATCATTGAAGGGCGTGCAAGCAAACCTGCGTCTGTCGCATTTGGCACCATTGGGTATGGACCTAATTCCAAAGACATTGGTGGTTGTAGGTTATCGGAGTACTTAGGCACTGCGGTATCCCACATGTACAAGCCACCAAAACGGCCATCAATCCAAGGGCGCATTTCATACAAGTTACCTTTACCGTACGATGCGTACTCTTTAGTTGATGGGAAAACATGGCCTTTCACTTGATCCACATACATCTGGAAGAAGTCGGTCATCTCTTTCTTATCGAAATCGAGCATGTTGGTATCATGGTTGATGATGTCTTTGCCAAATTTCTGAATGTAGTAAGAGCGGTTCATTGCAAAAATATCACGTGCTTCAATCACGAGTGGGTAGTAATCCTCGCCCAGTTTTTGCTCGAAAACTTGACCGGCTTTCATCAGCTCGTCCCAGTTAGTTGGGTAAGCCAATCCTGCTTTGGCCCAAGTGTCCTTGTTATAGTAGAAGACACGAGAAGTCATACTGACAGGCAGACCTTCCAATTTGCCACTGACGGTGGTCATCTTGATGGCTTGAGCTGGGAACTGATTCACTTGCAGTGCATCTTTTTCTTGGAACATATCGTAGAAGCCTTCGCCATCACGCGAGAAAATAGGCAGCCAGTTCCAGTTGGTTTGCATTACGTCAGGTTCGGTATTACCGGCAATTTGCGTGGTTAGACGAGATAGGTGACCATCCCAACCGGTATATTCGCCCTTGACGACAATGTCTGGGTATTTTTCATGAAATTTTTCTAGCGCTTGTAAAGTGGCTTGGTGGCGGGAGTTACCACCCCACCAAGACATGCGCAGTTCGGTTTGTGCGTAAGCACTACTAGCAATTGAGCCTAAAGCCAATGCAGTTAAGGTAGCAAGTAAGGTACGTTTCATCATAATAGCGTCTCCAAGCGCGTTTATTTTTTCAGAGAGATATTCATTTCTGTTTCTTTATCAAACACATGGGCTTTGTTCATATCGAAAATGAATTTAACCCCTTTTTGTAATTTCATATCGAGTTTGGCTTTGACATCATCAATTGGAACACGAGAAGTAAATTCGTCATTACCGATGCGGAAATAGACGAACACTTCATGGCCCATGTTTTCCATACGAATAACATCACCCACAATGATCTGTTCGTGAGCTAATGCTTCGTCGGTTAACGCCAGCGTGATGTTGTCTGGGCGGATACCCATTACGGTTTTCTTGTATTGGTGCGAGCGAATTAACGCCGCTTTTTCTTCAGGGATGACTAGGTGTTGACCATCCATATTGATAACCAATTTACCCTCGTGCTCTTTCAACTCGACATCAATAAGGTTCATTTCTGGAGCGCCGATAAAGCCAGCTACGAACATGTTGACGGGAGCGTTATAGAGATTTTCTGGGGTGTCGACTTGCATGATTTCACCCAATTTCATCACACAAATACGGTCGCCCATGGTCATTGCTTCTGTTTGGTCATGGGTAACGTAAACCGCGGTTGCAGGACGATTTTCGTTCTTCAGGTGTTTGTGCAAATCAGAGATACGCACACGCATTGATGCACGCAATTTAGCGTCCAAGTTAGATAAAGGTTCGTCAAACAAGAACACATCCGGTTTTTTCACGATGGCACGACCTACGGCAACACGCTGTGCCTGACCACCAGAAAGTTGACGAGGCAAGCGATCAAGCAGTTCTTCGATCTCCAAAATACGTGCCGCTTCATGCACACGCTGGTGGATCTCTTCTTTTGGCAGTTTTTGCAGCTTCAGACCAAATGCCAGGTTTTCTTCTACCGTCATGTGTGGATACAAGGCGTAGTTTTGGAACACCATGGCGATACCACGATCTTTAGGCGCTAAGTTATTAACGACTTTGCCGCCGATGGTCACTTCGCCACCTGTGATGCTTTCCAGGCCTGCTAACATACGAAGAGTGGTGGATTTTGCGCAGCCTGATGGGCCAACAATTACCAAAAACTCACCATCTCTAATGGTCAAATCAATACCGTGAACTGCACGAAAACCGTTTGAATACACTTTTTCAAGTTGTTTAAATTTCACTTCAGCCATTGTTGTTACTCCGAAAAATTAGCCTTTGATACCGCTGTTACTTACGCCTTCAACAAAGTATTTTTGTGACATGAAGAAGACTATGATGGACGGAATAATAGAGATGGAAGCCATTGCCAAAATCTCATTCCATTTAGCTCCTTCAGTGACGTCGATAGACATTTTCAGTGCGAGAGCGATTGGGTATTTCTCAACACTGGAGACGTAAATCAATGGACCAAGGAAGTCGTTGACTGACCACATGAACTGGAACAGAGCAACAGAAATGATGGCTGGACGAATAACAGGCACCACCACGTACCACAGAACTTGGAAAGAGTTACAACCGTCAATCATGGCTGCTTCTTCCATATCGGTAGGTACACCACGTAAGAACTGCACCAACATGAACACAAAGAACCCTTGTGTTGCGAAGGCAACTGGCAAATACAGTGGTAGGTAACTGTCGAGTAGGTTCATCTCACGAAACATCAAATATTGAGGAATCAACAAGACGGACTGAGGTAACAAAATGGTCGCGATCAAGGTAGCAAACCAAAATCCTTTCCAAGGGATTTCGAAGCGCGCAAACGCAAAAGCTACGATGGTAGACGACACTACGGTAAAGAGTACTTTTGGCAACACATAAGCAAAGGTATTTATAATGTAGTGACCAAAGGTAAATTCAGTACCGGTTTTCCAACCGTTGATAAACCCTTCTAAGCTCCATTCATGTGGAATCAAACTGAGCGAAGAGAAAATCTCATGGTTCGGTTTCATGGATGCGGAAAACATCCAAAACAGTGGGTAAAGCATAGTGACACCCACGATGATCAATACGGTATAGCGAATAAAGGCATTGATCTTTTCACGACGAATGGTGCGGTCGTTCTCTAAACGGCTCTCTTTTTCAGAAGTCGTATTCTGTGCTGTTAATGTAGTAGCCATGTTATTTACCTCCTTTATCACCGGAATAGAACACCCAGTATTTGGATGAACGGAAGGTGATAGCGGTGAAGATTGCAACGACGATGAACAGAGCCCATGCGAGTGCGCTGCCGTAGCCCATATCGAAGAACTTGAATGCGGTTTCGTAAATGTACAGCGAGATCAAGTAAGTCGATTTCATTGGACCACCGCCTGTCACAACATAAGGAGCGGTAAATTCTTGGAACGCTTGAGTGGTCTGCATAATGAAGTTGAAGAAAATCACCGGTGTAATTAGAGGTACGGTCACTTTCAGGAACATTTGCCATTTGCTTGCCCCATCGATCATGGCTGCCTCATATTGCGATTGAGGTACGTTCTGCAATGCAGCCAAGAAGATCACCATGGCTGAGCCGAACTGCCAAGCACGCAGCAGTGTGATGGAAAACAGAGCAAAAGCGGGTTCGCCTAACCAGTTGACCGGATCAATACCGATGAATCCAAGCAACCCGTTTAGCACGCCGTCGATAGCAAATAGGGCACGCCATAATACTGCGATGGCAATACTGCTCCCCAAAATCGAAGGGATGTAATAGGCGGTACGGAAAAAGCCAATCCCTTTCAATTTGAAGTTCAGAATGAACGCAATAAATAACGCAAAAGCCAGTTTAACTGGAATGGTCAAGAAAACGTACGCGAACGTAACGCCCATTGATTTCCAGAATAAGTCATCTTCGGTGAGCATATACCGATAGTTCTCGAGTCCCACAAACTTAGGTGCGGTCATCAAATCGTAGTCGGTGAAGCTCATCAAAAATGACGAAACAAATGGAAAGGCAGTAAACACTATCAGCCCCAGAATGTAGGGGGATAGGTATGCCAGTCCAAGCTTACGACTTTCATACATTTTCTCGTCCTCGTAGTTAAGGTGATTTACCTGAGAGTTGAATACACTCTTCCTCGCCACTCTCTGGTTTCTGCTGAACATTAAACGTACGAGAAAAGTTTATTTCCACTGCTATTTACCATAATTGTGATCTGAAAACTCATTTTCAAAATATTTTAAATAAAAATATGAAACATCGTTTCTTTTTATGTTTTCAATATTTTTGAAACGATATTGGATGTGCATTTACTGAGGATTATTTACATTGATTTACGTCAAATTTTTACGATTATATAAGTGATCTAGTTAAAACTTCATAAATTATAAAATATAAGATATTGAAAAATAAAGGTATAAATTTTGTGTTTAGTTTATGGTATTTTGTTCTAGCTATGAATTAAATATTCGGATTTTTTACTTTGTAAGGAACTGAATTAAATATTTCCATTTCATTTTTATTTTTAAATATGGCGTTATTTTATTTTGATCACACAAATCTAAAAATATAAATGAAACATCGTTTCGTAGATCACAAAATGTTGTTTGGCAACTTTCTTCTGCTTTGGGTTAGAGTTAGGTTGTCCACCGTGAATCTAATAAAACAAAACGGTGTTTCAATATGAAAGCTAAAATCTTAACCTCAGCTATCCTACTGGCTATGACCAGTGTTGCCGCCAATGCAACCACCATTAACATTCGTCATGAAACCACGCCTCGTTACGACGGCCAATCTGCAAAACAAGCTGACCGTATCGCGGTAAGTAATCGTTTTAAAAATGGCGTCGGCTTCGAAGTTGAAGCGAAATGGAAAAGTGACAACGAAGATGCGTTTGGTGAACAAGAAGGCAACGGTCAACAAGCTAACGTGAGTTATCAATATAAGTTAAATGATGCTTGGAGCTTAACTCCTCAATACAAATGGGAGTCTAGTTCCGACAAAGTGGGGCATCAATTTAACTTGACCTTAGGTTACAAAGTGAACCCAGATTGGTCAGTTTCATTCCGTCATCGTTACCACTATGAAAACAAAGTGGATGGTGACAACTCACACTACAACCGCTGGACTTTTGCTGCGAGTTACGGCGGTTTCGATACTTGGAAGTTAGGTGGTAGCTTCGACTATACCTTCAACCCTGATTCATCTGGTCCACGTTGGAAAGACCACCAAAACTGGTTCTCTGAAGTGAACTTTACTGGTGAATACACAGGTTTCGACAGCGGTTGGCATCCATTTACAGAAATTGGTTTTGTTCCTTACAAATCCGGTGATTACGTTTATCAAGGTAGTTCTCAAAACGATAAATGGCGTCCTCGTGTGCGTGTTGGTGTGAAATACAGCTTCTAATCTTGATGTCTTACTTTCGTCCACTGAAGGCTTATTTTGAGACTGCCGTCGAAATAGGCCTTTTTTTGTTCAAGGATTTTGAAATATGAAAAGAACTCCTATCGCGTTATCTATCGCCTCCATTCTGGCTTTGGGTGGGTGCGCGTCTCAAGCCGATCAAGTGATTTCTCACAGTGACTCATTAACTTGGCAAGCGATTACGTTTGGTCAATCAACCGACATGAACTTTGGTTCCACAATTCTGCCGGAGAAAGTCGGTACTAACCAAGTCACTGTCGATGGTAAATTGGTTCAGCCAGGTCCTGTGGCGTCTCGTTTTACCATCGAGAGTCGCGGTGGTAAGTTAGCCAACTCTCATGACGGCGGTACGTTCTACTACACTGAATTGCCTACCGATGTGAACTTCACGCTCTCTGCTGATGTGACACTAGATCAACTGGGTCCAGAAACAGGCTCAACGCCTAACCGCCAAGAAGGTGCTGGTTTGATGGTGCGAGATGTTCTGGGTAAACCTCGTATGAATCCTCAACCGGAAGGGGAAGAAGAGTTTCCTGCGGCGTCCAACATGGTGATGAACCTGATTCGTGCCAATAAGAAAGCCAATAACGGTTTGGTGAATATGGACGGCAATTACCGCGAAGGTATCTATCAACCTTGGGGTACTGCCGGTAACCGTATGAGCCATAATGAATATGTTAAAGGTGTTCCTTACGGTAAAGGTCAAAGCTACCACATGACGCTGACTCGTACCGATTCAGGTTACGAAGTGAGTTACAGCAATGGCAAAGAGAGCAAAACTTTCCCAGTGAAAGGGGCGAATGCCAATATCGTTCAGATGCAAGATGCTAAACATCAATACGTTGGCTTCTTTGCTTCACGTAACGCAAAAATCACCGTGACCAATGTGAAATTGGATTTGAGTAAAGCCAATACTGTGGATGCACCACGTTATCACGCCAAATTGGTTGCGCCAGTGCTGCAACAAGCGTCTCCAGACCAATCACCGATTGCTGATTACACTGTGCAAGCTCGTGCCAACTACACCGGCAAATTTGGGGTGCAACAAGATGGTCAATGGTTAGTGAAAGACAAGTTGGTCACTGCTGGCGAGATGTTTGATTACAACACCAGTCTTCAACAAGCTCAGACTAAGTTTGATGTTTCCTTCACACCAATCGAAGGACCTGATCTTAAAACGATCAGTTATCACTACTCAGTGGCTCAGGTTAAACAAGCCGATCCAATGACGCTCAAAGTCAATCCGAAAGGAACGAATGGCGCGCTGACTTTACAACAAGCGGTCAATATTCTTCCTCCAGGCGGTACGATTTTAGTGGCCGATGGTGACTATCCAGCCTTGACGATCCCTGTTTCAGCCAGCGGTACTGCTGACAAAATGAAAACCATTAAAGCAACCGGAGACCATGTACGCTTTACTGGTACGTATCTACACGATGCCAACTACTGGAATGTGTCCAATATCGAAGTCGATGGCGCACGTACCATCGTGAGTGGTAGCCATAATAACTTCGATCATATGGAAACCCATAACTCACCTGATACTGGCTTCCAGATCTCCTCAGATGGTGACGTAGGTCGTGCGCTGTGGGCAAGTTACAACACCGTAAGTGACAGTGAAAGTTACAACAATATGGATGAAGCGCAGATCAACGCGGATGGCTTTGCAGTCAAGATGCGTGTTGGTGATGGCAACACTCTCATTCGTTGTATTTCTCACCATAACATTGATGACGGTTTTGACCTGTTCAACAAAGTGGAAGATGGCCCAGATGGTGCAGTAACTATCCTTGACTCTGTTGCTTATATGAATGGTGAAACCATGACAGTGGCAGCGAAAGGTGGCACACGTGGTAACGGCTTTAAACTCGGTGGTGAAGGTTTACCTGTCGCTCATGTGGTGAAAAACAGCCTATCGTTCCACAACAATATGGATGGCTTTACCGACAACTTTAACCCAGGTGCCCTGATTCTGGAAAACAACGTTTCTATCGACAACAAACGCTTTAACTTCTTGTTCCGTAAGAGCCCATACTCTGCGAGCGTGAAGCAAGGTACGTTTGATAATGACCAATCTTATCGTTTCTTCGTGACCAGCGAATACAACGATGTCGTAAATGGCGATAGTCTGAAGAACAACCGCTTTATCAACAATGGTGTGACAGTTGATGCGCAAGGTAATCCTGTGCAAGGCCCATGGGTTGAATCATTGAAAAAAGCAGCACGTGTTAATCCAAAATCGACTAACCCTGGTGCAGAAGCGATCGACGATATTCGCGCGTTTGTCTTCCAATAAATTGAGTTAGTCATCTTAAGCTAAGCAAATCAGGCTCTGCTCTTGCAGTTGCAACAGAGCCTGACTTTGCGACGTTTTTCATTGTTACTCATGACATATCCCGTGGTGAATTTGCCATTTCACTGAGGACAACTAAATGAAACATCTTTTGCGTAAACGTAGTGTCGGTTTGCAACTGAAACTGGGTATGTTGTGTTGTTTAACCATCGCCTTTGCTGTCATCGCCTCTTTGGTGTATCACAATGCGCAGCAAGCGCTGTTAACTCAAACGTATCAAGAGCAGCAATCCAAATTAGATGCCATCGCAACGACGGTTGCGGGGCAGTACGACGCTTATGTTTCAACGACTAAGGTTCTCAACTCCACTTTACGTAACGGTTATTTGGCTGGGTTGGAAGTGAGTACCGATTCTGTTGATTATGCCGGTCGTTCGATTCGCAATATCGAGCAATACGGCTTACCTCTCGTTAATAATCACGATATTTTCGATACCTTTACCGCCGATACTGGCGCTATTGGTCAGCTCTATTCACGTTCTGGTTCCGAATGGGTGGCGATTGCGGGCAGCTCAAAAGCGACAAGCAGCAGCGATACCGAGTCGGTATTGGGTCAATCTTTTGCTGGCTACAGCAACTTAACGGCAGGTCAACCTTTTGTTGCTCAGGAAACTCATGCTGGGCAAGCCTTTCTTGTTTATTACCAGCCACTATTAGATGGACAGAAACAGCCAGCTGGTGTGCTGTCGGTCGCGCTGTCAGTTGAAAAAGCCACTCAACAAATTCTCGCTTCTTTACAAGAAATTCATTGGGGGAAAACCGGTGATACGCTGGTTGTGGATCGTAATAAGGCCACTCACGGCGAATTTCTGTTGGGTTCCCTAAGTGGTGCAACTACCTTCTTTCAATTTGTCGATGCAGATGGCCATCAGCCCTTTGCTACATTGGCAGATTCTTCTCGCGGACTGCTGACCATTGAGACGAAACATGGTCAGAGTGTCGAGCAACGTTTTGTTATTTACACCGCAGTGAAAGGGTGGAACTGGCTGTTAGTCGGTGGCACTTGGATGAATGAAGTGACCCAACAGAGCCGCGACTTGCTGTGGCTTATTATTGGATTTGCCGTCACTGTCGGTATAGCGACTTATGGGGTGATGACGTGGTTAATCCAACGTCTCCTTGGTCCGCTGCGCACGATTACCCAGTACATGCATCGTTTAGAGCAAGGCGAAGTGAGCGTGGTGATTCCTCGTGAAGCCGATGCGGGTAATAATGAGATGACGCAGCTTTCTAACAGCGTAAGTCAAATGGCTGAGCGCTTGGCTGGCTTAGTTGAGCAAATTCGCAAATCCAGTGTGGCGGTCGAAACGCAGTCCACCGATGTCGCGCAAGATGCCAAACGCAATTTGATGCAATCTCATGAGCAGCAACAGCAGGTAGAGCAGGTGGTGACAGCCATTGAAGAGATGGCGACCTCTGCCGACTCAGTCGCCCAGCAGGTCGATACCATAGTGGCCAGTGTTGTGGAAGCCAATCAAGACATTAATGCTGGCAGCCAATTGGTCGGCTCGGTCTCTGCTGCGATGGAGCAGCTCCATCATCAACTGGAACAGACCTATCAAGCGATTACCGTGGTAGACAGCAATAGCCATCAAATTCAGCAAGTTACCACAATGATCAGCGAAATCGCCGAACAAACCAATTTGCTGGCTCTTAACGCAGCGATTGAAGCTGCTCGGGCTGGTGAGCAAGGTCGCGGCTTTGCGGTTGTGGCTGATGAGGTGCGCACCTTAGCGCACCGTACCCAAACCTCAGTCAAAAACGTGGAACAGATCATCACAACATTGCGCCATTCGACGCAAGAAACAGTGAAGTTGACGCAGCAGAGTCAGCAACAAGCGGATGATGTTTATCATCAATCCAAGCAAGCGGGAGAGACGCTTCGCGCGATTGCTTCTCAGGTCAATACCATTACCGATCAAACTCAGGCAATTGCGGCGACAGTGGAAGAACAAGCGAATGTTTCCCAACTGGTGGCGTCGAACGCCAGTGATATCAACGATCTCAATTTGAAAAATCAGAAGACCAGTCAGCAGACGGTGCAAAGTGCTCAATCGCTGCAGCAAGAGGCCCATCAGCTCCAAAGTCAGGTCGCCTATTTCCGTTAATAACGATCAAGCGGTGGGCTAAATCTGCCGCTTTGAACGCTCTCTTTACAAGGACATTTAGAATGAAAATAAATCGGGTTACTTTAGGGATTGGTGCTGCCACCATGCTCTGTTTTTCCTCCGCATTCGCAGTGCCTCTATATGATGTGGTTGTCGCACCAGATGGTTCTGGCGATTACGCCTCAATACAAACGGCGATTGATCATGCACCGGATGGGGATTCACCTTACGTTATCTACATTCGTAACGGGGTCTATCAAGAAAAGCTCGAAGTCACGAGACCCAATATTTATCTGATTGGTCAAGACCGAGATCGTACCGTCATTGAAGCTGCCACCGCCAATGGGACTCTGCGACCTGATGGTAAAAAGTTCGGTACTTTTGGTAGCCGTACGGTCAGCATTGATGCTAAAGGTTTTCAGGCGCGTTCACTGACCATCGAAAACAGTTTTGATTACCCTGCTAACCAAGCGAAAAAAGAGAGTGACCCGACCAAAATCAAGAGTCCGCAAGCCGTGGCTCTATTGGTGTCTAACCATGGCGATCGCGCTGAATTTAAAGATGTCAGTTTAGTGAGTTATCAAGATACCTTGTATGTCCGCGCTGGGCGCAGCTTCTTTGACCAATCCAAAATCGCGGGCAATATCGATTTCATTTTCGGGCTTGGTACGGCGCTGATTAAAGACAGCGATATTATTGCTCGTCAACGTTCTGATGCGGCTCCAGGAGAACCTTTAGGCTACATTACCGCGCCAGCAACTGACATAAAAACTCCGTTTGGTTTGGTGTTTAAAAATTGCCATTTGACCAAAGAAGCTGGCGTTCCTGCCAACAGTTATGGATTAGGCCGTCCTTGGCATCCTACCACTACCTTTGCCGATGGTCGTTATGCTGACCCGAATGCCATCGGTAACTCAACGTTTATCGACTGTACCATGGACGACCATATTTATGGTTGGGACAAAATGAGCGGCCATGATAAACAAAATCAAACCGTGTGGTTTTATCCAAAAGACTCGCGCTTCTGGGAATTTGGTAGCCAAGGTAAAGGGGCGAAAGCCAGTGATGAGCGTCCTCAACTGACCCAAACACAAGCTGCTCAATATACCGATGAAGCGGTCCTCAGTGGTTGGCAGCCAGAGATTTCGTTAGCAGCTAAGAGTGAATTGCAGGGAGAAGTGCTGCATAACACCATGACGTTCCCAGCCAAAGTGACCATCAAAGATAGCCTTGGCAAAGTAGTACAAACAGAAACCGACCGCTCTGGGCATTATCAAGCCAGCATTGCGGGGATGACAGCGCCGTTGTTGGTGAGCGTTGACGATCACAGTGGCACATCGTGTTTAACCAGTTCATCTAAACGCTCTATTTGCGCAGCGGCAGTGGTGGCTGATGTGAATAATAATGGCGTAACAGTAGGTAACGTTAACCCCTTCTCAGATTTGATTGCTTCTGTACTGGCAAGACAAGAAGGTTTGCTTGGTCCTCAAGAGTTAACCGAAGCCAAACAACTGCCTGCGTTATCTCATCAAGAGTGGGTGAAGGCAAATCAACACTTCGATCAAGCGTTTCACAGCTTACTTAGCCATTATGGACTGAAAGGTGAGCAAGCTTTAGACCCTGTCAGCTACCCAGCACAGTATCATCCAGTCATGGCGGCATTGGCTCAGCAGGTGCTACATAACCGTGGTTACGATACCAAAACAGGGTTGGCAAATGGCACTACACTAACCGATTTGGCATTTAAGCCATTGATTAGCTTAGATAGTAATCCTATCTACTATCTGGACCGTGATCAGCTAGGTAGCACTGCGCAACGTTTGGCAACAGCGAAAACTCGCATTTTCATCGTTGGGGATTCAACCGCGTCTTACTATGAACCTGATGTGTTCCCTCGTACTGGCTGGGGACAGGCATTTAACTCTCTATTGAGCAACAACCCGAACGTTATGGTGGTGAACGCTGCTCGTTCTGGTCGCAGTTCTCGTGACTATATGAATGGTCGTTGGTTAAGCCTTTTAGAACAAAGCGTTAAACCAGGTGACTATCTGTTCATTCAGTTCAGTCATAACGATGAAAAATGCGATGCTTCTCAAGCAGGTCGTGGTCCAATCGACGTGGCTAACTTGTGTACTTATCCAAACAATGCCAAAGGTGAACCGCAATATCCGGCTGGTCATCCAGAGATGTCATTGCAAAATAACCTTGAGAAGTACCTTGCGTTTGCCAAAGAACATCAGATGCATCCGGTCTTTTTAACATCGTTACCACGAGCCAATAAAAATGGCTTGCCACTGAACCCAGTGCAACATGTCACTAAACAAAATGCACGCAAGGGCTTTGCTTTTGTTGGTAGCTACACGGATACCGTTAAACAAACTGCTGAGAAAAACGGGGTGCCTTTGATTGATATTCAAAAACAGATGATCAATTTGGCCGACCAGTCTGCGGATTGGAAAACGTTGTGGCTGGCGATCAACCCAGATAAATATCCTTACTACGAAGGACGCTCTGGCAGCTTAACCAAACCAGATACCACGCACTTCCAACTGCGCGGCGCTAACATGGTTGCCCACACAGTGTTGCAAGACATTCAAACGCAACCAACGTTGAAACCGTTAGCTACCCTTATCGGGACAGGCACCACAACCACCCGATAGCTTCCTCTTCGTCCACACTTGTGAGGACAGGCAGCTTTATGAGAGGACAGGCGCTGTAAGCGCGATATAAGCAATAAAACGCAGCGATAAAAGGAAAGGCACCACAAATAAAACAGCTCACTTCGGTGGGCTGTTTTTGTTTGCACTTTAAAGATATACCGCACGCTATTTAAGAAATGCTCTGAAACATCGCTGTATTTGATAGACGCCAAGCACTTGAGCCGAAGTCGAGGCATTTTTCGACTATGCTTTAGTCGATAGTAGGTAGAGGAGTAAGAAAGGTATGTCTTTGAATGAATCGATGTTGAGCAGTAACAGTCATTCTGCGCTCTCTGGCATCTATGATCCATTGACCGATTTGTATAATCGCAATTTGTTTATTCAGGTATCAAACGCGCTGCTGCGCATTTCGATTCGACAGAAAATGCCAGTGTGTATTGCGATGATTAGTTTAGATCGTTTTGATGAAATGGAATCTTCAGAGACAGATATCGTAGTTAAAGCCAGTGCTAATTTGCTTAAACAGGTCACCCGAGATAGCGATGTGTTATCGCACTTTGATAAAGATAAATTCGCGTTGCTGCTGTATAACTGCAATCATCAATCTTCAAAGATGGTAGCAGATAGAATTCATCATCAAATTCAAGATCATATTGAATTTCATAACCAGCCAGTATCCATCAGTATCGGACTGGCGGAATTTGATAATAGCCTGTCTGAGCGATTGGAAAACCTATCGGATCAACTGGTGGAAGATGCGTTACACGCGATGACTCATTATCACTAGCTGATACTACACCGCGACTCCTTGAATACGCTGCTTGTTCAAACTGACCTTTGCGTTACTAAGGTTATCGGGGGTTCCTACCCACAGGCAGCGGCGTTTCTCTATCTGAGTGCAAGCAGAGAAAAAGTCACTGCCATCAATACCTAACCGTTGGATTAGATGCGGTTGGTTTTTTACCTCTGCATTTTGATGAACCACTGTTTTGGCAATCCAATCCACCCATTCGAGATAATCTATTAAACGAAACGGCAAGCCTTGCTTTTGCTCTTGAATACCCACGAAAGGCAAGAGTGATGCGGGATTTGGCTGGTTTTGTTGCAAGGCATCAATGCGCAGTTTGAGTGACGTGTGCTCGGCCTTTTCAGGCGCGTTGGCTATTTTGGCTCGTACTGGATTTAAATCGACATACGTCATTGCCGCCAATAAAGCTTTTTCATCCAGCAGGGCCTGAGACTTATAACGCCCTTCCCAAAAATGCCCCGTGCATTCGTCTTCCTTATTTGACAAACAAGCGATACTCATATTGAGTTCTTTCATCATCCAGCTTAGTGAGTAAAGCCGTTCACGCCAGCTTTCGATAAGCTGATGGTATTGTTCCAGTACCAGATGATTAGGTTGTTTCATGTTTTGTACGCGAGTAATAAAAGGATCGAGTTTGTGCTCTTGTGACCAACGCTCGATAACCTCTTGATCGGATAGCGCCAGAGCCTTTTCTTTATTGATATGTGCGACCAGATGATAGTGATTACTCATCACCGCATAAGCACAAATATCAATGCAGTAGATAGTGGCGAGTTGGTGGATCCGCTTTTCCAGCCAAGCGCGGCGATGTTCATAAGAGCGATTGGTGAGAGGGTCTTGACCGCATAAGAAAGAGCGTCGAACACAGCGGGAAACGCAGTGATAATAAGGCGTAACAGTGAGGTCGACTTGTTGGCGTCTGGCTATGGTCATCAGCAGGGTGCTCGTTAATATTAGCTTGATGCTGAGTGTGCAAATAATGACAGCGCAAGGCGAGTATGGTGCGACTTTGCTGCGAGTGAGTTCAAGGAATTGGCGTGCCTGTCCACATATGGACTCAAGCACAATTCAAACATGCTATTAGAACTATTTGACTAAATTATTGATTCAATACTGCAGTATTTAAGACCGATTGACGAACAACACCTGTGTTACTTCGTCGTTGGAGTAACCAGTTTATCTCGAATAGCAATAACATCTTTGACGCATTTTTTCGTTATCACCGGCTTAGAATTTTTCTCCAACTGCTGGAAATTGCAATCGGCTTTGACAAACGCTGCAACCAGAGGGGTCATCAGAACTCGCTGAAAGTCTGCTGTTGCTTTTTCAGCTTGGGTTGCATTAGTTGATAATGATATTAATAACATCGATGTGGCGATGAAAATGCTGACTGATTTTGATACTTTCACGTCTCATATTCTACTTTAGTGGTATATGGCGGCATTGTATCAGACTGCAAATACTTTCTTAAATTTTTAATTAACGTGCCTGTCCCCGTAAGTGCCCGCAAGGGAGTGTCGGCGTGGAAATTGAAGTGCCTGTCCTTGTAAGAAAGTGCTGTAAGGTTTGAAAATTGAAGCGTCTGTCCCTGTAAGTCAGCGTTCGCAGAATGGAAGGTTGTGGTGCCTGTCCTTATAAAAAAAGCCCGTATATCGCGGATTATACGGGCTAACAACACTCATGATGACGTGTTTAATAAGAACAAAAGATCTTCGTTTCGACTTTCGTCAAAGTGTTCGCCCTACGCGATCACTTCGGCGACTTGTTTAACAAGAGCGGCAAGTTCGTCCCACTGCTCGTTGTCAATCAGGTCATTTGGCACCATCCAAGTACCGCCACAAGCGATAACGGCAGGCAATGCTAAATAATCTTTTACGTTTTTAGGGCTTACGCCACCGGTTGGCATAAATTTCACTGGGTAAACAGCACTCATTGCTTTAAGCATGCCCACACCACCTGATGGTTCTGCTGGGAAGAACTTCAATGTTCTTAGGCCCATTTCCATCGCTTGTTCAACAAGGCTTGGGTTGTTAACCCCAGGGATGATAGTGATATCGCGTTGTTGGCAATATTTTACTGTGGTTGGGTTAAAGCCTGGGCTCACGATAAAGTCGGCACCAGCTTCAATGGCTTGGTCAACTTGTTGTGGAGTTAGAACTGTACCAGCGCCGATCAGCATGTCAGGATAAGCTTCACGAATGTGTTTGATGGCTTCAACAGCGGCTTCTGTACGGAAGGTGACTTCAGCACATGGCAAGCCATTTTCGCTTAGTACTTGAGCCAATTTAACCGCTTTGTTTGCGTCTTTAATCGCAATGACTGGCACAACTTTAATATTGCTTAGTTGTTCGTTAAAACATTTCATAGTTCACTATCCTTTAAAGATGAGGCATAGCATCGAGCGGAATAATTGCGCCACGATGTTGTATCACGGTACCTGCAACTTGATGACCAAGTTGAGCTGCTTCATGGGGTGTACCACCGGTTAAACGTTTTGCTAAATAACCAGCGCTAAATGAGTCGCCTGCGGCAGTGGTGTCGACGACTTTAGCTACCTTAGTTGCAGCGATTTCGTCGCGCTCGCCTGCGTTAACGACAAGGCAAGGTTCTGCGCCACGTTTGACGATAATTTCTTTAATACCACAGTATTCCGCACGTTCGATGGCTTGGTTAACTTTGGTGTCACCGTAAAGCATCACTTCATCATCGAAAGTCAAAAAGGCCATGTCGGTCAGTGCCATAAATTTCAAATAGGTATCACGCGCTGTTTGAACGCTATCCCAAAGTTTTGGACGATAGTTATTATCAAACGCGATTTTCACGCCATCTTGATGGCAAAGCAGTAGCGTATCAAACAATTTTTCGCGACATTCTTCAGGCAAAATCGCCAAGCTAATGCCACTTAAGTAGATCCATTGAAATTGAGATAACTCATTGGCGAGTGGGAGAATATCAATATCGCGTAACCAGAATTTAGCGGCTGCATCATTGCGCCAGTAGTAGAAACTGCGTTCGCCATCTGGTGCGGTTTCAATGGCATACATCCCAGGCAGTTTGGTCTCAGAAATGCGTACAAGGTCAGTATTAATCTTCTCTTTTTGCCACGCCTCAAGCATCTCACGACTGAAAGGGTCTTTACCCAAGCCAGTGATGTAGGAGGTTTCTATCCCGTGTTGGGAGGTCAAACGTGATAGATACACTGCGGTATTGAGCGTATCACCACCGAAACTTTGTTTAACGGTATCGCCAGATTTTTGCAGTTCAACCATGCATTCGCCGATGATGGCGACGCGATTTGCTTTCATGGCAGTTCTCCTTAATTCTCTCTAAGCGCGATTATTACGCTAATAAAAAAATTACACAATTAAAATAAAACAATGGTTCATTTATTTTGTGAGTTAGATCTTTAGATTGAAGAAAAGAGCGCTTGCGCTCGAACAGTCTCTTGGGAGATTAACGAAAGTCGGAAGGGGTTTGCTTAGTGAAGCGCTTAAACTTAGTACTAAAGTAATTACTGTCTTTGTAACCCACTTCGAAAGCGATGTCTGTGACTGACTTGTCAGAGTAGCTAAGCAGATTCATGGCATGGTTGATTCGCACACGGTGCACATAGTTGTTAAAAGAGAGGTTAGTGACCTGCTTAATATGGCGACTGAGCGTACGTGAAGAGAGGTGAAATTGTTCAGCGATGTCGCCCACGCTCATCTCCTCTGCGTAATTGTTCTGAATCCAGTCGATCACATTAAGGATTTTATTGTCGGTTTCGTTATTGGAACGAGCGGTTAAGCGTCCGCGCGCAAGTTCAACCACCAGTTGCTGAAACAGCACTTCTGTCATCACTTTGGCGTCAATGGTTTGCCTACGGCACTCATTACTGAGCTGTTGTAACAAAGGCTGAACGCGGCGCATGGTTTCGGTAGAAATATACCAACTGGGCGAGTCGTTAGGGCCATGAGGCAAAAGCTGCTTTAACAAGGGTGAATAGCTTAAGAGATTTTTACGATAGAGCACGTTCGTAAGATAGAGATTTTCGACTTGATCGAATAGGTGACGATCTTTGGGTGAAATGTAGCAAATGTAGTTTTGCGCCAAGTTAGTGACATGATCATTCAGCACATGTTGACCCGCCCCTTTGCTTACAATGATCAACTCATGAAAATCATGAGAGTGCTCAGGATAATTAGGCTGAGGGCTTCTAACTTCTGTACATACGGTGGCATCAGAACTTAAAAAAAATTCTTCACTACTTAGATGAAACATTATTTTAAACCTGTTGGTATAGTATTTTAAAATCTATTAAAGTTGGATTTTAAATATAGTGACTGCGATCGATAATCATAATTAATTAACCAACTCGATTTGCACCTTGTGATCTTGTTTGAAATTATTTAGTCATGAGCGTGAGCAAAACAGTAAGATGATTTACGGGTGGTTGAAAAAGAGTATTTTTTGTGCGCAAGACTGAGAATAACTCAAAACAATTAAAGAGTTATAAAAAGAAGGGATAAGTTACCTTATCCCTTAGGGGCCAAGCTGTTTTCGAGGTTTGTCAAAAGGGCTGATGTATGTAGGGTATATCAAATTGAAAACCAAAGGCTTATGTTCAATTTGATATGATCAGACCAAATAGCCCCTCAATGTTCAAAATGGCTGTCGCTCAGTCATTAAGTCTTTTTTCCTATTTCCTTACATTTTCTCTTTTTCTTACGTTGATTTATTTATTTTGCTAAATATAAGTACGTAAATATTCGGAGAGACACAATATGGCCATTGCTTGTCCATAAGGCATAGATGTTAAAGGAATCTGACGATAATAATTTAAGTCTTTACCCATCGCTGTGCCAAAGGACACATTAATCAATTCTCCTGATGGATTAATAAAATCACTGATTAAAGCATCAACCGCTTTATATGCCATCGCTGCGTATTTTTCATCGATATAGCGCAGACGCACCGCTTTCAAAATGCCGTAAGCAAAGCCCGCTGTGGATGAGGCTTCAACATAGGATTCCGCGTCATCGAGCAGAGTGCACCATAATCCGCTCTCTTGTTGGTATTTGGCGAGTGCTTCGACTTGGCGATTTAATATATGCAATAAATGACGACGGTAGGCGTCATGCTCTGGCAAGTTAAGCAGTTCAAGAAAATCCGGAATAGCGATTGTGACCCAGCTGTTGCCGCGCGCCCAACGAGCATTAGCAAAGTTATGGTTGCCATCAAAGGTCCAGCCGTGGAACCACACCCCAGTTTCGCGATCCATCAAATATTCAATATGGGTTAAAAACTGATATTTGGCTTCTTCTACGTATTCAGGTTTATCAAGGATCTGACCGATTTTGGTGAGCGGCAGAACGCTCATCATTAAGGTATCATCCCAAAGCTGCTGGTGGTTTTCACTGTTATAAACAATGTGTTGAATGCCGCCGCTTTGTGTTCTGGGCATTTGATACATCACGTAATCGGCCCACGCTTCTAGATAAGGGCGTAGCGTTCTGTCGTTAGTATCTTCATAGCGATAAGCCAAGGTGAGAAATGGACAGACAGTATTCACGTTTTTGGTCGCTTGCTCTTCCGAAAACCGATCTTCAAACCACTCATCGATAATATTAAGAGCGCCTATGTCGTTGGTCAGTTGGTAATAACGATAAATCCCATACAATCCAATCCCGTGGGTCCACTCCCATCCGGCCCAGCCTTTGGTATCAATGGTGCGGCCGTCATCAAGATGGAGTAGAAACTCGCCGGTTTTGTCTTGAATATTGATTAAGTTATTGATCAACGATTCGATTTTATCCACCACCTCTTGGCGAGCATGTGTCCGCTCAACTCGGCGGAGTAATGGACTCTGTTTTACAGGGAATATGGTCATAATATCCTCACAAGTAAATTACATAACACCAAGGAGTCTTGGTAGAAATAGCGTTAATTCAGGAACATAAGTAATGAGCAGTAGCACGACGATAATCGAGGCATAGAAAGGTGCTAAGGGCCTAATCAGATTTTCCACTTTCACTTTGCCAACGCTCGCGCCGACGTAAAGTCCACTTCCCACGGGTGGCGTGATGGTGCCAATCGCCAGGTTGTACACCAGCAAGATGCCAAAATGGACTGGGTCAACTCCCACTTTTTGTACAATCGGTAGCAGGATGGGGGTGAAGATGAGGATCGCAGGACCGATATCCATAAACGCTCCGACCACCAATAAAAACACCGTAATGATCAACATAATGACGGCAGGGCTGCTGGAGATCCCCAAGATCATGTTACTCAATGCTGTTGGAATGCCCGTCATCGACATGGCAAATGACATGGCAGATGAGGTCGCCAGTAAGAACATGATGACACCGGTCATTACAACGGTTTGGATCAGAATGTTTGGTACGTCTTTCCATTTCAGTGTTTTGTACAAAATCAAGGTGAGGTAGGCGGTATAGACCACTGCAACCGCAGAAGCCTCTATCGCTGTAAAGATCCCTTGAACAATCCCACCGACGATGATGATCACCAGCAATAAGCTTGGGATAGCGTCGCGCGTCACTTTCCACGCCATGCCTTTTTGTAAGGCAAAGAAATGGGTGTAATTATTGCGTTTGGCGACCACATAAGTCACGACCATGCAGCCGACACCCCACAGACTCCCTGCCACAAAACCGCCGGCAAACAGCGCCGCAATTGAGGTGCCACCACTGGCAAGAGCGTATAAAATAAACGCCGTTGTCGGTGGAATCAGCATGCCTGTTGGCGCTGATGCGATGTTCACCGCAGAGGCAAAGTTACGGTTGTAACCCTCTTTGGCACTCATCGGAATCATTACCCCACCAATCGAAGTCGAAGCCGCAATGGCCGAGCCAGACACTGCGCCAAACATCATATTCCCAGCGATGTTGGTGTAAGAGAGTGAACCTGGGATTCGTCCGGTAAAGAGCTTGGCAAAATTCACTAACCGAGTCGCGATACCTCCGTTGTTCATTATTACCCCGGATAGGATAAAGAAGGGTACGGCGAGTAACGCGAAGCTATCCAAACTGGAGAACATTTTTTGCGCGGTAGTAAACATCGCAATATCGGCAGGCAGCACCAACATGATGGTGGCACCAGATGAGATCACGATACAGAGCCCGATCGGCGTACCTAATACCAGCAAGACAACAAACAACCCCACCAGTAAGCTGGCAGCTATCATAGGATCAATCATAACGACCTCCGGCCATATGAGGCTGCTTAGTATGACTTTCGCGTTGCTGACGAATCTCTTTGATCATATCGACAATATTCATGACGGAATAAACGATGGTAATGACGCCAGCCAAGGGGAGAGCGTAATAGACTTTCCCCATCGAGATTTGCAGCACTGGAGAAATCTGCATCATCGCATTGTGCGAGACGCGCCAGCCACCAACGATCAAGATGTAACCGGCAAAAAAGACAAACACGATTTGAATCAGAATGTTCCAATAGGTTTTAAGTTTGTCTGGGCATTTATCCAAAAACAGAGTGAGCGCGATATGCTCTTTACGTCCAGCGACATAGGCTAAACCGATAACGGATAGCCACACCAAAGAGAAGCGTAAGAACTCTTCGGAAAACGTACTTGGCGCGTTAAAAACATAACGGCTAATCACTTGCCAGCAGGCGACCACCACCATAATGGCGGTGAGCCCACAGCAAAAAAATTCAATGGTTCTATCTAACCATTTTCTGATGATATCCATAAATCACCTCACAAATAGGAGAGTTGCCTCTCCTAGCGTTTTATTGAGTCAATTTGCTGATCTTTTTATAGAGCTGATAAACGGCTGGTTTCTGCTCTAGCTGGTCATAGATAGGTTGCACCGCTTGTTTGAACGGGGTTTGGTCGATGTGATAGAACTGCACACCAAATTGGCTTTCGGCCAACTTACGGGTTTTATCCATCTCTTTTTGCCACGCTTCTTTCTCGACGGCTTCTGACTCTTTAATCGATTCCATCAGCGCTTGGTATTCTGCGGGGGCGAGTTTGGCTTGGGTGAGATTACTGACCACGACGATGTCAGGAATACGCGTGTGCATATCGTAGGAGTAGTACTTGGCAACTTCACCGTGACGAGCAATCGTCATTGCGAATTCGTTATTTTCTGCGCCATCAATAATGCCTTGTTGCAGCGAGGTATAGACTTCCGCTTGGCTCATGGCGATAGGGGAAGCGCCGAGCAGTTTCATGGTGTTAATCGAGGTTTCACTCTGCATCACGCGAATCTTTTTGCCTTTGAGGTCAGCCAATGTTTTCACTGGACCTTTGGTCATGTAGAAGTTACGTGCTCCAGAGTCATACCAAGCCACACCGGTAAATCCTTGTGCAGCAGTGGACTGATAAACGGTTTTCATCACATCGTTATTGTCCATCACTTGGTAAAAACGCTCTTCGCTTGGGAAAAGATATGGCAGAGCAAATACGCCGTAGAGGGGGGAGAAGCTTTCTAGTAATCCAGAGGAGACTTTGGTGATGTCGATTGCGCCCACTTGCGCCATCTCCACTAATTCACGTTCCCCACCTAATTGACTGTCAGGAAAGTATTGAATAGTTACTTCGCCATTGGTTTTTTCTGCGACCGCTTTGCCGATGTATTGCAATGCTTCTTTCACCGGTTGACTGTTTTCAGCGTAGGCAAGTTTCAATACTGTTTGCGCTTGAGCACTTTGGCTAAGTGGTACCAGTAGAGCAGTACAAATCAGCCAAGATAAGTAAGTTCGGGACATAAATCCTCCTGTAGAGTAGAGAGTGATACAGCGGTCACGACGGGGCACTTAAGTGCAATTATTAGAATCCGTTGGGTGACTTGACCTAGCTATCATCGCTATTTCCGTTTTCGGTCACCTTTGCAATTTCGCCAATTCAAATTGCCAGTCGTCTTGATTGTGAAAAAGGGGCGCTGTGCTTCACAGAATTGACGTTTGATGGAGGACGGTAATGAGGAGCAATGGCGGGATTTTTCCAAGGATTTGTCGCCTAGAGCACTTGTTATTGGCCCTACTTTGAGCGACATTAGGCGTGCGCATTTTCTGCGCGCTATCACATTTGTTTCTACCCACTATAGGTTGTTCCATGAAAAGTCAGACGACGGTCCTGTTTTGTACCAACGGTCTAACCGCCTTAGCTTTTGCTCTGATTCTGCCAGTGATGAGTCTTTATTTGGTCAATGGACTGAATGTTGAACCTGGTTTGATCGGCGTTTACACCGTGATTACTTCAGGTATGACGGTACTGTTTAGCCAACAAATTACTGGTTTTATTGATAAAGGTGTCTCTGCCAAATTATTGGTTGTTTTATCTTTGTGCGGCATTGTTGCTGCGTCAGCTGGCTTTGCGTTATCGCGCAATTTTTGGCATGTATTGATTGTGGGCTGTGTGATTATGCCACTGGCTTCGTCATCGATTCCGGTAATACTCACCATCATTCGTCGTTATGCCGACTCTACGGGTAAAAGCAGCACCAAATTGAATTCGCAAATGCGCTCTTCAGTTTCATTGTTGTGGGTTGTTGGTCCACCAGTTGCCTTCTTCTCTGTTGATCGCCTTGGTTTTCGCTCTAACTTTTATCTTTCGGCCTTTGTGGCATTAATGGTGATTGTGTTGGTGCTATGGCAGTTAAAAGAGCCACAAGCGCCAGCACACGATAAAGCAGCCGACAAGCCTAAAGCGCCAGCGCTGCCTAAAGAAGTTTGGTTACTTGGCATCATTATGTTGATGGCGAATATGTCTAACAGTATTTATGTAACGTCGATGCCGCTGTTTTTAACGCGCGATATGGGGCTCTCTACCGCCTTTCCTGGCATGTTACTTGGCATCACCGCTGCGGTTGAAATTCCAGTGATGTTGCTCGCAGCAAGTTGGTCGCAAAAATTTGGTAAGTTACCTATGATGCGCATCGGCTACGGTTTTGGCATGCTGTTTTATGTTGGGATGTTCTTTACTGATCACTTAGCGATTTGTATTGCGCTGCAGCTATTAAATGGGTTGTTCTTTGGTATTTTTGTCGGCCTTGGCGTGACTATTATGCAAGATTACGCACCTAAAACAATTGGTAAGGCGTCTGCCTTTTACACCAACTCGATGTTGGTTGGCACCATGCTCGGTACCAGTTCAATGGGCGTGATTTCTCAATACTTTGGTTTTAAAGCGCCATTGGTGCTCAGTTTTGTGGTGCTATTTTTGGCGATGTTGGGGTCGTGGTGGTTTGAACGCTACGCAGAGCGTCGCCCAGCATTTACTGAACAACACTCCTAAGTTCAGATACCTACTAGTTATTATTCAACAGATGTTGTCGGATCCAGCGATCAAGCCACTGTGGCCACGCTTGAACCGGCAACCCCTGTGCCTTTCTCAAGCCAAATCCATGTCCGCCTTCCTCTACAATGTGCATTTCAACCGGTACTTTCTGAGCTTTTAATGCTTGCCACATCACCACACTGTTATCGGCACTGACCGATGGGTCATCGCTGGCATGGAGTAAAAAGCAAGGTGGTGTCTCGCGAGTAACCATGGTTTCAACGGAAAATTCAGGGTGCAGTGCTTGATCGGCCAAAGTACCAAGTAGCTGCTGACGTGAACCCAAATGAGTAATGCTGGGATCCATACTGATGACTGGATAGAGTAGGGCGGCAAGGTCTGCGCGAGCACTGAACTGGTCTATCTCATCTTGCTTTGCATAACATTCGCGATCCGCTTGTGTTGCCAGCCAACCCGCTAGGTGTCCGCCGGCGGAAAAGCCAGTAATCACCACCTGATTAATGCCAAGCTGCGCCGATTTAGCGCGAATCATCCGCATCGCACGTTGGGCATCGGCTAAAGCTGTCAAACTTCCGAGTGGGTGGTTATCGCCAGGCATTCGGTAGTTAAGGACAAAGCAGGTGTAACCGACCTTTGCCATGGCATACGCCGTCTCCATCCCTTCTTTGTCCCAAGCAACGCGGGTATAGCCGCCTCCGGGCAAAATGAGCATGGCAATGCCATTGGGTTGCTCGGGTGCAATGTGTGCCATTTCAGGAGTAATGACTTGAGTCAGCAGGCGATCCGGTAAGTGTGCATCGCCGCGCTCAATGATAAGCGGGGTGAGTGTGGCGTGATGCAATGGCTGAGGCCAAAGGGGATAAATGGTTGCGGGCAAATTGAGCTGAGTTAAGGAGTGAAATGGGATACTCGTTTCAGACATTGTAATGTCTCCCTGTCTTTTCAAATCGTTACGTTTGCAACTCTAATCTTTCCCATGAAAAAAGCCAGCCTTTCGGCTGGCTGGGAAACACGAATCATCGGAGGGATTCGTCTTTTATGCGTATTACAGTAATGATTTCACGTATTCTGCGATTTCAGGAACTTGGCAGTTAGTGAAGAAGCATTCTTGGAAACGAGGGCCAGTTACTGCAGTTTTCACTAGCTCTTGATCCATCGCTTTCAATGTGTCTAGGTAGTTGTCTTTCACAACGGCTTTTTTCACTTCGTTCAGGATGCCAGCGTTGCGTTTTTGTGGTTCTGCACGTTCTTTTGGATAACCTTCACCACGTTCACCAGTGAACGCTTTTTCAAAGATGTAACGAACGTTCAGTTCTGCGCCCCAACCGTAACCTTTTGCAAATGCAAGAGATAGAGCGTTACCGTTGTTGATTTGGTTGAATAGGAAAGCGTCAGATGGATCTAGGCAGTAACCACAAACAACTCCTGGGTGGATATTCAAAGACATCATTGCACCTTGTCCTGTACCACAACCAGCAACAACGAAATCAACTGATTTAGAGTTCAATAGCAAACTTGCCATGATACCTAGGTGGATGTAAGTCAGGTGGTGGTCTTGTTCGTCACTCATACCCACGTTGTAAACTGCGTGGCCTAGCGGTTCAGTTACTGTATTGAGCTCTTTTAATACAGTTGCGTTTTTAGCCGCTTGGCTGTTTTCCATCATAAGTGCAATTTTCATAACCGTTTTCTCCTGCGGGATGAGCCGCGTTTTAAAGGGATTCACTAATCGACGATGTTGCTTATATGAGTGATACAAAAGCCGTATCCGCTAACATCGCCTTGTTGTTATCAAATATCTCGCGAACGCTATTGAATAAAATCTTTGCGCATTGGGGTAAAGTTATCGAGTAACACCCCTTTTTCTAAACACACACAACCGTGCATGATGTTAGGTTGTTTGTATAAAACGTCGCCGGCGTTAACCACTTTCGTTTCGTCACCAATGGTGAATTTGAACGAACCTGAAAGGACGTAGGTCAGCTGTTCATGTGGGTGATTATGCATAGGGCCAATTGCCCCTTTCTCGAAATGCACTTCTACCGACATGATGTTATCGCTGTAGGCTAGAATTTTACGTGATACGCCATCACCTAAGTCGTCGAGTTTGATGTCTTTGTTAAATACAAACATGGTGTTCCTCTTATGCTCACAATGCTTGGCTTGCCAGAGCACGCTTCTTGTCGCGAAGTATGCGACCAATCGTCAAGCAATTAACTGAAAGTAATGTGGTTTCGAGCAGAGTGCCTCCAATCGAACCCACTAAAATGTTATTAATTAACCAACACACTCCGCCAAGCATAAAGGCGAGACGCATTGGGATACCTTGCAGGGTGAAAATGGCCAGTGTCCCGATAGTAGTGCCTACTACTGGCCATAAATCCCACCAATCATCGGCAATAGACACCCCGAAGGCGATACCACCGATAACGAAGAGCGCGGCAACCCATTTTGACGATGTATAAATCGCGCTCGCCGTTCTTAGCGCCGATAGTCCGATACTGAGAGCGGAAACCATCGAGCCGAGCAACAGATAGTGAACCAGATGATTGAGGTTAAAAATCAACATAACAATTTTTAGCCGACGATCATTCTTCTGGTAAAAGGTGGAAATTCCCAGTGCAAAGCTCACAAAACCAAGAGCTTGTGCAAATTCATATAGGGTCACTATCGGTTCCTTAACTGCTTTTTAGTTGGTATTAGCGAGCCAACCAACCACCATCAACAGCGATGGTGTAACCGTTTACGTAATCTGAAGCAGATGATGCCAAGAACACACATGGACCTGCCAAGTCAGAAGGTAAGCCCCAACGGTTGGCTGGGATACGATCTAGGATTTCTGCGCTGCGGTCACCATCAGCACGGAGCGCTGCTGTGTTATTGGTTGCCATGTATCCAGGGGCAATTGCGTTCACGTTGATGTTGTGTTGTGCCCATTCGTTGGCCATCAAACGAGTGATGCCCATTACGCCGCTTTTTGCTGCAGTGTAAGAAGGAACGCGGATACCGCCTTGGAAAGACAACATAGAAGCGATGTTGATGATTTTGCCGCCAGTACCTTGAGCGATGAATTGTTTCGCTACCGCTTGAGACATAAAGAACACAGATTTGACGTTGATGTTCATTACGTCATCCCAATCTTTTTCGCTAAAGTCGATTGCGTCGTTACGACGAATGATACCTGCGTTGTTGATCAGAATGTCGATGTGACCAAATTCAGTCACTGCGCGGTCGATGATAGATGGAACATCTTCAAGAGAAATAAGGTTGGCGCGGATGTCGAGAAATTTACGACCTGTAGCAGCAATTTTTTCTTTTGTTTCAACTGGTTCGGCAATGTTGACGCCGACAATATCACAACCTGCTTGAGCTAAGCCCAATGCCATACCTTGACCAAGACCTGTATCACAGCCGGTCACAATAGCGACTTTGCCTTCAAGATTGAATGCTTCAAGAACCATAGTTTTTATCCTCAATGGTAGCTAACTGGTAAAAAGACAAACGTTGCTCTCGTCGTCTCGTTTGTTGAAGTCATCATGAGACAAAAAAAAACGCTTGGCAATTTTTTTTGAAAAGCTGTTTTATAAATCTTGATTCCGATCTGCTTTTTCTGATTTTGAATTTGAGCGGTTTCAAAAATATGAAAAGCCTTTTTAAAATTAGTGGTACGTAAATCTTGAGCGGCTATAATGGCTTAAGTTAGATAAGGGGATTGAGAATGGAAAAACAAACACAACCGGAATCCGTATCGTCGGTAATGAAGGTATTCAGTATTCTACAAGCTCTGGGTGAACAAAAAGAGATTGGCGTATCAGAGTTGTCACAACGTCTGATGATGTCCAAGGCGACCACCTACCGCTTTTTACAAACAATGAAAACCTTGGGCTTTGTTGCACAAGAAGGGGAAGCGGATAAATATTCTCTGACCTTAAAACTGTTTGAACTAGGATCTAAGTCACTGGAATACGTGGATTTAGTCGGCCTTGCGAATAAAGAGATGCAGCTTATTGCTGATAAAACCAACGAAGCGTTGCACTTAGGTGCGCTCGATGGCGATAGCATTATTTACATCCACAAAATCGATTCAGGATACAACTTACGTATGTATTCTCGTATTGGTCGTCGTAACCCACTGTACAGTACCGCTATCGGTAAAGTGTTGATGGCTGAGCGCGATGAAAGTTTTGTGCGCAACATTTTGAAAGACGTTGAGTTCATCAAACACACTGAACGTACCCACGGCAATGTGGACGAATTGCTAGAAGAGCTAAAACTGGTTCGTCAGCAACACTTCGCAGAAGATAATGAAGAGCAAGAGCCGGGTCTGCGCTGTATCGCTGCGCCGATTTATGATCGTTTCGGACACATCATTGCTTCTATTTCTATGTCATTCCCAACTATTCGCTTTGAAGAATCGCGTAAAGGGGAATACGTAGCCATGCTGCAAAATGCAGGTCGTAATGTCTCTGAACATTTGGGTTATACCGATTATCCGGCATAACAGAAATGTGAGAAAGAAAGCAGCTTTACCGCTGCTTTTTTTTGTAATATTGGTTTTATTGAAACGCTGTTTTGATTTGGAGATTATCTTGGGATCCTCGTTAACCCCTAATATTTATGATTTTCTAATTCGCTTGGACCCATTTGACAAGTTGCCACAAGAGATGGTGCTCGCGTTATCAGGGCAGGTGAAAGTACGTTATCTTGCCAAAGGTGAGCGGATTGAATTTAGTGCGCTTTGTCATGACCGATACCTCTATATTATTCGCACCGGAGCTATCGAACAGCGTCGCCGCGATGGGCAGTTACGTGCTCGTTTAGGGGCGGAAGACCAATTTGGTTTCACTTTTTTAGATCCGCTTAAAGATTCCGAAGATGGCTACCAAGCTGAGGCGATTGAAGACGCGCTGCTTTATCTCATCCCCCATGAGCAAGTGCAAAATATCTGCCAGCGACATCCTGAATTCGCCGACTATTTTGCTTCTCAAGCGAAATTCCGTTTAACGTCTGCGGTGGATTACGCGTGCCGTGAAGAAGAGAAAGGGCTGTTTTATCGTCGTGTTGAAGAGATCGCCAGTGAAAACATCACTATAGTCGATCCTGAAACACCGATTCGTACCGTTGCGGAACTGATGTGCGGAAACGATAAGCGTAGCCATAGTTCTTGTGCAGCGGTGATGGATCAAGGTGAGTTGGTTGGGATCGTCACCGATCGTGATATGACACGCTCTGTCGTGGCGAAAGGTGTGGATACCGCGTCACCCATAAAATTGGTGATGACACTGAATCCTCAATTGATCCACGCCGATGACAAAGTCATTCAAGCCATCTCGGTGATGTTGCAATACAACATTCGCTGCTTGCCTGTGGTTAAAGGCAAAGAGGTGGTTGGCCTACTGACAACCTCCCATCTTGTGCACAACCATAAAACTCAAGCGCTGTTTTTGATTGAGAAAATCAAATACGCGAGCACGGTCGAAGCGCTAGCCGCGTTGAAAGAAGAGCGGATCAGTATTTTCCAATCGCTAGTAGAAAGTGGCATCAGCGCCGAAATTCAAGGTCGCGTGATGTCAATGATCATGGACGCCTTTACGCGCCGTTTGCTGCAAATTACCGAAGAGCTGCTCGGTCCTGCGCCTTGTGATTATGCTTGGGTGGTGGCCGGTTCACATGCGCGTAATGAAGTACATGTGTTGTCGGATCAAGACAGTGCGTTAGTGCTGTCTGATGAGATGAAGCCAGAATATGAACTCTATTTCCGCCATCTTGCTATGCGGGTGTGTAATGGTTTAGAAGCCTGCGGTTATCCGCTGTGTGATGGCAAATACATGGCCGCTTCACCGAAATGGTGTCAACCACTGAGTGTTTGGAAAGAGTATTACCGTAAATGGGTAGCGAGCCCTGAATACAATAAGCTTTTGAGTATCAGTGTCTTTTTAGAAACTCGTGCGATTTATGGCAATACTGAGCTGGTGGATCAAATGCAGCGTCACTTGCATGATTGCTTGCAAAAAAGCAGTCAGTTTTTACCGGCCTTGGTCAAAGATGCCATCGATACCCAGCCACCGTTGGGCATCTTCAACAACTTAGTGCTCGAAAAAGGCGGCGATAACAGTAAGACACTGAATATCAAAAAATATGCGCTGAACTTGATCATCGATTTAGCCCGTATTTTCTCGCTGTCGGCGGGCGGTTCCATGACCGGGACGGAGGAGCGTTTTCAGTACGCTGCAGCCCATGGTGCAATGTCGGATGACAGCTGCCAGAACATTATTGGCGCGTACAAATTCATCACTCAAGTTCGTTTTCAGCACCAATTGCAGGCTCTCAAAGAAGGCCGTACACCAGACAATCATATTGCACCGGATAGTTTTAGTAGCTTTGAACGTAAGCATTTAAAAGATGCATTCAAAATCATCAGTGAGTTACAAGATGTCGCGAAACTGCGCTTCTTGAAGGGGTAGCTATGTTACAAGCAATCAAACGTCATTTCAGTCCTATTCACCGTATTTACCAATACCATGAGTTGGGAGCACAAAGAGGCGATTGGCCAGAGGGGCTAGCCCATTTTTTTGCTACGCCGTTACCCGATGTGAAGGAGTTTATCGGTGAATTGTCGCTGTTGGCGTTTGATTTTGAAACCTCAGGTGTGGACGCGCAACACGATCAGATTTTGAGTATCGGTTGGGTGCCTTTAGCTCAGCAAACCATTGATATTGGCGCCAGTGAAGAGCTGTTTGTGCGTCACACTGAATACGTTAATGCCCGCTCGGCTGAGATTCATCAATTGACGCCTCATGCGTTAGCTAACGGCATCGAACTTGACCAAGCGATGGATCAACTCTTTGCCCAACTCGCGGGTAAAGTGGCCTTGGTGCATGGCGCTTCCATCGAGAAAGCGTTTATTGATCACTATATGCAAACGCGTTTTGGTTTTGAGTGCCTGCCTTGCTTGTGGGTGGATACGTTAATGATTGAGAAAGAGCTCACTTTTTCTGGAAAAACTCACGCTCATACCAGTTTACAGCTCAGTGATTTGCGCGCAGATTATCGGTTACCGAATTACACCGCTCATTCGGCAGGGATCGATGCGTTAGCGACTGCTGAGTTATTGATAGCCCAGCTTAAAACCATTTTTAAAGGCCATTCTCCTCGCCTAGAAAAATTAATTTGTCGCTAATTTCCAACATCGCGTAACGCCTTTGATTTATTGACAAATAACACTTTGATTCTATGGAACTAATTTGTTTCAAAATTTCGATTAGTAATTTTTGTCAATAGGATTATGGTTACGAGTTGTGGGGAGGCTTAACGCTCGCTATAAACCGCTTTTTCGTCGTTTTGGAGTGTAAAGTATGTCGTTAGATAAACTGATGACTGCTATTGCTGATCAAGGTTGGTACGTTTGGGATGATTTCCTGACGACGCAACAAGTTCGTGAGTTACGTGAGACCATTCCTGCCAATTGGAATAAAGCTAAAATTGGCCGTAATGATGACGCTCATCGTGATAGTGAACGTCGTAGTGACAAAATTCAGTGGTTGAAGACCGATATGGGTCTGCCAGTGCAGGACTATCTCGAAAGGATGGAGCAGATTCGACTGCAAGTGAACCGTGAATTTTTCTTAGGCTTGTTTGAGTACGAAGCGCATTTTGCTAAATACGAAGCCGGTGATTTCTATGAAAAACACTACGACTCTTTTCAAGGTAATACCAACCGTCGACTGACGACTGTTTTCTATCTAAATGAAAATTGGACGGAGGAAAACGGTGGCGAGCTTAAAATCTACGATAAACAAGATAGGTTGATTGATACACTTGCACCTCAAGCTGGGCGATTGATTGTGTTCTTGTCGGAAGAGTTTCCGCATGAAGTGTGTGTTAGCCATGCGCAGCGTTACAGTATCGCTGGATGGTTTCGCATTAACGGTGTGACGGAAGATCGCTTAGATATTGCCCGCTAAATGTGAGGTGGTCTCGGAAGATGAGGGGCGTTGACCCTTAATGATTCTTCGATGCTCGTCGACTGATTGCCAAATCGCTGTTTCCTTCCTGGTAATCATGTTGACCAATACCGCGCTTTATCACTAAAGCGCGGTTTTTTTATCGCTGTGTTTTTATTCTTTTATTGGCTTAATAACCATTCAGTAGTCAATGCAAAGAGATGAAGCTAGTTGTTTCTGATGCGGTTAAGGTAGTCGTTTTGCAAAATGTACATGCGCTTAACGTCTTGATAGCGACCATTAATGAAGAACTCCTGCACCAGATGCCCCTCCTCGACAAAACCACATTTATCATAGAGATGCACTGCTTTTTCATTCTCCACCGCAACGTGTAAGTAGATTTTATGCAGGTTCAAAATAGTGAATGAGTAGTCGAGCGCTTTGTTGATCAGCGTAGTCGCAAAGCGTTTGCCCTGATGGTCCGGTGCAATAATAATTTGGAATTCAGCGCTACGGTGAATGTAGTTAATTTCAATCAGTTCCACTAACCCTACGAGCTCTTTGTTTTCGTTCTCTACCACAAAGCGTCGCTCAGCATTATCGTGGATATGCTTGTTGTAAAGCTCTTCCAACTCGTCGAACGACTCGTAAGGCTCTTCAAACCAATACGCCATAATGTTGCGGTTGTTATTTAAGTCGTGGATAAAGCGTAAGTCACCACGTTCTAAAGCACGTAAACTTAGGGTTGTACTCATAGGCAATTCTCAATTATTCCTTGTCAAAACTATCAACCACAATGGCACCCATTGAGGCTGGCATACTAATTACGATAATCCGTTTTAAAGCGACGATGGGCTCACTCAGTAAAGGCAATTTGTCTAACGACAGTAGAACCAGCGCCACCACGATTGCGGCAATTGAGTAAGCAATAATCACTCGAAAAAAGAACACGGGATATCGATGGTGAATGTTAGATTGAAAAACACTTTGGTAGGCAAATGCGCTTAAAAAGCAGAGAGATAACACCATTAACAGCAGCAAATTAGCTAACGGTAACGTGTTACCTAGTTGCCAGGCTTCTTGAGAGAACGACACTGGAACGGCGAGGGCAAAAGCGCCAACACAGACTTGAATGGCATCTTCGGTATTAAAGCTAAACCGCATCGTTCTATCCTAAACTACTCGTGAATGGGTACTACTTTACCCCAAGCAACGATCGGTTTTCGAGAGCCTAATGTCAAAAGAGTGTCCGCAGATGTTGTAGCAACACAACAGTACTCTCTTCATACAAGGCGACTTTACGAAACAGGTCGGCAAAGTGGGCATCACCGCCAAAGCAGGTGCGAATGTAATGGTTAATTTGTGAAGGTTCGTAACCTTCAACATAAAGAGCTCGTACCCATTGGTACTCAATAGCCTTAGGGTCAGCAAGGCTCGTTTCCGCTAAGGTCACTTTCACAGTTGTTGTCATTCTTGGCTATGGTGTCTCTATCTAGGTTGTTGAATTAGAGCAAAGACTTATTAAATTTAGATGACAGTATTTTGTTGCCCGTCATTCACTTACCTAGCCAAGTTGATTCTACTAACCGTTGCGGCTTTAGATTGAGCCCGCGTTCGATCACGGCTTTTTCACGTGAGCGGCCATCTCTTCGCCAATCTCTTTACGCATATTCATTAAGCGGATGGCCGATTCGCGCAAGAAAATATCATTGGGAGTGACCGGGTTCCATTGGGGCACAGGTGTTGGTTTGCCGTTTTCATCGACAGCCACCATGATCACAATACAGTGCGTTGTTAGCTGTTGATTAACCTCTTTCGGATCGCTGGCTTGCACATCGATGCCGATATGCATAGAGGTGTTGCCGGTGTAGATGATCTTCGCATTCACCTCAACTAAGCTCCCAACCAAGATGGGAGCGACAAAGCGAATGCCTCCAGCATAAGCGGTAATGCAATACTTCTTGCTCCAACCGGCGGCGCAGGCATAAGCCGCCAAATCAATCCATTTCATGACGGCACCGCCATGCACTTTACCACCAAAATTCACGTCGCTAGGCTCGGCCAAAAAGCGCAGCGTAATATCTCGACTTCCATGTTGCATAGCTATTCCCCTGAACTAACACGTTATTTTCAGTATATATGCAAATAAGAAATGAGGCGTAGATTCGCATCAATCCACCAGATATCCGCTAGATTCTTGATGTTTAGACACAGGGATACCGCGTTAAACGCAGGCAAGGTATTGGAAATGACGATGAATCGCGTGGGCTGGGGCGTTACACCACCAACAAATTCACTTCATGTTCGCGGGCAAACAACTCGATCTCTTTGGGCGGTTGTTTGTCTGTGATAATGAGGTCAATGTCGGCGAGAGTGCCGAGTTTTACCATGGCGTTACGACCAAATTTACTGTGGTCGACTCCGAGGAAAACACTGCGGCTGTTTTCGATGATGGCTCGTTTGACGCGCACTTCGTGATAGTCGAAATCCAGCAGTGAACCGTCGAAATCAATGCCACTGATACCTAATATGCCAAAGTCGAGGCGAAATTGAGAGATAAAATCGAGCGTTGCTTCGCCTGTTACTCCACCGTCTTTATTGCGTACTTCACCACCGGCCAAGATGATACTGAAATCTGGCTTACTCATTAGCAGCGTCGCGACGTTTAAGTTGTTAGTAACAATGCGCAGATTGTGGTGACGCGTCATTAACGCGCGCGCAATCGCTTCGGGGGTGGTGCCAATATCGATAAACAAAGTCGCGCCATCGGGAATGTGTTCCACTAAGGCATTGGCGATTTTGTGTTTCTCTTCGAGGAGCAGCACTTGGCGGGTGTGATAAGAAGAGTTTTCCGAACTGGTCGCAATGGTGGCGCCACCGTGGTTACGACGAATTTTGTTCGCGTCAGCCAGCTCATTGAGATCACGGCGAATCGTCTGTGGACTCACTTGAAACTTATCGACCAACTCTTCTGTACTGACAAAACCTTGAGCTTGAACGAGTTCAATGATCTCTTGGTGACGTTTAATTGCTTTCACGGCGCTTCCCTTAACTTGAAACCGTTACAAGTGTACGGCTTAGCGCTTGAAATTCAAACTGTTCTTAATGATTTAGCAAGTAGGGTGTGCGTTACGTCGTATTGCGTTGCGTAACACACACGTTTAACCAAGATGCTGATTTAGGCGTGAGAGACAGGTTGTACGGTTAGCGTGGTGCGACGTTTCACTTTGATTTGTGATAATGCCACACCCGTAATCACCATAAAGCCACCGACAGCGTGGAAAAGGTGCACGGTTTCGCCCAACATCACGGCAGCCAGTGCCACAGCAATTACCGGCAGTAAGTTCATAAACATGGCTGTGGAATCAGCGCCCAATACATCAATGGCTTTAACCCACATCCAAGGAGCAATGACGGATGCGGCTATACCCGCGTAAGCAATGAGTGGCACCGCTTGAGCTGAAGGCAACAGATGTTTGCTGGTTAGCCATAAGGGCGCCAACATCACGAGAGCGCAAAGGCCTTGCAGATAAATCAGTGTCCAGTTGCCAAATGGCATCTTCCATTTTTTCAGTAGCACACAGTAAAACGCATAGACTAAAGCAGCGACCAACATCATCGCATCTCCTTGCGCCAATTTTTGGCGTAAGAAGAAGAACATATCGCCTTTGCCTAGCATATAGGCTAAGCCGAGCAGCGATATTGTCGCGCCAACAATGCTTAGTGTAGAGATGCGTTTTTTGAGCAAAGGCACACTGGCGAAAACGCTAAAAAGCGGAACCAGCGATGAAATCAGCGCCATATTGGAAACGCTCGTGGTTAATCCTGCGTAATAACCAAGCGACTGGTTTAATGCCATACCCAGTAGAGCAAGCATCGCCAGCTGTGGTAAGTGTTTCTTTACGTCCTTCCATTGACGAATCACATGAGGTAAACAGCAAGGTGTGAGAATAACGATCGCCAGTGCCCAGCGATAAAAGCTCATCGCTCCTGGCTCAATCGCAACGGAGGCCATTTTGTTCACAATGGCGTTACCGCTCCAAATGACAACCGTGAGTAATGGAAGTAGATAAATCATGAAAAGACCGGGGTAAAGATGGGATAGCGCAAAGTTTGACAGGTCTTTATAATACTATGTATCTCTAAACAGACATTACGAGCGATAGGAAGACAAAAGGTGAAAAAAAATCTTCGTCATGTACATCCTTCTTTAGGGATCGAGCAGCCACCATCAGACGTATTTATGAATTTCGAAGCGTTTCTCTCCAATACGGAGACTCGAGTTCATAGTCATCCTTGGGGACAAGTGCAGCTTATCTCTGGCGGCATATTAGAGATGGAAGTGGAAGAGACGCGTTTCCTTGCTCCCCCGCATTTGGCAATTTGGGTTCCGGCCGGAGTTAGGCATAAAAGTTACAACCGTAAGCCTTTGGCGTACTGTTCAATCAATATCGCCACGGCGATGACCGAGTCGTTTCCAAGCAAAACGAGCTTGATTAAAGTGACCGCCATCGCCTCTGCTATTGTGGATGATTTTCGCCAGCGCAATATCAATATCGCTAAAGAGAGCCAAGACGTTCGTTTAGTGCAAGTGTTGCTCGATCAATTAGCCACTCAGGAAACAGAGCACCACTTTTTGCCGTCTAGCCATCATAAATATCTCGCGCCTATTTTGGCGGAAGTGGAAGAAAATCCTACCGACAGTACCTCATTGGCACAATGGGCAGAGCAGGTACATACCACTGAGCGTACTTTAGCACGCTGTTGTCAGACCGAGTTGGGGATGAGTTTCACTGAATGGCGTTTGCGGGTGCGTTATCTCTATTCTATGGAGTTACTGCGTAGCGGCCATTCGGTAAAAGAGGTGGCGTTGACATTGGGCTATAACCAAGCCAGCCCCTTTATTGCGATGTTCAAAAAATACTCCGGCCAAACACCGGAGCAATATAAGAACCGCTTGTTATAACTGGGCAAGTACGTAATCAAGTGCACCTTTTACTGCTGCCACTTGTGCGTCGTTACACTCTTGATCGGTTACTTTGTCACTGTCTGGGTAGACTTCGGTGGTCGAACCGTATTGGCAGGTAGTGATGCCGCCACACAGGCCAAGTTTTTTCATGTCATATAAGATGACACCATCTGCAACCACTGATGAGCCAATAATTTCATTGTGTTCGTCAGCTGGGGCAATGTGAGTTACCTTGCGCACTGCTTCAATAATCGCGGTTTGAAACTCGATCTGCGGGTTTTGTTCATCACCAACGGTATAAAATCCATCGGGTATGGTGCCCGCGTCGTATGCGATGCCATCACGCGCGGCGAGGGCAGGGCGAAACTCGGTTTCGTCGGTGTCAGTCGTTTCATGAAGATCCATATGTACCAGCACAGGCTGTGGTAACTGAGCCACTAATGCCATCAAAGCCGCTGACTCTTCTGCTTTGCTGTTAGCGACAAAGTTGCGGTTTGGATCAAGCGCATTGGGGTTCCAACGATTGATGGTTTCGTATCCCCAAGGGCTGACACAAGGTGTTGCGACAATGTTGAAATGCGCTTCGTACAGCTTCGCTTCGGTTGCCAAAAACTGCAGCGCACCATGCACACCACTGGTTTCGTAACCGTGGACTCCACCGGTGATCAACACGGTTGGCTTGTTGTTATCCCATTGACGTGTTTTCAAGCAAAACAGAGGATAGCGGTCGACATCGTATGAAAGCGCGCCGTATTGCGAGAGTTCGAAATGCTGCGCCAGTGCTTGAATCTTTGGCACTACTTCCGCTTGATATTCACGATGGATACGAGTTTGTGCGCGCCATTGCAAACGCTCATTGTCACCCCAAGGAACCCCAGGCTGACCGATAGAACAGTGTGATTGAGTAGACATATTTGTTCCAATTTGAGAAACCATGTTCCAAGAGTAATGAGAGCCGCCTTCAAGTGCAATCTTCCCTTGCGTGAGAACTCGGTGAAATTTTTGCGCAACAACTGACTTCACTCGTGAGTTAATGATAGATTAAGCGAACTTGAAGGATGACTCGCCACTTATGGCAGGCTTTTTTCTTGGACAACCGCAAAATATAAACAACGATAATGAGATTTCAGTATGGCAGGTGCGAGTTTACTCACTCTATTAGATGATATTGCAACAGTGCTCGATGATGTTGCAGTCATGTCCAAAGTGGCAGCAAAGAAAACCGCAGGGGTATTAGGCGACGACTTAGCGCTCAACGCGCAACAAGTGTCGGGTGTTTCTGCAGAACGTGAAATTCCAGTGGTGCTAGCGGTGGCAAAAGGGTCACTGCGCAATAAATGCATTTTAGTACCCGCCGCACTTATCATTAGTGCTTTTGCCCCTTGGCTCATTATGCCTATGTTGATGTTAGGCGGCTTGTACCTCTGTTTTGAAGGTTCGGAAAAGGTGATTGAAAAGCTGTTTCACAGCCACGAATCTAAGCCTTCCATCGAAGAGAAGGTCGCCGAGCTCGAAAATGTCGATATGAAAGAGTACGAAAATCGCAAAGTGAAAGGCGCGATTCGTACCGATTTTATTCTCTCTGCAGAGATCATTGTGATTGCCCTGGGCACAGTGCAAGGTGACGCCAATATTCTTGATCAACTGATTGTGGTTAGCTTTATCGCATTCATCATGACCATTGGTGTTTATGGCATCGTGGCTGGGATTGTTAAACTTGATGACCTTGGCTTCTACCTCAATCGTCGCTCTCAAGGTAAAGGCGTGATTTCGGTGATTGGTGAAGGCCTAATTAACTTTGCGCCTAAATTAATGAAACTGCTAACGGTGGTTGGCACAATTGCCATGTTTTTGGTCGGTGGTGGCATCGTGGTGCACAATGTGCCGATGTTACACCACGGTGTTGAAGCGCTGCTGGGGCATTTTGAAACTCTTCCTGGTGCTGACGCGATTGGTAATCCGCTACTCAATGGCATTATCGGTTTGTTGGCTGGCTGCATTTTGGTAGCGGTGATGAATCTGGTGAACTGGGCTCGTCATGGGCGAAGTGAATAATCTTTACTATCATTACCCATTGAAAGGAGAGCGCAGCTCTCCTTTTTGTTTGGGTTCTATTTGCTCATTAAGCTGCAATGAAGTGTGACTTCAAGCGCCGCTTCCATTATTATGCACCGCACTGTTGACTTGCTAGCACAGCAAGCCATCTCCGATATTCATTTAGCTACCAGACACACTATGCATTGCGAACATTTCATTCAAAAACGTTGTTCTTCTTGTCATCACTGCATGACCGATTACGCTGAGCAGGTTGAGCGTAAAGATCAACAGCTGAAAATCCAGTTTTCCTCATGGGCTCACCTCGATACCGATAAGGGAAATGACAATGAATCCAGCAGCATTACGTGGTTAAAGCCGGTAGCAAGTGCTGATAGTGCCTTTCGCAACAAAGCAAAAATGGTGGTATCGGGTGCTGCGCATCAGCCAATTTTGGGGTTACCTGCCACTCAAGGTAAAGAGGCACTATCGCTGGTCGACTGCCCTTTGTACCCCAAGCCGATGCAAGAGATCCTCATCTATCTACAAGATTGGATTCGTCGCGCTGGTATTCCCCCTTACAACGTTGCTAAAAAGAAAGGCGAGCTGAAATTTTTGCTGTTGACGCAAGCGCAAAAACCCGAGCAATACATGCTGCGTTTTGTGCTGCGCTCTACCCAAGCGCTGCCTCGGATTGAAAATAATCTAGCGGAATTGCAAGCACGTTTTCCGAATATTCAGGTGATTTCGGCTAACATCCAGCCAGTGCATATGGCGCGTTTGGAAGGGGATGAAGAGATTTTCCTAACCGAAAAACAGAGCATTACTGAAACGTTTAATGACGTTCCGCTCGTGATTCGCCCGAAAAGCTTTTTCCAAACTAACCCGCAAGTAGCGGAGCAACTGTATGCGACGGCGCGTGAGTGGGTGCGCGAAATCAAACCGAATCACATGTGGGATCTGTTCTGCGGTGTGGGCGGCTTTGCGTTGCATTGTGCTAGCCCTGACACCTCAGTTACTGGTATTGAAATCGAACCAGAGGCGATTGCCAGCGCGCAATATTCTGCCAATCAAATGGGGCTAACGAATTTAAGTTTTGCCGCTCTCGATTCTGCACAATATTCGCAAGGACAAGAGCAAGCACCGCAAGTGGTGCTGGTTAACCCACCTCGCCGCGGTTTGGGCAAAGCATTAACCGATCGTTTGGAAGCGCTAGCACCACCGTACATCATCTACTCAAGCTGTAACCCAGATACCATGAAAGAAGACATTCAAGGCATGAGTCACTATCGTCTTGAACGCATGAAATGGTTTGATATGTTCCCGCACACCGACCACGTTGAAGCAATGGGGCTGTTAGTGAGAAAGTCTTAACCGCACTGTGGTGAGTTTTACCGTGAGAGTTTAGTAAGGAGCCCCAGTGGCGCTTTTTGTTTGCCTGTTCTCCATGACCATTATCTTGGTACATAGTGACGCATGGCTGAGTGCCTCAGTGTTCATCAAGGGGGCAATAGTCAGCGCCGGTGGTTTTTCTATCGTTAATGCGGGCAGATGATAGGAACTTCTTTATCAATTGCTAAACTCCCGTATAATCGCTGCCCAATTACACCACTCCAACCTATCAGTGAGTTGCACATGTCCAAATTATTCTTTAAAGGCCGTATCGATCCTCGAGAAAACTACGTCGGTTCTGGCTATAACGTAAATCGTGATGTAAAAGCAGGCACTGAAGAAGCGCCAATCAATGTTGTTGTTCAAACTGAAGCGCGTAAAGCAGAGATCGAAGCTTTGGTTGCTGAGCACTCAATCGTGGCGCATGTGGTTGTCGATGCGGATCAAGCAGAGAACACCATTGAATTGGATACGCTATTAAATAAGCCAAAAACTATCACTTTCGAAAAAACGCCAAACCGTAATGACCCATGCAGTTGCGGCAGCGGTAAAAAGTACAAGAAGTGCTGTGCTTAAGAGCATAATTATCAATATAAAAGCCGCTCAGTGTCAGGCACTGAGCGGCTTTTATTCATTCTGGGTAATGGATAAACCCAACTATTTTTGCATTTTCGCTTGAGCTTCAACCACTTTTGAAAAATCAAGACCTAGCTCAGTTACGGCTTCTTTAATCAAGGTTGGGTTTTGCATTACTTGACCAATTAACTGTTGGAGCTGTTCTTGTGGCAAACCAAGTTGGCTGATGGTAGCCATTGCGGCTAGAGGATTTGATGTCAATGCAACAAACACCTCTTTGATCTGTGCGTCGCTAATATTGTTTTCTTTTAACATCGCAATAATAGGGTTCATAACTCTACCTTTCCACTACTGAGTAAACGAGGGCACAGTCTAGCATTAGACGCAAAGTAGTGGTACTAAGCACGACGTTATTCCTCATCGGGTGCTGCTGATTCGCTGCTTTTCTCTTCACCGAAAATCTGATGTAAACAAGCCGTCAAGATTTCATCGGCAAGAGGCGAGTTCTTAGGACAAGATCTCGCTAACGTAATTGCGCCCACCATTTGAGAAAAAAGAGCGATATTTTTTTCTCGTTCAGCGGGGCTATTCACACTTAGAGATTGGATCACCGCTTCTAATCCTGTTTCAAACAATGTCTTAACTGAATCGTCTTGACGTGCAGCATCATGGCTAAGCGCGGCAAATACACAGCCAGTTCCGGTGTTATCACGATGCTCTGGTGATAAATAGCGTTTGATGAACTCTTCTTTATTAAGTGTTATCTTTTTTTCTTTTGTTCGCTCAAAACAAAGTGCGGTGGCTTCGACCATCAAATCGGTTTTGGAGGCGAAGTTCTTATAGAAGCCGCCAGCAGTAAATCCCGCTTCTGCCATTAAATCTGCAACGCCAATCCCGTTATAGCCATTTTCCCGAAAGAGCTTAGCTGATGTTTCAACGATATGGGCGCGGTTTGCTTCCGCTTGCTGCTTAGATACTCTCATTGGGAAACCTTACTAAAAATCTGCTTACAGTATATATAGATTATTCTCATCATCAAAACTTGAGTGTTTTGGATTTCGATCGTAATCTAATTGAAATCTAAAAAAAGGAAGTCATTATGTCTACCATAACCATACCTACAACAGATAACTCAGTCACTAAAGTTCTTGTTACTGGGGCCTCTCGCGGCATAGGTGCTACTTATGCTAAACGCTTTGCTCAACGTGGCTATTCACTGGTGCTTGTCGCTCGTTCCGAAGAAAAATTGACGCAAGTCGCGGCGGATATTCGTGAAGAGACCGGTGTTAACGTGGAAATTATGCCAGCGGACCTTACCCTCGCGGCTGATATTGCGCGTGTGGCTGAAAAGCTTAAAAACGATACACAGATTGAGATTCTGGTGAACAATGCGGGCTTAGCTCAACGTGGCAATTTTACGCAGCAAACACCGGAATTGATTAGTGAACTGATTCAATTAAACGTTAATGCTTTAACCCAATTAGCAGCTGCAGTCGCTGCACGCTTTGTTGCACAAGGCAAAGGGTCGATCATCAATATTGGCTCGATAGTAGGGTTAGCGCCAGAGTTTGGCGCAACGCTTTACGGAGCATCAAAAGCGTATGTGCAGTTTTTGTCGCAAAGCCTGCATCAAGAGTTGTCGCCAAGTGGCGTCTACGTTCAAGCGGTTCTGCCTGCGGCAACGCGCACCGATATTTGGGCTTACTCAGGTATTGATGTGAATACGTTGCCAGAAGTGATGGAAGTTGCAGATTTGGTGGATGCCGCCTTAGTTGGTTTTGATCGTAAAGAGACTGTGACGATTCCACCATTACACGCACCAGAGTGTTGGGATGAACTGCAGGCTGCGCGTATGGCGCTGCTCGGTGGTTTAAAACAAGATGAGCCTGCAGCTCGATATAAATAGATATTTGAGCGAATTCATCATAACTATTTATCCCAAGGGGCTATATCTCCACCAAATCGGGACACCAAAAAATCGACTAATAGGCGCAATTTTAGTGGCTGATATTGACGAGATAAGTAGACAGCGTGAATACCTAAAACTTCGGGTTGTTCGTGGGGTAATAGTGGTACTAAGTCTCCGTTCGTAATTCGCTCATTGATATAGAAAGTGGGGAGCATGCCTATGCCTGCCCCACTTAATACGGCTCGACAAATAGCATTAGTTTCATTGCTTTGAAAATGTGGGTTGATCGGAATTTCAATGACATCTTTACCTCGAATGAAACGATAATTTCTATGAAAGCCAGAGCTATTGGTGATGCAGTAATGGTTACGTAAATCTTCTAAGTTACGTGGAACCCCATGCTTGCGAATATATTTCGGGGCTGCACATAGAACGGAATAACATTTGGCTAGCGGGCGAGCAATTAAGCTTTCATCGAGAGTGTTGGTTATTCTGATGGCTAAATCAATGCGGTCATCAACAAGGCTATCAAGGTGATGGCCCACATGAAGGACGATATCAATATTTGGATACAAATGCTGAAAATCGACCAGCGCCATTCCTAGTTGGGCATCTGAAAAGGTTCCTGAAGCGGCCACCCGTAATACTCCAGATGGCGTATTGCTGTGTTCTTGAGCGATGTTTCTGGCGTTTTCAACGCTGAATAGTATTTCTTTACATTGCGGCAAAGTAGCAAATCCGGCTTCAGTTAAGCTGATCTTTCGTGTTGTTCGATGCAATAATCGGGTACCAAACCATTCTTCCATAGAAGATAAATAGCGACTCACCATCGCTGTAGACATGCCAAGTTTTTCGGCAGCCTTGGTCAAGCTCCCCACTTCTGCAATTTCAATAAAGACTTCGACAGCGGTTAAACGATCCATTATTTCAATCCACGCAATAATCAATTGACTGGAATGGAATTTATCAAAAGTAATAACCTCTATACAGTGACACGCGTTATAACATTCAGATTTATAAGGTTATTGTTATGAGAAAATCCCCCAGATTTGGTTATTCAGTTATTTTTACTGGATTGTTGGCTCTCTCTGCTAATGCGATGGGTGCAGTAAAAGAAGCGCCTTCAACGGTGAACGCGAAATATGTCACACCGTCATCGACTCAGGTACTCACACCTGGAGAGAAAGTGGCAAACTTATTTACCCTGAATATGAAAACACCTTATGTTTTGCAGCGTGTAACGCAAAGAACCTATTGGTATGAGTCCGGGTTTTACGCCACGCTATTTTATGTGGGTGATAAAGGCGTAATGCTGTTTGACCCTCTAGAAGAACGAGCTGACAAAATTCTGCAGGCGATTAGGCAAGTAACGGATAAACCAATTAATACCATAGTGTACTCACATGATCATGGTGACCATATTGGTTCTACCGCAGCGCTTTTACAGTTACTCGTAAAGACACAGAACACAAAGCCTGAGATTATTGCGTCCCAAGCAACAGCGGACAAAATGCAGCTGCTTGATAGTCAATTGCCCCGACCAACGAAAGTCATTTCTTGGCCAAATGGTTCATTTACATTCGAGAACCTCACAGTACAAATGTATGGTTTTGAACATGCTGCCCATACAGATGACCATTCTGCGTGGTTGTTGGTCGGCGAACATGTACTGCATGCTCCTGATTTACTTAATCCAGACCAACCTCCATTTTGGAATTTTGGCGGCTCAGAGCGCTTCACATTTTTAGTACAAAACCTAGAACAAGCAAATGGGTTAGATTGGACGTATTTTAGTGGTGGGCATGGCAATATTGGTTCTCATGCAGACTTTGCTTTTTATCTACAGTTTATTGCCGATTTGAAATCGGCTGTCGCCAATGCAATGCAAAAAGTACCGTTCGGCTTCGGTGTGAAAATGGATCAGATCAACGCACACACAGTGATGCTACCTGCTTGGTATGGTGAAATTTCTCGACTGGCAACAGAAGAGCTTCGCCCCAAATATGGTCAGTACTATGGGTTTGAAACTGCGACGTTAGCTAATGCTGAAATGGTTGCAGAGTATTTGTATAGTTATCGCTAACTATTGAATTATTGATAAATAAAAAGGAGAGCCTTTCGGTTCTCCTTTTAGCATTATCAATGAGCTTTATCGCTGACCGGTTATTTGTACTGAGATTATTCAATTACCGTCCACTCAATTTTCTCGCCGCCACGAATTGGCACAACGATGTCTGAGCCAAATGGCATGGTGGCTGGCACATCCCATGCTGCTTTGGTAAGCGTGACTGTATCTTGGTTACGTGGTTGACCGTAGAAGTCTGGGCCATTGTGGCTCATAAACGCTTCTAATTTGTCCAGCTTACCTTCTTTATCAAACACTTCAGCGTAAAGTTCTAATGCTGCGTGAGCGGTGTAAGAACCAGCACAGCCACAAGCGGACTCTTTACGACCTTTAGCGTGTGGCGCTGAGTCAGTACCCGCAAAGAACTTCTTATTACCTGATGTTGCCGCCGCCACAAGCGCGTGCTGGTGAGTAGCACGTTTCAAAATAGGCAAGCAGTAGAAGTGTGGGCGAATTCCGCCAACCAACATGTGGTTACGGTTATAAAGCAGGTGGTGCGCGGTAATGGTTGCTGCAACATTGTCGTTGGCTTGTTTAACGAAGTTCACTGCTTCTGCGGTGGTAATGTGTTCGAGTACCACTTTAAGATTTGGGAAATCACGCACGATAGGTGCGAGAACGGTCTCTAAGAAAATCTTTTCGCGGTCGAAAATGTCGATTTCGTTAGTGGTTACTTCGCCGTGAACCAGAAGCAAAATGCCTTCTTCTTGCATTGCTTGCAGAACAGGGTAGATTTTTTCAGCAGAGGTTACGCCAGAATCTGAGTTGGTTGTGGCACCAGCAGGGTAGAGTTTACAAGCGACAACGATGCCAGAAGCTTTGGCTTTACGGATTTCATCAGGACTTGTGTTATCAGTGAGATACAGTGTCATCAGAGGCTGAAAATGCGCTGCTGGTTCATGCGCCATAATACGATCACGATATTCGTGCGCCAGCTCAGTAGTGGTGACGGGTGGAACAGTATTTGGCATGATTAACGCGCGTCCGTTGTAACGACTAATATCGCGAACGGTATCACCAAGCACCTCGCCATCACGAAGGTGAACGTGCCAGTCATCTGGACGAGTGATCGTTAGAGTTGTCATAGTTTGCTCCCACCGACAAAAGTTTAAAATTGAGGAGCCTGCACCTAAGGTTTGCCTTGCGACGCAAACGCTTACGTTTAGGCGACAGGATGATAGAGGAAATGGTAACCGATTGCATCCTTTAATTGTTATTGTGTATCAAATCCCAATGAAATTGCGCGATGCAAGCAGGCTTATGGGTTGTTTTCTCATAAATTCGTGGTACTTTGCCAAAGCTCAAAAGTGAGGAATAGGACTCCCTTACTTTCTCTCTATTTTAATAAAATCAGTCAGTCACCATTTATTACAGGTAGGTTGTTCATGTCGTTAGCCACGTTATCCGATATCCATGTTTATCCAGTGAAATCCGTAGGGGGAATATCCCTTTCTAATGCTTGGGTAGAGCGTCAAGGTTTGACGTTTGACCGACGTTTCATGCTGGCACTCAGTGATGGTTCGATGGTAACGGCGCGCAAATACCCGCAAATGGTAACGATTCGTTCAATGTTAATGCCTGATGGTTTGATGTTTACCGCGCCCGGCAAAGCTGCGCTGTCACTGCGTTATACCGATTTCAAACGCCAAGAGGCAAACGCCACGGTTTGGAAAGACACCTTTACTGCCTATACCACCACCGATGATGCCAATGATTGGTTTAGCGATTTTCTAGGTGTTAACGTCGAGCTGCTGTTTTGCGGTGAACAGTCCAATCGCTACCGTGAAAAAGTCGGGAATAACGTGAGTTTCGCCGATGGTTATCCGCTGCTGATTATTAGCCAAGCCTCATTGGATGAGCTAAACCGTCGCAGCAGTGAAGTTCACAGTATGGATCAATTTCGCACCAACCTTGTGGCAAGCGGCACTGAACCGTTTGCTGAAGACAGCTGGAAACGCATTCGTATTGGTGAAGTGGAGTTTGAAGCTGTTAAGCCTTGTGAACGCTGTATTCTTACTACTGTGGATGTGGTGAAAGGCGATTTTCGTGCTAACAAAGAACCACTTCGATCCTTGTCGCAGTTTCGTGCCAATGAGCAGGGCGGTGTGTTCTTTGGCCAAAACTTGGTGGCAAAAAATGAAGGCCGCATCAGTGCGGGCGATGTGATTGAAGTGCTCGAATACAAAGACAAAGAGGTTTATGAAGACCACGGTCGCTCTGGAATATCACTGCGCTGCGTCGCGCGTGAAGAGATGGCGCGCGACTTTATTACCTTCTGGTTTGAGCCTTGCTGTGGCTTAGTGCCAAGTTATCTTCCGGGGCAATATCTGCCAATTGAACTGGAGCTCAATGGTCAATCGATTGTGCGTTACTACACCTTGTCTTCTTCGCCATCTCGCCCTGATCGTTTAGCGATTTCTGTTAAGCGCATTGATGGTGGCATGGTATCGAACTGGCTGGTGGAGCATCTGCACGAAGGCGATAAGCTCAGCGCGCAAATGCCAACGGGCGCATTTCATCTTGAAGAGCAAAATGAGCAACCTCTATTACTGCTCTCTGCTGGTAGCGGCGTAACGCCAATGCTCTCAATGCTGCGTTACTTGGTCGATTCTGGTAATCAAACCGATGTGGTGTTCTACCATCAATGTCGCTCGATTGAAGATATTCCATGCCGCGCAGAGCTTGAACAGCTTAACCATGATCATGATTGGCTCTCAGTTCGTTTGTGTTTAACTCAAGCGCCGATGGATTGGTTTGGCCTAAAAGGGCGTTTGTCGCTTTCTCATCTCAAACAAATTCGTGATGTAGACCAACGTAAAGTGTACATGTGTGGCCCAGATGGGTTTATGCAAAAAGCGCGTAACCTTCTGCAAAAACAAGGTGTTGCAGATGCGGATATTTATCAAGAAGCATTTGGGATTACTACCTCAACCAGCGAGCCTTTTGCCACTGTTGAACTTGAGATCGACGGCGTGGCATTTAAAGGCGATAACCAACACACTCTTTTAGAGCAAGCAGAAAATGCCGGCGTTCCTGTCGCAAATAGCTGCCGCGCTGGATTCTGCGGCGCATGCAAAGTGAAACTATTGGAAGGGGAAGTCACTCAATCTGATAGCGCCGCCCTGTTTGATGATGAGCGCGAACAAGGTATGGTGCTCGCCTGCTGCTGCGTGCCGAAAACTGACGTGAAAGTCATTAGCTAATTACCCATCTCACCACAGCGACCAATATTATGGCCGCTGTGGTTACTGCTACGGCAGGCGAAGTTTTTCATAAACGTTCTGCCGCTGCAGTTCGCAGTGAATGCACTATTACTTCGTATTTAAATAGAGCAATTCGAGCTTATCTAAGAAAGTAAAAAGTACTTGATTCATTTCTTCATAATCATGGTTTAACAATGTTTCTGGTGATTCGACAAAACGATGTTGTTCTATATCACTAAAGTCATCATTCTCAATCAGTAGTTCGACCACTTCTTTAGTCAGTTCCATGTGGCATTGCAATCCAAATACACAATCACGATAGGCGACGATTTGTCTTGGACAACCTTCACTGAAAGCTATTATCTCAGCATCTGGAGTAAGTCCTGGCATGTCATTATGCCAATGACCTACTGCCAAGGTTGAGCCAAAATGGCTAAATAGCGAATGAGATAACCCAGCCTCTGTCAGAGTAATAGGAAATTTCCCTATTTCCTTCTCTGGACTGTGATCATATTGAGCGCCAAGCGCTTCACCGATGAGTTGGGAACCTAAACAGATACCAAGAACCACTTTTTGAGCATTGATGACTTTTAATATCAATTCTTGTTCGGCATGAGCATCGAAGTGAGGACACTCATCTAACGTTGTTGATGGTGACTGAGGGCCTCCCATTACGATGAGAAAATCGATGTTTTGGACGTCTTGTGGGAGAGCCTCTCTAGAATAAACACGAGTAAAACTGAGCGAATGCCCCCGTTGTTTAGCCCAAGTCTCGTATGCTCCTGGAGCTTCAAATGCCTCATGGATAATAAAGTGAATGTGCATGCTGCAATCTCTAATGCTGAAATGAACAACAATCCTATACTAATTTGCTTTGGCCTTATTTATACTATGAGACATAAAACATCGATAAGTCGCCAACTATGTTAGCTAATGAGCTGATCAAAACATTACCAGAGCGTCAATTTTTGACGAAGGCCATGCTTATGACCGCGGGTTACTTAGATGATTGGCATGAACATTCTTGGCATCAAATAGTGTTTCCTGTAAAGGGATTACTACAATCGAATATTGATGATATTTGTACTGTAGTTCCTCATAACGCCATGCTATTTATCCCATCAGATCGAATTCATAAGTCTGAAGCGATAACCGATACTGAGTTTCTAGCCATCTACCTAAATCCGAATCAATCTGTTGATTATCCTGCGCAGCCAAAATCATGTCTGGTAAGCCCCTTTATCAAAGAATTGATATTGCTACTTTTTCAACAAAGTAGCACTTCATCTTCTGATTCAAGTATCACTAATTTACTGACGGTGCTCAGAGATCAAATCGTGATAGCTCCCAATTATGAGATTCCGTTATTAATTCCTAGGGATAAGCGTCTTTTAGCTATTTTTAGTCAATTAAAAGAACAGCCAGATACGTCGTTTACGTTGAAGGAGTGGGCTAAGCAGGTAGGTGCATCAGAACGAACTTTATCGAGGTTGTGTGCGAATGAATTTGGACAGTCATTTTCATTGTGGAGACAGCATGTGCGTTTGGTTTTATCGTTACAATTGCTTGATTCAAACTTAACTGTTCAAGATATTGCACTTGAGTTGGGATACGGTTCTGACTCCGCTTATATTTACGCATTTAAAAAGATGTTTAATCAGACGCCAAGTAAATACAGAAATGACAGTTTTGGACACAGAGTGATGTTTAATAGTCTGTGCCCTTCGAACTAAGTGACCCAAGAGCTTGGGACACTTATTGCTACCGATAATAGTCAACTAAACAATCGACTTCTTAATAGCCCGCGCTAAGCCTTCTGGATTTTCCCAAGCCATTGAATGTCCTGCACCTGGGACGATTTCAATCTGGATTTTATGGTTTGCTAATATCTCAGCATCAGGATCTGGCAAACTATTGCTGCCAAAAATATAGGTTTTAGAGACGGGTAAAGCATAGAAAGTCTCACGCCAGCTCGGTTGTTCTCCGGCAATTAGCGAGAGTGCATTTTTATAAATGGCTAGGGGAAGACTATTTGAAAGACCTGCTGCCCATTCTGTATTGCCGCTTTCAATACTTTTTTGGATGATCTTTGTGTAGGCTGAATGGAGAAAATCGCTTTCGCTAAAACTCGCAATTCGTTGACTAAAAAAGCCACCGCCAGCATCGAGATTGGCTTCACTGAGAATTAGAGTTTGCACCCGATCTGAGATTTGCTTGGCTAATGAAATCGACACAGCGCCCCCCATGCTATGCCCATATATGATCACTTTTGATAAACCTAAATGGTTGATCAGTTGTGCCAAACAATTGGCGTGATTAGCAATGGAATAATCAAAATCCTCGGGCTTATCACTAAAGCCAGATCCAACCATATCGACTAGTATCCGTCGATGAGACTCTAAACCACCAGTTGATACGACTTGTGGATAATCAAACGAAGATGCGCATCCAAGTCCGTGAATAAAAAGGATAGGTGTATCGTTACCTGGCAGATCGTGGTAGCGCAAACGTGTATTGCATCCGTTCAATTTGAACTCTTTCATGGAATAACTAATCCTTTTTCTCCGGTAGATTTCGGTAGTAATGGTAATCTAATACTGATTATTAATACAGTGTTTTAATCGCTGATTTAAACGGTGTATAAAACTTCTCAAGGCTTATTTAACTAAAGTATTGTCCTGTAACTCACTATTTCCCTTCACTTTATTTTTCATCTCAGTATTATCTAAACCACTAATGTGGCACACCAAGTTCCCATTTCAATCAGCACTTTTATAAGGACAGGCAACATATGGATAAAGTAGTTTTAAGTGGGTACATCATAGTGCCTGCAGATGATTTGGCAGTAGTTCAACAAGAGTTACTGGTTCATAAAGCGCTAACCCGCGCAGAGGCAGGTTGTCTGGTGTTTGAAGTGACACAAAATGCTGATAACCCACTGCGTTTTGATGTGTATGAAGAGTTTATTGATGCAGCCGCATTTAATTCCCATCAGCAACGCGTGAAAGCGTCGCAATGGGGAGCGGTGACTCAGGCTGTCGAACGTCACTATCAAGTGATGGGCTTGGGTGAAATTACGTCTGACAACTAGAGTTTTCTCAATCCACTTTTCTTAGTTCGCGCGTTTTAAGGAACCCTAAAGAACCTTTCCCTACTCAGAGAATATTGGTGACCAATTCACCAGATGAATTCATTCAGATGATAGGGAAACAATATTGTGCGAATCGATAGTAATGTGGTGGCTTCGAGCGGGCTCAATGACGCTCCACTCACACAAACTCCACCGGTAATTGGTGCTTCTAGGGCAGCAGTTAAAGGGGATGGAATCCAATTCGGCGCATCGACCACGCGCCATTTAGACGAGCCAAATCCGTCAGAAAAAATGGATTGGCTTGGGCAATCACCAGCGCTTTTCTCCTTGTTCAAGAAACGTGAGTCAAAGCTGCAAGAAAGCAGCCAAAATTGCGATGCTCTCTTGCAATCTAGCGCTCGTTGCAACGTAGCCTCAATGCCATTAGCCGGTATTACGGCAGCGTCACCTGTGTCATCCAATGTTGCAACGGAGAAACTGAACTCTATTAGTTCTACTGATCCTGCGGTATTAGCTGCGATTGATAATTCGCAGTTTAGTCGTGCCGATGAGTTAAAGCGTTGGGGGAGTATGGTCGGCCATCTACCGGAGAGTGAGCGAGTAGCTGCTGAAAAGGTATTAAATCGCCCGTATGCGGCGGCCAAGTTAGCACTCGAAGGCACCGATGAACAAAAAGCCAAAGCGCTTGAATACATCAATGCCAACCAAGCGCTATTTACTGCGATAGAAACACGAGCAGGAGCGGGCGATAACCGCCATGTCATGGCTGATGGTTCACTCTCTGATAAAGACCTTAAAGTGTTTGCTGGGACCATGAAAGAGAGAGCGAATCAGGCCAGTGAGATGGTGACCGATTATCAACAGAAACATCCCGATGCGGATGAGCAAAGTTTAAGTTTGGTCCGTTCCTCGGCGCTTTTGTATGCTAACGATCCGCTTACCCGTTCGGCTTCGGCACTCAAGCAACCGGGCGTTAAAGATCAACAAGACACCAAGTACGCGAATATTGACGACCTCAAAACTCTATCGGATTCAAACAATAATCCCGACCTCTCGCCATTACTTACCGATGCAGCTCGTTTATGGAGCAAGCCGGGTATGTTCAATACCTTGGAAGATATGGGCCTTAATGGTAAAGATGTGGCACGCCACGGCGGTGATGGTTTGCTTGATCTTACCGATTATTCCGCCTTTATTGACAAGGTTGCCCCAACCAACAGCGCGGAGTTTAATGATTTTATCTCCTATGTTTCGATGGCAAATGCTGCTGATAAAGTCGATACATCCAAATTAAACCAAGATATTTTTGAGCAACCTAATCAATACAGTGGCGCAGAAAAAGCGGCGGTATTAGTGACACTGCAACGCACGCTGCAATACGTTATCGCCGGCGAGTCGATTCGTAATACTGAACAAACAGAAAAGGAACTCAATGAAAAAATAGAGCAGTTACAGAACGATAAGGATGCTCAACGCTATTTGGAGCAGCAGAGCAAAATCAGCAAAAAGGAGATCATCAACTCATCCGCTGACCTATCCCGTAGTGTAAACCACCATCTTAAGACTCAAGTTTTAACGGGAGATGGATTACGTGAAGCGCTGAGAAACGAGCAAGGGCAAGCTGCTGATGTAACACAAGCCACCGCGGCTTTGGAAAATTTTCATGATGATGTGCAGCTCTATCAGGACATAACCGGAAAACAGTTAGGTGTGGCAGATATCGTCGCATTTTATCCCGATTTGGCAGAGTCTTTGCGAGGTACTGCTACTTCAATTAGTGACGGCACGCTATTAACTCAATTGGCAACACAAAAAGAGACCTCGCCAGAGCAGGCGCTCAACTCTTATTGGAACTCATTGGCGTATATGGATGATGCTCTATCGAAAACGGCGCAAGGTGGCATTGGCATTCCTCAAACCGCAGTGATTCAACAAGCGCTGCAAAACGCGGGTGTTAATTCGCAGATGCAGGGAGCAATTAACGATACTACCCTAAAGGCGTTATTAAATGGGAAGACCAATATGACACCGATAGGTATTCAAGGCGCAGAACACCATAATGGTAATGCGGCGCTGGACCGATTAAAGGAAATGGCGATCAAAAAAGGCGCAAAATTTGTTGCCAAACAAGGCGCCAAATTTGCAGTGCGTATGGCTGCCTCATTAGCAGGGCGCGCAGCTGCAGCGGTGGCTGGGGAAGCTGCCGGTGCAGCGTTAGCAGGTTCTATTAGTTCGGTGGCAGGCCCAGTGGGGTGGGCGGTTGGCGCTGCGGTCAGTATCGGGTTTGGTATTTCAGAACTGGTCAGTTTCTTTAAGAATAAAGCTAAGAAACGACGTGAGCGACGCGACTTTGATCATACGGTGTCGCCCACATTAAATCAGTTTGGTATTAGTAAACCGCGTTAGTGCGGAACATAGATATAGTACATAGTTGTCACCCTAAGTAATACAAGCAGTGGAGCAGAACATCCACTGCGTTTTGATGTTCTATTAATAGCTTATTGATGTTGCCGTATTGAATGCCCATCAGCAGCACACGAAAGCGTTGCAATGGGTGAGTTGTGACTCAGGCTGTCGAGCGTCGTTGACAAGGCAATTTTTCATTCGACAAGAAGTTAATCAACTTGAACCCTGAATTATTTATTCCCAGCGTCATATTGGTTAAGAGGTAAGCTGATCTCGATATTGAGTCATCCAGTTCGCGAGTGAGTCTAGTGTTGGCTTTAATGTCATCCCTAAATCTGTAACACAATATTCAACTCTAGGAGGCATCTCAGGATAGACTGTTCTTTTAACAAGGCCCAAGCTTTCAAAAGCACGTAATTGCTTTGTAAGTTCTTTTTGTGTAATTGAACCTATTGCTCTCTGCAGTTCACCAAAACGTATTAAATCATTAGTGATTATTAATCTGTATAGGATTGGGATCGCCCATTTCCCTGAAACAATATTTACGAAGTCCACCATCGGGCATGAAGATTTATTGATAAAAGTACTATTTTCATTTTTCTCTTTAGTATCCATTTGGTACCTACTATACAATTGAAACTATAGATCCAATAATGCTCTCCAGAATGACGAAAAACAATAGGAGATGTAATGTCATTAAGATTAAAGAATAAATACGCTTTAATAACGGGAGGGACCGCTGGTATAGGTCTGGAAACGGCAAAACAGTTTTGTTTAGAAGGTGCCAGCGTTGCAATCACAGGACGTAGTGCCGAGGGCTTAGTAAAAGCTGAAGGTGAGTTAGCAGAAAATACAATCCTTATTCAAAATGATTCGTCTGATATCCAGCAGCAATACCAGTTGGCTGAAAAAATAAAGTCTGTATTTCCGAGGTTAGATATACTTTATATCAATGCTGGCGATGTTACCCACAAATCCTTGGAAGAATGGGATGAAGAGAGTTTCGATCGTGTTATAAATACAAATTTAAAAGGGCCTTTCTTTTTAATTCGTTCACTATTGCCGTTATTATCTGATTCGGCATCTATCATTCTTTGCGGTAGTGTATCAGCCCAAATTGGGCTACCGAAAAGTAGTGTATATTCTGCTAGTAAAGCCGCGTTGATATCACTTGCCAGAACACTATCAGGAGAACTGAAACATCTTGGTATTAGAGTCAATGCTCTTAGTCCAGGACCTACTCAGACAGATGCTTTTGATAAATTTGGTTTGCCTAAAAGTGAACAAATTGAGCTAATAAATCAGGTTAAAGAACTGGTTCCTATGAAACGTTTGGGAACACCTCTTGAATTGGCAAAAGCAGCCGTTTTTCTAGCATCAGATGAATCAGCTTACATGCTTGGATCTGAGCTATTGATTGATGGTGGAGTTGGAAATCTATAATACTTTTCGGTCGACGAAAATTAGCTGTTATTTAAAAAATATTTGCATCCATTTTATTATCTGAAATATCCCAGCTACGGTAATGTTTCTGACCTGTTTTTGTCCAAAATATACTCTGAGCTACCAGTACCCCTGAAGGGATAAGCAACAAGACAAAGTCAATAAAACGGATGGAATATTACTATCGAAATACAGATTACTTATTTTTAACGAGCGAGGCGGTTTCTCCTGGAAGCCGCCATGAACCTGTTTTTTTCAAAGAATATCTTTACTAGTCTTTAACTTTTTCGATTTCTGCTTTGCCGCCGTTCCCTTGATTAAATGTTACCGCAATAAGTATCATCGCCAACGCAATCCAAGTATTTAGTCCTACCTGCTCGTGAGCAAACACAACACCGATCAGAACTCCGAATGTGGGTACTAAGTAGTTGGTGAGTGAGGTGAATACCGGCCCTGCTTCAGAGATAAGAATCATATACAGGAAATACACCACTCCGGCACACATTGCGCCCAAGTAGGTGATAGATAGCATTGAATCTATGGTTAGATGGCTTGGTATTTGGGCGCCAGTAACTATGGATATCAGTAATATTTGTAGACTAGCGGAGCCTAACACATTCCTTGCCACAATGAGTGGGTGCTCGTCTCCACATTTAACCAGTAGGAGAAGCGCGACACCAAAAGAGGCAGATGCAGCAAGGATAGATAAGGGGCCCCAAACGCTTAACGAGCTATTACCCTCTATTATATCTGGTGCAAAAAGCGAAACTAGACCGAGAAAGCCCACAACGACACTGAGAATACTTGAGCGAGAAATTTTGTTCTTTGCACTCAACAGTGGAGTGAACAAGATGACGAAAAATGGAACGGTACCTATGAGCACCGCAGCAATGGATGAAGATACATACTGCTGCCCCCATGGAACGAGTGTAAAAGGTATCGATGCTTCTAGTAACCCTATTAGCATGTAGAGTAGCCAAGGAGTATTCCCTTGGGACGTCACTTTCAGTGCCTTACAGATAATAAATAGTGTTACGAAACCCACCACCGCACGGCCAACTCCTACATGTTGAGGTGTTAAAGATGAGAGTGCTATTTTTTGAAAGATAAACTGCGAGCCCCAAATCAATCCAATTATTGCGAGTAGAAAATATTTGTTTTTCATTATTGAAGCCTTTTAGTTAGTGAACTTGGAAATTCGGCTGGTATTTTTGAGCTTATCTAAAATACCATAGCTTCTTAGTGCATGCCAAAGCACAACTTATGAGTCGATAGGAGGCTAATGGTAATTGAAATTTTATTCGACGTGCACTATTTGGATATTTCTAGCCAATCTTTTTCAGTTGGCATCTTATCAAATTTCGGGATGCCGTCGTTTATAAACCCCACGTCCCAACTTGCGTGCGAACCGACATAGACATGAGCGGAAACCTTTGTATCCACTGGTTCCGATAATAAACCGGCAGGTACCCAATATGATTCACCCGTTGCGCTAATATTGGGTACTGGACTGCCACATTGGCAACAAAAATCAGATTTAAACCCTGAGCTGGTAGAGAATGACTTAATTTGATGCTCACCGGAGCACCATTTAAAATTGGACGCTTCAATTATCAATGCTGAATTTGATGAAGAACCAGATACCTTGCGACACAATGAACAATGGCATTGGTAGATAGGGGGTAAGTCGCCCGATAACTCAAACGAAACCTCGCCACACAAACAATTTCCTTTCAAATTTGGTTTTCCCTTAAATCAAGACAGGGGCTCATTCAGTTGTGAGCGCCCAATAAAATTTGTTATAGCTGTGCTTCAGATAGTATTGAACTGACGATCATTTTGGCTTCGACAGGCACAAGGTTTATTTGACTTAAATCACTAAGCTTAACCCAAGTATGTTCATATAGATTATGACTATGCTGCGCCTTAAACTCCGGGCTTTCTGGCGATAACTTTGGTTCAAAATACGGTACTCTAACCAGAAAAAAGTGTTCCTTTCGTCCACGATTTACAACTGAGAAAATGGCTTCTGGGTTATCTATGTTCAACATCGTTTCTTCAAAGATTTCTCGAACTATTGCTTGCTGAAGTGCTTCATTTGGTTCGACGCCGCCTCCTGGGAAAACCCAATAAGTTCGACCATCTTTGAAGCGTTTGATGAGAAGGATTTCAGCATTGTCGCTATTTACTAATAGAGCACTCACTCTCTGTTTTTGCATTTTTTCTCCGAGGATATAGCGCTTTAGTCAATTGCATCGGATTAGGTTAATTGCCACTGTAGAGCCTTTGCTTCATATTCTTCTATAAAGCTATTTTTGTAATCGATGTAAACATCTACATCATTGTTACAAATGGCTGCACCACGTCTTTTTATTTCTCCATATTTACACGCTACATCAGGGAATGCTCTGAGATAATCACGAAACGCGAGATGTCTTTTAGCTTCTGGCGAGTCAGCTAGGAATGCGTGAACCTGATGGGTTCGCTGTATTCCTCCTTTTTGGAAATAACGACGGCCTTTTATTCCACATTCACCCTTCACCAAATACCCCAGTGAAGCCATCTTTTCTGATTCAGAATCTAAAGCCTCAAGACTGTTCACTTCTAAAAGAATATCGATAATTGGTTTAGCACATAATCCTTTAACTGATGTGCTGCCTATATGATGTATTGCATGAATATTAGTTGATGTTAAAACAGAAATTATTCGCTCTTTTTCTTTGGCAAAATCGAATAGCCACTGAGGCTGATAATCGATGACTTCAATAATTCTGTGATTCATAACTTCAGATATACCTAATGTTTGCTGCAGCAATTAACCAATATCCCAAGTGATTAACTAGTCTGATGCTTGCACCTTTTATACGAATTTTTCTAACAAATCCCGCGTCATAAAGTAGCTATGTGGATCAGATTTGTAGTCAGAAAAGGGATCGCAATAAGTGAATCCAAACTTTTCATACAGATTTCTTGCTGGTCTGAAGTACTCGTGAGTTCCTGTTTCTAAACTAACTTTTTGATATCCTTTGTCAATTGCGACGTTAAGAGCATGAGTCAGCAATTTAGTTGCTACACCTGATTTGCGTGAGGAGTTTGAAGTTCTCATTGACTTAAGTTCGACATGATGAGGAGTTAACTGTTTGATAGCCAAACAACCTTGTAGATCACCATCAAGCCAACCGCTAAAGAAGGTAATATCTGGTGATTTAAGCGCATTAACATCTAGAGCGTGAGCACTTTCAGGAGGTGAAGTTGCGTACATATCGGATAAATGTTCATCGAGTAATTTGATCACTTCAACATCCGACAAGTCGTCTATTTTGATTTCCATATTCCAAATCATCCTTTTGGTATTTGTTTGTTATACAAAATTTTACGTGACTTACTTTGAATTCTGACGCCTCATCCACTCTTGGGAAGCGTCACCCATTGTTAAACCCACTGAATTTTTCATCCATTGCATGAAATCTCGGTCGAATTTAAATTCCTCGCCAAATTTGGATTTAAAATAGCGACGGACGTTATGAGTTGTCTTGTAACTATCCGTGATGACAGTATTGTCAACGATATCGTTTTTATGCCAATCAACCTTTGCCAAAGTCTAAGTTCTCCATTTTGTATAACGTGCAGTTCAATTGTCGACTGTACGATACTTATCCTTATTCGTTATACGCGCGCTGCCGGCTTAGCATCAGCTTTACATTTTCAATTTCATCACAGCCATTATTTCTATGGATAACAGCGTGGCAGTTGGGACAAACAGGCCGTAGATCTGCGACTGGGTCAACTTTATATTCGCTACCAACTTCAGATATAGGAGTAAGATGATGAATATGAATTATGTTTCTTGCTTCTTTTCCATATGTATCTTCCGCATTGAATCTGCAGATTACGCAAGTTGTTCCATACTTCTCGAAACAAGCAACCTTAGCTTTTTGATTTCTCTCATACATGTTAAATGTCTAGTTTCGTATCCACTCAACTAGATCTAAGATAGACTGGTGATCCGGGCATGTCGCAGCTAAACCATTTTGATTTACATCATTTTTAAATTGCGCCCATGCACTTTCATCCTTTGATTGAGTACCGATATGAGCCTCAATTGCACCTAAAGTCCAAAGCCAAATACCTTGTGCTTTTAGTACGTTATGTAACGATTGTATTTCAGGTTTTGCAACTGCATCATTTGCTAAAATTTCAAACGCCTGTGCAGCTGTACAATGATTACTATTTTTGGGAAGACCAATACCATTTAAAGTAATGTTATTTGCAGGTGCGATCTGAGCTAAACGCGATTTAATTGCAAGTACTTCTGGTGATGTAGCACCCACAAAACCATCTCGGATAGCACCTGTTAATCCGTAGTCTAAATCGCAGATTGCTTTTGCGGGCAAATCCATTGCTGCCAAAATTTCTAATGACTTTTTAGTGTCATTCACACCACTTTGAGCGACCAACGCACGTTTCTCTTGCCCCATCGTTTTCGAACTGGCTTTCTTAAACAAAAAGGGAAGAAGTCTAAGTTCAGTCTTACCCTCAGTAAGAACAACATTTTCAGCAAAGAGTACTTGGGTTGAATGAGAAAGACTGAACAACTGTTCCATTTGATGAACTGAGTTCGGCACAACCTTTTGTATCGCATCTGCTAGGCGCAGCCTAGTATATGTGCCTTGCTGGTCATTTTTACGCATAAGTAATGTTGTTTCAGCCAATTCAGGCGTGACCATCTGGGCTGAGTGAGTCGTAATAACTACCTGATAACCTGAGTTTGACAATGAAGTTAGAGCCTCTCTAACTTGCTCAATAGCAAAAGGATGCAAATATAGCTCTGGTTCATCGATTAATAACAGAGTAGTTAAATCGGGAACATTACGTTTTACTTCCGCAAGGTACTGGACTAATGCCATTTGTATAGAGCGTTGCGCACCGTGCCCATAAGACGTAAAATCTCGACCGTCACCTTGCCCCTCAAATACCTTTAATGTACCCGCTTTAATTAATTCATCAATCGTAGGAGTTTCGAAGTGTAACTTTACACTCATTCCAGGAAACAGCTCCGTAACCTTAGCATTTACGTTCGTGTCAATATTAGAAAACTCCCCAAACCTCATGTCACCATCACTTGAGATTCTTCTGCTAACTTCAGATAAATGAGTGTTAAGATCTTTCTCATGGGCCTGTCTAACAGGTTCAATAAATTGTGCTAATAACTTACCAATCGTTGTAGTGTTTTTCGATTTTGATGCATCTTCCGCAGCGTTTTCCATTGCCCCAATACGAATAGGTTCAGGAAGCAATGCATTTATAGCATTGTCTATACCCGTGGGGTTAACTACCCACTGGGAAGTTGCGGGATCTTTTATAGATAGTTTTATATCAGCTGCTTTATCCGCCGGTACTAACTGGATTCGCCTAATACTGAGTACACCATTATCAACATACTTCTCTATCGATTTCTTCTGCTTGTCAGGCATGTTATCTAACAAAGTCTGAGATACTCCATGAATATCTGCCTCAACTTCAATGGGACTGGTAGGATCATTGAAATCTTGTTCAGATAAACTCGACTTTCGAAGTAACCATTGTAGAGCCGATAAACAATTTGATTTACCAGCGTTGTTATAACCGACTAAAGGAGTTAGCGCTGAAAGCTGTAAACGAGTATTGATACATGATTTGTAATTTTTGATTGTTACATCAGTTATTTGCAGAGCCATTGCTCCTCCTGATTGGTATAGGTATACATTAGCCGAAAGACATTTAACAGCGCCTTTTCAACAGACATAGTCTTTATAAAAATAATAGACAATACAGACACTAAGTTTGTAACAGGCTGAAATTTCGGTCTTAATTTTTTTAAACCAACCAAAGCTAGAGCATATCTGTATTATTGCAAATTAAACTGAGTGCATAATCTTATATCGAAGGAGTGAGGTCAAGAACCGACATCAGACTGTTGTCATAAAGCTAGGGTTTGCATCCGTCGGGGGAACAATAAGGGCATTGATTTGAGGTAGTTAAGCGAGGGGACTGTTGCTGTAACAAAACAGAAAAGGTAGATAAATTGTAAAAAAACGTTGATGATGGTGTTTGTTTAAGCAAATGTGTTGCATAGCGTATTGAGTGCAACCTAAGGAATGACAGTGACAGAAAAGGAATTCTGGAACGACTCTTATCAAACAGAGCTCGTTTCAACCGTAACCTCCGTTGCGGATAATCAAATCACCTTATCGCATACGATTTTTTATGCAGAATCGGGTGGGCAGGAAAGTGATCATGGGACAATGGGTGGTATCGAGGTTTTAAAAGCTGAAAAGCAAGGGCTCGATATTGTTTATACCCTTGGACAAGCTCCTTCGTTTGCTGTTGGCAGTGCGATTGAAACGCGCATTGATTGGCCTCGTCGTTATGCGCTAATGAAACTGCATTTTGCTGCCGAAGTGGTGCTGGAGTTATTTACTCAGAATTTTTCGATTGAAAAAATCGGCGCGCATATCTCTGCAGACAAAAGCCGCATCGACTTTATCTGGCCAGAGAGCATCGCGCCTTTGCTCCCTGATATTGAGGTTAAAGCGCAGCAGATAATTGATGCAGACTTGCCTATCATCAGCGCCTTTTCGGATGAAGCCGCGCAACGTCGCTATTGGCAGGTAGAGAACTTTGCCAAAGTGCCTTGTGGTGGAACCCATTTAAAACGAACCTCAGAACTTGGCCGCATCACGCTCAAGCGCAAAAACCTAGGTAAAGGCAAAGAGCGCGTGGAAATTTTCGTCGCAGACTAAATATCTGTTCCTAGTTATGTGCCAATCTGCCCATTAGGTGGATGCTGGTAAGTAGACTTTTTTGCCATGGATGGCAAAGCAGAGTCCCATGAATGGGTTTATGCGAGTCTGCGTTCAGTATTTGCCTAAATGACTTCCATTTAGGAACAGTTCGTTAAATCTCCATTTCAATTAACTTACCCTATGTTGAATATGGGGTAGTCTGAAAGCACTAGTGACTCAACAAGCTTCTCAGCGCCTAAAAACGAGCAGAATAGTTAAGAGAAAAGGCGTTGCCGCTGGCTGAGAAGGAGAGTCCGTGCATCACGAAACGAGACAATACCGTACCGGTAACGCAGCCGACGAGGTCGTAGCCTAAGTCACTTTCACTAAAGCCGTTATAGGCGATTTCATCACGGACTTCTTTCGCTAAACCGACGGTCATACAGGTTGCATTACTGAGTAACAGATTATCGAAGTAGATTTCTGAACCTGCCCCGATAATAAAGGAAGCGCCAGTGTGTTGAATATCGTCACGCTGTGAATACCAGTTATTAGCATTCGCCGCTGGCGCGAGTGCAAGAAAAGAGAAGCACAGTGCGGCGGTGATTAACGAAGAGATTTTTTTCATCATGAGAGCGTCTTTACATATTCCAGTGGTTGCTAATCAAAGAGTTTAGTTGCTAATAGGGCAAAAGGCTACTCACAAATTACTCAACTACTTGAATTTTCTATGTCATTTTGATTGTTGTATTGATAAATGAAATAAAAAAGCCCACGACATGGCGTGGGCTGAATATTCAAACAGAATGCAGCAATTTAGGCGAATTGGCGCTCTACATTGTGCAGTTGTGATTGCTGCTGATCGATAACCGAACTTAGGTGTGAAAGTTGGTCACACACATTGGCGATCCGTTGGCAAACCGCGTTCATCGACTCTTTTTCTGCATTGGTGTAGATCACCGCTTGGTCAACATGAGAGCTAATGCGTTCCATCGCAGCTGTTGATGTGTCAGCTTCTTTAATCACCAATTCGATGCTTTGCTCAATCTTCGAACTTGATGTGCGTGCGCGAGTCGCAAGATTACGCACTTCATCAGCCACCACAGCAAAACCACGGCCTTGTTCGCCTGCACGAGCCGCTTCAATTGCAGCATTTAGCGCCAGCAGGTTGGTTTGGTCTGAAATCTGGTTGATTTCTAACGCCAAGTCATTAATGGTTGCAACGCTTTGACCGAGTTTCGATAGCTGGCCTTTAAACTGAGTGATGTAGTCAGCATCGTCTTTTGTTGCCGCAGCAGACGCTTCCAAATTGCGGCAAGCACCTTGAATATCACTGTGAACCACTTGTGATTGGCTCACTGAGGTGTGCGCAATATCGGCCAATTCAGCGGCAGTTTGTTGCAAATCTTGTAAGTAACGAGCTGCTTGATCAAGGCGCGTTTTGGTTAAACGGCTTTGTTCGTTATCGGTGCTTTGAGCTTTATTTAGTTCAGCTGCGTGGCGAGTTTTCTCTTGTTCTAAAACCGCGATACGTTGAGATTGCGAGTCGCACTGTTCCATCAAAGCTTGTAAGTCAGCCTCAATTTTATCTGGGTTAGTGGTGTCATTGAGTTGACCACGGTGACCCGTTGTTAATTGCGCGGTCAATTTACGTTGTACACGTTGTAGAGACTGAGCAAGAGTTTGCGCGGTAAGTAAAGTAGAGATAAATGCTAGAGCGAAAAGGATAGCAGCGTAAGTTGCAAGGCTAAACGGTGTGCTGGCAATAGCAAAATGGGCAATTAAAAGGACCAGAACAACAGCATCCAAGGTCAACATTTTACGAAAGATGGGTAAATCAAATAGCATGATACATCCTTATGATACGACTCATGTCCGAACGACGTATTTTATCCGCTCGATTAAACCAAATAATTTGCTAAAAGAACACAAAATTATTTGGTTAGTCAATAAGATAGTTCAGCTAAATGTTGCAGAAATGTACACCTGAGTTAATTGATAATTCACTTGTTTACCCAGCGTGTTCCATAGGCTTGAGAATAATCGGGTACAGAACAACTCGCAGGTGTGTGATCGCTTGGTTCTAATGGGCCAACTTGCGTGCGATAAGGGAGAAATCCTGACCACACCGGATAGTCGTTATCTTCTGCATATTCAGCCACATCGCCTTGATTGATTTTGACTGATGCTTCCGTTAACGGCATGGCGAGCAGCATAGTGGCGGCAAGTTCTTTCGTGCTGCCAGGGCGAACCTGCTTACTACGTTCGGGCGCAATGTGATCGATAAAATGATTGAGTAAGCGATCTTTTTCACTGAGCTCTTCGATAGCCGAAAACTGCCCATAAACCACGGCACTGCGGTAACGAGCACTGTGGTGAAAAGCAGAGCGGGCCAACAGCCAACCATCAAATAGGGTGAAAGTGATACAGGTGGCAGCACCTTTGGCGAGGCTGCGCATTAAGCGGCTGTTATTGGCACCATGCAGGTAAATATGATCATCCACGCGCCACACCAGCATGGGAATAACAACAGGACCATGCTCCTGCACAATGCCCACATGACCAATCAAGCATTCATCGATAATCAAATGCAACTGCTGTAAGTCTTGGCTCGCGCGTTGTGGCGCTTTATGAATTTCAGTCCTTGGGGTATTTGATAGCATGGGATTCTCCTTATGGTTTGAAATTGCAAGATAGCGGCAAACTGGTATTGTAAATAGGTCCACTTTTTAGATAAGGAAAGATCCAGTTATGTTGCTCATGGAGGCGGGTGATTTACAGCTAACGGCGTCAGGCTCTCGTACTGAGCAGTTGTTTCACGCCATTCGCCATAAAATTGTCTCTCAGCTATGGCCTCTTAACGGTAAGCTCCCTTCAACTAGGCAACTGGCTCAAGAACTCAACATGAGCCGCAATACGGTGATTGCGGCGTATGAACAGCTTGTTGCTGAAGGGTATATCGAGAGTCGGCAAGGATCGGGATTCTATGTCGCCGTGGCACTGCCGGAGCAGTTTGTTCCAGATGTCGTGATCAAAGATGTTCAAACCAAAGCGATGAAAGAACCGCACTTACAACGCGCATTTCGTCCAGGTGTGGGGGATTTTGAGGCTTTTCCCTATCGTTTGTGGCAGAGCATGTTGCAACGCCACAGTTCGCGGCGCATCTTGATGGGATCACACGACCCACAAGGATTGCCAGAGCTTAGACATGCATTAAGTGATTACTTGGCAAGTAGCCGTTCGGTGAGCTGCGACCCATCGCGCATCATCATTACTTCAGGTGCGCAGCAAGCTTTAGCGCTGGCATTACTCGCTACGCTAAGTTCAGGCGATGACATTATGATGGAACAGCCGGGTTATACGCAGATGCGCGCCATCATTAATACGCTCGGTTATCGTATTAAGCCTGTTCCTGTTCGTCCGATCTCGGGGCTGGATCTTGATCATGTGCTAAAGCAGCAGGCGCGAGCACTTTACCTAACGCCGAGCAATCAGTATCCGATGGGAACCACGTTGAACACCGAACAGCGTTTGGCGTTGATTCAATGGGCACAGACCAATAAGAGCTGGATCATCGAAGACGATTATGACAGTGAGTTTCAATTTGCTCATCGTCCCTACACCAGTATGCAAGGATTGGCAGCGAAGATCGGACTCGATCAACATTTACTCTACGTCGGTTCATTTAGCAAAATTCTGTTTAATGGGTTGCGACTTGGCTATCTCGTTGTGCCAAGCAAGCTGGTGGACAAATGTGTGATGTTGAAAAATGTCCTGACCGGCGATACTCCAGCCCATAGCCAAGCGGCACTCGCCGATTTTATGATGGAAGGTCATCTCTTACGCCACATTCGTAAGATGCGCCGCCATTATCAAACCAAGCGGGAATTGATGGTCGAGGCGTTACACCGTTATCTTGGTGATAAGGTCGATATCATCAGCCAAGCCGCCGGACTGCATATTACGTTGCGTTGGCAAACGGGAATCACAGAGCAGCAATGGGTTGAGGCGGCACAAAAAGAGCAGTTGATGATAAGAGCGATGAGTTATTACGATGAAGCCAATTTTGCAACGCGCGGCTGGCATGGCGTGGTACTCGGGTTTGGCAATGCGCCGCTTGAGAAAATCGATGAGGATATAAGACGGTTAGCCAAAGCGTTTGTGGGCTAACAGAGCTTTTCGACAAAGAAAAAGCGAATCTTGCGATTCGCTTTTCATCATTATGACGCTTGGTGGGTGTTGCGTTTTACTCTTGAGTTAGGGTACTACGTACTTCCGTTACGTCAGAAGCAGACACTTTCGGCGCTTTGTTACCCCATGCTGAGCGAAGGAAGGTAGCGAGTTCTGCTACTTCTTTATCATTCAGACGAGCCGCAAAACCTGGCATCAGCAATTCTGAAGGCGCTTTGGCTGTTGAAGGCAACTGGGCACCTTGCAAAATCACATGAATGAGCGCTGCTGGATTTTGTGCATTGATGATGGTAGCGCCATCCAGTTGAGGGAAGGCTTTAGGTGCGCCTTTACCATCAACAAAGTGGCAAGCACCACAGTTATCAACATAGAGACGTTCACCCAGTGTGAGATCTTTAGCTGCAGTCAATTTCTCTGTGGTGGAAGACGCTTTGGCATCAGATGCTTTCGCTGCTTCTTTCTTATCACCACCCAAGAACTTGAGGTACACCGCAATCGCCGCCACGTCATCATCAGTGAGGTGCGAAGTACTGTTGTACACGACCGAAGTCATCTCACCTGCAACGCCTGCTTTGTCATTACGACCAGTTTGCAAGTAGTCGATGATCTCTTGTTCACTCCAGTGGTCAATGCCACGTAGCGGCGGCACTGCCCATTCGTTCAGTTCACTGCCGGAGAGGAACAGTTTATCGGTGTGGTCATAGGCTTTTTCCTGCATACCAATACCGCGCGGGGTATGACAGCTGCCACAGTGACCTAAACCTTCTACTAAGTACGCACCACGGTTGACTTGAGCTGAAGCCCCTTTGATCGGAGTAAAGCCGGTGTCATTGCCAAACACCCAGTTCCAGAACATCATGCCCCAGCGTTGGTTAAACGGAAAACTCAAATCCGTTGCTGGTGGTTGCTCTGAACTCGCGGGTACGCCTTTCATAAAATAGGTGTACAGAGCGTGGATATCTTCATCCGTCACTTTTGCATAATCAGGGTAAGGCATTGCTGGGTAAAGGTGACTGCCATCGGCACGAATACCTTTACGGACTGCATCAGCAAATTGCTGTTCAGTGTAGTTGCCGATACCCACTTGCTTATCGGGAGTGATATTGGTGGAGTAAATCGTTCCCAAGCCTGAATTGATGGCTAAGCCGCCAGTATATTCAGGTTTTCCTGCAACAGAATGGCATGCCATACAGTCGCCCATGCGGGAGAGATATTCCCCTTGTTTTATCAGCTGTGCTTCATTGTCTGATGCGGTTGCCGCCAGTGCACTTCCTGCCACAGGAAACAGCAGCATATTTGCCCATAAGAGGCGTTTTAATGTACGTTGTTTCATGATGTTAAGCCTGTACCAGTGGACCGGGATTATGAATGTAATGATCTTTAATTGCCTGCGCAGCCATCAAGGTGATCGCCCCAATCGTATTGGTTGGGTTGGCCTGGAAGTTCTGCGGGAATGCGTTACCACCAGGTACAAAGACATTATGTACATCCCAACTTTGCAGATATTTATTGAGTGCAGAGGTTTTTGGGTTATCACCCATTACGGCACCACCCACGTTATGGGTTGAAACGTACTTAGTCACATCGAAATTTGCGTCCATTGGCAAGTAGCTATCTGAACGATGATCCGGTTTCATCTCATCGGCAATACCACCGACGAGTTTCTTCAGATACTGCTGAAGTTTTAGCTCGTTTGGCTGCCAGTTAAAGGTCATGCGCAGTAATGGCAAGCCATACTTGTCGGTGTAGTTTGGATCCAAGTCAAGATACATATCACGATACGACATACACGTTGTTGTGATACTCAACTTCATTGAGTGGCCGTACCACTCTTCCATCCCTTCTTTCCATGCCATGCCCCATTTTGGCGTGCCTGGAGGTAGGGCAGTACCGATAGGAGTACCAGTTGCTTGAGAGCTGTGTATTTTGGCGCCACCGATAAAACCAAGCTTAGGGCCATCAAAGTTGCCTGGAGAGATATCGTTGAACATCTGGCCAGTTGCACCAGCCGTAGCAAATGGATTGAAGTTCTTATCTTTGAAGAACATGGTTGTGCCGCCGTTACTTAGGAACGCATAGTTGCGTCCCACCACACCCTCTTCGGTGATCGGGTTGTAAGGTTTACCGATACCAGAGAGCAGCATCAGGCGCACGTTGTACAATTGGAAACCACTCAACACCACGATTTTGGCTGGTTGGAAGCATTGGTTGCCATTTTCGTCGACATAGAGCACGCCTTTGGCGGTTTTCTTGTCATCATGCAATACCACTTTGATAACTTCCGCATTCACTTCATAAGAGAAGTTTTCCATGCGGTTTAATGCATCCATCACCGCACTTTGTGGTGATGCTTTGGAGTAGTTCAAACATGGATACTTACTGCAGTAACCGCAATAGTTACATGGTGCAATTTGGTTGCCGTAAGGGTTAGTCCAGCTCTTTGAGGCGATCGCTGCAGGGTTAGGGAATGGGTGATAGCCCATTTTCTTGGCCGTTTCTGCGAACATGGAGCAGTTGAGTGTATCTTCTAACGCAGGAAGCGGATAAGGTTCTGAACGCGGACCTTCAAATGGGTCACCGCCTTCAAGAATTTCGCCACGCAGGTTCCCGGTATTACCAGATAAACCACAGATTTTTTCGAATTTGGTAAAGTAAGGCTCAATTTCATCCCACGTAAATGGGAAGTCCATAATGCGCATATTCTCGGCCAAAATCCCCGGAGCATATGCTTCATCCGCGTAGGTTTTGAGTTTGATATCGGTTGGGGTCGGGCGAAGCAATACTGCAGTCCAGTGCAAACCAGAACCGCCGACGCCGCCGCCAGGGACAAAGAAGCCCCATTTACGAGTGGGCACAGCCACTTCTTTCATGTTGTAACGAAACGTCACCGCTGAATCCGCAGGAGTCGTCATGACCTTATTACGAATCGCATAAGCATATTGATCCGCAGGTTTTGGATAAGCCATCTCTTTATAAGAACGATCTGGACCTTTTTCCAAAGCACGTACCGTTAATCCCGCCATCGCCAGTTCAATGCTCATCAAAGAGCCAGCCCAACCTAGGCCGCAGACAACGACATCAACTTCTTTTTTCTCAATTACTGACATAGTAAAAACCTTTTTGTCGCAACGCGGTTAAGCGCGTTCGCCCAGAATACTGACTGGCCCTAGTGGGTAAGGGATGTTGTGTTGTTTTACCCATTCGGTAAAGCTGGCTCGAGCACCAGGGAAACCTAAGGCAATCCAAGCTTTCATGCCTTTATTGCCGCCGTACATAGGGTCGGCTAAGTAACCATGTTGTGTGTCATCAAGAAGTTGACTGAAAAACTGCGAGGCTTTGAGGGCTTTCTCATCAAAAGCGGCAAAGTCGATTTCATTTTTTTGCAACTGGGTCAACACCGCTTGTTTTTGTTCAGCACTGAGCTCGGCAAACGGCTTACCCATCTGCTGAACACACCATTTGTCGGTTAAGGCAATGCCTGTTTGATAGATCTGCTGCGGGTAGAACGGAATTTGGTAGCCCTTGGTCGCCGGTAAATCGACGTGAAATGGGCCTTGCATATAAATCTCTTTACCAAATTCACTGTCGACTAACTGCTGATCAATGAAAACCGGAACATTGGTCTCTAATGCGCCAGGCGCCTTTCCTTGACCGCCAGCAGGGATCAACTGATCCGTCGCTGCGAGTATGAAAAGCCACTCTTTGGCATTAAAAAAAGAAGGTTTGTAATCGTCAAGATTTGGGGCGGCAAGCTCTGTTGCTTCGGCAGCCGATAAGCCATTGAGTATCCATTGACTCATTGGCAAAGCGACCACTGAGGCCATCAGAAATTTACGCCTAGTGATATTTCGTTGAAACGCCATGATTTAATCCATTGCTGTCCAGTGTTATTTGAATAATAAAAAGCGTTGTGGGCTTTTTTTGTTTGGGAAAAACAGACTTCCCTTTGTCAATATTGGCATGATGAGTCAACGACCGCGTGAGGAACCGGTTGCAAGCGCATTCCCACTGTTGAACAGAGATCAATGCTATTGCTAGAAAGAATAGTTAGCGCGTCGAAGATTTGCCAATGTTATTGGAATGTTTGAAAAGGGATTTATAAGTTAACGTTCTTAACAATATAACGCTATTTTATAACGGATGTAAAATATTGTTTCAAAAGGAACTATATATAAAACCAAGTTTTATCATTGGGTTATAAATAATTAACACAGCAATATGCAATTGGTTTAATTGTGGCAGAAGGTATGTAGGGAATGAAAAAGGCCACGATAACATCGTGGCCTTTTTTGCGTATTGGGGAGCAATCTCACTTATAGCGTGGTTTCGGAAATTAAGGTCATCCATTGCGTAAACTGTATTTCGTCACCGTTAAAGAGATCCGCGATGATGTCAGTGCGTTTAGCTCCAGATTGATGACGCTTGATCGCTTCTCTCACGGTCAGCACCATATGCATCTCTTTTGCAAGACGATGAGACTTTTGTGGCTGCCAATCGGAAATTTGGTGACTTAACTCACTGATTGCTAATTGTGGGCGAAGTTCAATAGCCTCTATTTTTAACAATTGTGTAAGATGCGTGAAAGCGGGCATGTCACGAGACGTATTTTTTAAACGTTTGATGATCGCTAAGCTAAGATCATTAGGTTGAATGTAACCTGCCTGATGAGGAAACGCTTCTTGGAGTCGAACGGAAAAATCGACGCGAGTTAGCGTCGTATTTGGGAAAAAGGTTAGAGCGTTTAGGCATTCGAGCGGAATCCAAAAAGATTGACCTGCCTCGACCGCATATTCAACTTTACCCAAACGACAAAGCATAAGTCCTTGTTCTACATGGATTAGACTGTGCTTGGTCGCTCGTTTACGAGATGTCGTTTCTAGTGAAGAGAAATGGCAAAAGTCAGACGAAATCGCGTAGTTCATAGGGTACCTCATGGAATTAAGGGCGCTAAGATTACCGTTTCTAATGTCAAAAGCCAACTTGAACTGTTAGAGTTGATTTTCTATTCTGGTCAGACCTGTGAATTTATGGGCTTATGATAGCTGCGAGTAATGATGAGTACGCGTAGAATAAGCCAGCTTTTTATTTGATGTACAAAACAATGACAACGACAACAAACGATCCTTATGCTGAGATTCGTCCGTACCATGACGATGAAATTCCTGCTGCGATTAGCAGGCTAATTAACGATGAAGAGTTTATCTCTGCAATATTACATCATCGTTTTGAGCGCCAACCTAGTTGGATAAAATCTTTAATGAGCCCATTCGTTAAAGCGTATTTGAAGTTTAAATGGGCAAAACTGACTTCTGTGGATGCAATCCAAATGGAAGTGAAAAAGTACATGGATCTGAGTTTAGAGCACACAACCAAGGGTGTGACCTATTCTGGGCTGGATAAACTAGACAAAAACACTGCTTATCTATTTATCTCAAACCACCGCGATATCGCGATGGATCCCGCTTTAGTTAACTATGGTCTATACACTCATGGTCACCGTACTGTGCGTATTGCCATTGGTGATAACTTGCTGCGTAAGCCTTGTGCGACCGAGTTAATGAAATTGAACAAAAGCTTCATTGTGAAACGTTCGGCGAAAGGTCCGCGTGAAATGATGAAAGCCTTGGGTACACTTTCTGGATACATCAAACACTCACTGGAAACGGGTAATTCCATTTGGATTGCACAGAAAGAAGGGCGTGCAAAAGATGGTAATGACTTTACTGATCCAGCGATTTTGAAGATGTTTCATGTCGAAGGTCGTAAGCAGAAAGTGGAATTTGCCGATTACATGCGTTTGCTGAAAATTGTGCCAGTTTCTATCTCTTACGAGAACGACCCATGTGATATCGCAAAAGCTCGCGAACTTTATGAAAAAGCAACGAAAGGCGCTTATGAAAAAGGTGAGTTTGAAGATATCGAAAGCATTATCCAAGGCATTATTGGTGATAAAGGTCGTGTGCATGTGGCGTTTGGCGAAGTGATTGAGCAAGGCTTTGAAACTCCAGAAGCGTTGGCACAAGAAATTGATCGCCAGATTCATGAGCATTACAAGCTTTACCCAATTAACTTGTTGGCTGCTGGTGAAACTCACGATGACATTACGCCTGAAGTGAAAGCCACATTAGCGAACAAATTGGCTAAGCTGCCGAAGGATGCACATAAATTCTTACTCGATAGCTACGCTAACCCAGTTCGCAATCAGCGTTAATCCGCGGTCAGTGAATCACGAAAAAGGAGAGACTTGGTTTCTCCTTTTTTCGTTTCTATGGCGCAACAGCCCCACCCAATTGTAGGTTAGTTGGCCACTGGCTAATGCGATTCCCACCCAGATAGATATTGCCTTTCACTGTTAGGTTGGCTGGAAAGGTGGTGATTTTAGATCCGCCAATATAGAGGTTCCCCTCCACCATTAAACCGTCCGGTAACTCAGTCAGTGGAGTGCGAATGACGCTCAAATCCCCTTTGACGCGCAGCCTTGGTGGCAACTTGGCTAAGGGAGTATCGGTAAAATTAAGATAGCCGCCCACTTTAATGCCTCTTGGCCAATTGGTAATTTTGCTACCAAGTAAATTGGCGTAACCGCGAATCGTGACGGTTTTAGGGATTTTGGCGAGTGCGCTGTTTGAGGCGTCTAAGCTACCTAACACATGAATCCCGTCGGCAAGTGCTTTGATCGGCGTATTAGCGATATTCAAATTGCCTTTCACTTCTAACCCAGATGGCAGGGCAGTATAAGGCTTATTACGCAAATCCAAATTGCCGTAGTTATCGAGGTAATTAAGAATGTGATACTGGTCGAGCGGGACAGCATAGGCGGATATTGCTCCACACATCATGAATATCATCAATAGGTTACGTAACATATGTGCCAGTCTTAACTCAGTTAGGTCTGTTATTGATAGTAACAGAAAATAAGTGAAAGGCAGAAGAGTACTTAGAAGAGCAGTTCAATGACGTGGATGATAAAAATAGGCGTTAAAAAAGCGAGCCTAAGCTCGCCTACGATAAGTTCTCGTTTCGAATGGTTGTTGAGCAACTCATATTCTCCATTCGAAGCGGATTTGATATGACGCAAAAGCGTAAGCAAACTTATTTTGCGAGTGAACGAGAACGAAGTTCGAAAATGATTTTTTCTGCGCTAACTTCGAATTTGAAACGAGCGTGAAGCTCTTTCGCATCATCAGCGAGTGGAGAAATTTCATGTTCAACGTTTTTATTCACTTGTTGAGCTAGAGCGACATATTTATCAAATTCGCTGAGGAGTAAGGCTTTGCTTTCACCAAAGATTGACACTTCTGCAACTTCATCACCTTCACCGATGACGTAGCCCATTTGTCCAGCGCAACCGCAGGCTTCACATACTTCATTTTCTACGCAGCTTTCGTTACTCATCTCGTTATCCTCTTATAAAAAACAGGGGTATTTTACCGCTCCTAGGAAAAGATGCCAAATTAAACCCGAAGCTATTTATTAAGTTTTACCGTCATTCATCGGGTAAATAAAAGCTTCCAATACGCGTCTGGTTTCTTATAATGTGATTTCTATCAATGTATCAGTAACGAGACGACCGATATATTGGCACGTATTATTTGTGTAACATACTGCTTGCGTAACTCCAACGTACTCATAAATCAATCTAATGGATGAATTTTGCATAGGCGCTGAAAACGTTGACCATAAGTTCGGCTAAAGAACATTTTATTCAAATACATTTATTGACATATTTGTAACGGAATTCTTCTAAATTCGATTTTTATGTGTAACTGAGCGCATATTTCACCTATCCTTGTTGACGAGAAATATTCATGAGAGTTAAGTAATTGTCGTTATGTTTTTTCGGTAATTTTTAGAGATAGTTAAGTAGAGCCCATAAGATGCCAAAGCGTAGTAAAGAAGATACTGAAGTCACGATCCAGAAGATCATGGATGCCGTAGTGGATCAATTAATTCGGCTAGGTTATGACAAGATGTCGTATACCACTTTGAGTCAGCAAACCGGGGTTTCACGCACAGGTATTAGCCACCATTTCCCGAAAAAAACGGATTTTGCGTCAGCATTGGATAACCGTATCTTTAAGATGCTGGTCACTCACTTAGAGTTTGATAATGGCATTGATGCGTTTACAGAAAGCTGGCGTTTGGCACTGAAAAACTCAGAGTTTGTGGCGATTTTGCGCTTACTTTTTCATCACATTGTGACAGCAGAACGCGCCACGGAGTTTTCTCATCATGCTTTAGAGCGTTTGTATAAATTAACTAAGCAGAATTTCGGCGAAGGATGCGATAAGCAAATTGAACAGCTCATTGGTAAATCGCTGGTTGTGATGAGTAATGCATAATTGTCGATTATCGTGCGGCGCACTCGCATAGACGCGATAGGAGAGGCAAGACAAGGGCTTACGTTTGATAGCGTAAGCCCTTTTTAATGATGCTTAACGAGGAAGCACCACCGGATATCCCATCGTGGGGTGTGAGATGATTTGGGTATGGTAGCCGTAGAGTGTTTCGATATGTTCAGGGGTTAATACATCCCAAGGGCTGCCATGTTGAAAGATCTCTCCGTGTGCGAGTGTTAATAAGCGATCACCGTATTGGGCGGCCAAATTCAGATCGTGCAGTACCACAACAACACAATAATTTTGTTCGTGTGCCAAACGGCGTGCTAAACGTAAAGTTTGGTGTTGATGTTCAGGGTCGAGAGCTGAGGTTGGTTCATCGAGGAGTAAGATTGCCTGCTGCTCAGCTTGATGCAGTTGCAGTAGCACGCGAGCCATATGAATGCGCTGCTTTTCCCCACCGGATAGTGTCGGATAAAGACGCGAACGTAGATGCTGGGTGTGCGTCAATTCACTGTAATGTTGCGCATGATAGCGACATTCACGCCGAGTCATCGTTAGTGGTGTTGAGCCCAGTTCAATCACCTCTTGCGCGGTAAACGGAAAATTGAGTGTGCTGTGCTGCGGTAACAACGCCATATGCTGGGCAAGCTCATGAGCAGACCACTCTTTTTTGCCCAAATAGCCTATCTCCCCAGTCGCATGTTGCTCTCCCGCGAGGCATTTTAGGAGCGTACTTTTCCCCGCACCATTAGGACCTAATAAAACGGTGAGTTCACCACCAAACAGCTCAAACGAAATGTTATTAAGTAATGACCTGCCTGCTAATGAATAGCTGAGATTGCGAACGGAAAGAGCATTAACCGCGTTCAAAAGGTACTTCCTTTTTGTTGGATCAAAAGATAGAGAAAGAAGGGCGCGCCGACCAACGCCGTGATAATGCCAATCGGCAACTCTGCGGGAGCAACAGCGACCCGAGCAACCATATCGGCAACCGTGAGTAATAGCGCTCCAAGGCAGGTAGATACCGGAATGAGGTTGCGATGATCTGGGCCAACCAACATCCGACCTAAGTGCGGTACGACTAATCCTACAAAGCCAATAAGCCCTGCTGCACTCACTGTCACACCCACACCGATCGCGCTGAGTAAAATCAGCTCTCTTTTGAGTGGTTGTACTGCAATTCCTAGGTATTTTGCTTCGGTTTCCCCAAGCAGCAGTGCATTAAGCGCGCGAGCTCGCCAGATAAAAAAGCCCAGCAGCACGACCAAAACGACGGCGCAGAGTGCGATGTTATGCCAAGTTGCACCAGCAAGAGATCCCATCGACCATAACGTAAGGTCGCGTAGCATTTGATCATCGGCGGCATAATTGAGATACCCAATTGCCGCGCCACTGAGTGCACTGACCGCAATCCCGGCAAGCAACATAATGGTGACCGACGTACCGTGTCGCGCTGTACCAAGACGATAGACAATAACCGTCGTTAATGCGCCGCCGACAAATGCGCACAACGGCAGTAAAGTCGACATAAGCCATGTTGGAATAAAAGCACTACTGCCAAACAGAACGATGGCACAAGCGGCTCCCAATGAAGCGCCTGACGACACACCAATAATTCCCGGTTCAGCCAGTGGGTTACGAAATAGCCCCTGCATCACCGTACCACACAGCGCCAAAATGGCTCCGACCAGCACACACAAAAGAGTGCGGGGTAGTCGGATGGTATGAATCACTAAATCGACCGGCTGATTGGTGTTGGCCGATGGAAACAGCAGCGCATTTAAGCTGGTGGTAAAGGTGATATCCATGGGGCCAACGGTAATCGATGAGACCATTAGCACCACCAGTAACGCCACCATGCTTAGCATAATCAGTGGTAAAGGAGCAGAACGCAGCACGACTAATTTGCCTCTGGGTAAAGTTGTTTTTGCAGTGCGACCGCTTGTTTCAGGCTGTTTAGGCCCAGACCGCCGACCAGCGCGTGACCATCAATGGTATAGATCTGTTTATTGATGCCGGCAGGGGTGACCGCTAAGGTTGGCAGAGCTTGTAAAATGGCATCCACTCCCCCCATTTGTGCGAAACTGCGTCCACTGACTAACACCACATCAGGTTGCATGTCGATCAAAGCTTCTTTCGATAGCGGTTTATAGGATTGAACCGAATGGGCCGCAGGGTTAGTCCCTCCCGCTAACGAGATGATGGCATCCGGTACAGTGTCACTTCCTGCAACATTGGCCGCACGACCTTCATGGATTAGAACAAACAACACTCTCTTTTGCTGCTTGGGGGTATTAGCGCGGAGCTTATTCAACGTTTGAGTCACTTGCTGTTTTAATTGGTCGGCTTGCTGAGGTTTATCAAGCACTTTGCCTAGTTGATCAATGCGGTCAATGAGACCTTGGGCGGTGTTATCTGTCTCTAATACGGTGACTTTAACCCCGGCTTGGCGCAGCTGATTGAGGGTGGTATCCGGCCCCATCTCGGTTGAACCGATTAGTTGGGTCGGTTTTAAGGCGAGAATCCCTTCGGCAGCAAGTTGACGATGATAGCCAACTTGTGGCAACTGAGCGGTATCGCGGCCGATACTGGTCACATCCACACCCACGAGGTCTTGCTTGTCACCTAAATCGAGGATCAGTTCAGTAACGGCACTACCCGCACTGACAATCCGTTCTTGAGCCATAAGGTTAGGAGCAAAAAGGGTGGCGCATAATGAAGCGATGAGCGCGGGTTGGAAGGTGACTTTCATAATTTTTCTCTTTAATCACATGACTTGAGGCGCCGGTCTCGACGACATACGCAAGGCGAAAACCGGACGCGATTAGTTAGATGCTGAGTATCTAGCATTATCCAAATAAGATCAATTATCAATTGCATTCTCATTTGCATCTAATTATGATCCAGTCATCTGCTTTTCATGGCAGTTTTCTGCCCTTGCCTGAGATATCGTTATGCTCGACTTAAGCCTTTTTGACCAACATGTGATTGGTCAGGACACGGAAGATCCGTTACGTTTTGCTTTTACTGCTAAGCGCGGAGCGCACGCAGCTGGTGGTGTTAGACCTGTAGCACCACCTCAGCAAGGCACGGTATGGCAACATATTACCCAAGAGAGTGGAGCATTAACGCCACCACGTCGTCGGTGTCTTTATATCCATATTCCGTTTTGTCGGGTACGTTGTACCTTCTGCAACTTTTTCCAAAACGCAGCAAGTCGTCAGCTCGTGGATCGTTACTTTGCGGCTTTAGTGCAAGAGATAAAGCTAAAAGCGGCGCTGCCTTGGACTCAGGCAAGTGAATTCCACGCCGTGTATGTCGGCGGCGGTACACCAACCGACTTAAGTGCCGATCAAATTCAGCAGTTAGGTGAGCTGATTCGTTCCCATTTCCCTTTGACTGGCGACTGCGAAATTACCTTGGAAGGGCGCATTAACCGCTTTAGTGATGAGACCTTCTATAAGGCGTTAGCGGGTGGTTTTAACCGTTTCTCCTTTGGTGTGCAAAGCTTTAATACGCAAGTGAGACGAGCGGCAAAACGCCTTGATGAACGTGAAACGGTACTGCAGCGTCTTACGGAATTGAGCTCAACCCAACTTGCCCCAATCGTGATTGATCTGCTGTACGGGTTACCTCATCAAACCTTGGCAATTTTTGAACAAGATCTCCAAGATTTTATGACCACTGGCGCACATGGTATCGATTTGTATCAGCTGATGGTGGGTGGTGATGCGCCTATGCTGAATTTGGTGGAAAAAGGGCGTTTACCGGCCCCCGCAACCACGCCAGACAAAGCCAGTATGTTTGCTTTAGGTGTGGAGTTTTTTGATAAGCACCATCTAAAAACCTTGAGTGTGAATCACTGGGCCACCGATAACCGAGAACGTAGCCAGTACAACAGCTTAGCCAAAACGTATGCGGAAGTGCTACCAATTGGTTGTGGTGCGGGCGGCAACTTAGGTGGTTATACCTTGATGCAACATCGCCAACTGGATAAATACATGGAAGCGATGGAAGCTGGGCAGACACCGATTGCCATGATGTTCAGTCAGCATCCACTTGAGCCTATGTTTGCCACGCTCAAATCTGGGTTTGATGCCGGGGTGCTGCGTCGCGCCGATTACCAGTCGCTCGATTTAGAAGATGCGTTTGATTATTTGGCTCCGCTCTTTCATCGTTGGCAAGATCTCGGGTTAGTCACCATTGAACCCAACTATATTGTGGCGACATTAGCCGGACGTTTTTGGTCTGTGACATTAGCACAGGCGTGTATTGAAGTGCTGTCTCACCAGACAGCAAAGTTGAAAATCGCATAATCCTAAAAGGGGATAACCATGCAAGTATTAAGGCAAAAAATCACCCAACTGATGGCTGATGAGCCCAACCTGCTGCCTGGAGACATGGCTAATCGCCTTGGGGTCAGTGAATTTGATATCGTGTGTGCTTTCCCACATGAAATGGCATCGGTTATGCCGGGTAAGGAAGCTCAATCCTTACTGGAAGCGATTGCTCAGTGGGGGCCGGTAACGGTGATTGTCCACTCCGGTGGCTCGATTTTTGAAGTAAAAGCGCCTTTACCACTCGGGAAGTTTGCCCGTGGTTACTACAATTTGATGGGCGAGGAAGGTCAACTTCACGGCCATTTGAAATTGGATGCAATTGCTTATATCGCTTTGTTAAGTCGCCCATTTATGGGAAAAGAGAGCCACTATTTTGGGTTCTTCTCCGAACATGGCGATTCCATTTTTAAAATCTATCTTGGTCGTGATGAGCAGCGTCGTCTGTTTCCAGAGCAAGTAGAAAAATTTATTCAATTAAAACAACAATATCAGTCATTAGATGAGGAATAGTGTATGGATCCAAAAGTAAAGCAGGAGCGCTTACAAAGCCGCTTAGAGCCGGAGATTCAAGCCTTTCGCCAAGAGCGACGCACCCTGCAATTAGCCACAGTGGATGAACAAGGGCGACCTAACGTCAGCTACGCGCCGTTTGTGCAAAATCAACATGGCTACTTTGTCCTGATTTCTCATATTGCTAAACATGCACGTAACTTGGATGTGAATCCGAATGTGTCACTGATGATGATTGAAGATGAAGCGGAAGCGGCGCAGATTTACGCGCGTAAACGTCTGACCTTCGATGCAACTGCCAAGGCAGTTGAACGTGAAACCGAGCTTTGGACACAAGTGATTGGACAGATGCAAGCACGCTTTGGCGATATCATCGACAATCTTTCTCAGCTGCAAGATTTTACCTTATATCAGTTGACCGTAACCCAAGGTTTGTACGTGAAGGGATTTGGCCAAGCGTATCAAGTCTCTGGCGACGATATGGTCGACATGGTTCATCTTGACCAAGGTCACCAACCTCTCTCCAACGCTTCTTAATTGCCTAAATAACTTAAGTCTCTCATTGCCTGAAAATGGGAGACTTATCATTTTGTAAATACTTGCCTTCCTTTAGTGGTAAAACCCACCATCCTGTCTACGCTAAAAGTAACTCTCAATAGTTTAGTCATTAGCACTGTGCACCTATGTTGCTAACGGCTGATGTTGCAGATGTGCAAAACACAAACAACGAATAACACTTTGCATTTGGCTTGGTTGTACATCTATTCGTTTTCTTCTCGGTTGAAGAAGACATTTTTCATGTATTTAAAGGACGATAACATGCTAAAAATGCTGACTATTCGAGCACAAATTGGTTTTGCCATTTTGTTGCTTACTCTCTTCTTACTGTGTGT